>MGXZ01000001.1 GCA_001802455.1 Gammaproteobacteria bacterium RIFCSPHIGHO2_12_FULL_39_24
CGACGCTGGGCTTTTTAAGTCCTGAATTGTTTGAAGTTAAAATGGTCGCTTAGCAAGGTGTCCGGAAAATTGTGGCTGGATCAATATTGACAATCCCCCTATCTTTCTCCACCCATTTCCTATAGCATCCTTACAAAATTTTTCGAAATAAAAATGAGGATCGGGTCAAAAGGATACTGGAATGTACTCTGTTTTCAAAAATATCCAAAACATTATTCATCGACATTTTACAGAAGAAACACTGCATCGCGCGTTTTCGTACGCGGAACATGATCATGTCAAACGTCTTACCATTACTGAACAAGGATTACAGATTAGCGCGCTCGTCACCAGCGCTAACAACGGCAAAGAATATCAAGCCCGCGTGCATATTACACCGCATGAAAATCCAGATAAATACAGCATTGAGAGCCACTGCACTTGTCCCGTGAAGTCACGATGTAAACATGCAGCCGCCGCTTTAATTGATGCGGTAGAAAGAAATGAGCGAACTCTGTTTTCCAATTTAAATTCTTTTTCTGAACAAAAAGCAACAGCATCACGAGAAACGGAACGGCTCACGCAATGGATAAATCAATTGCAATCGTATACTGCGAATACGGTAACACAGCACAATCAACAAAAAGATGATCATCGTTTGCATTACATTCTTTCTTATCGTTCGCATAATAAAACAATGTTAGATATTAATTTGTCGCTGGCACGCGTCTTAAAAAATGGGGGCATTGGAAAACCCAAACGTTTCGATCCAGATAGTTTTTCACAAGCCAAATTTTTAGATGAACAAGATCAACACAATGTGACATATATAAAAATAATGCACCACGGCGCATCGTTTCATGGCAGTAGCACAATCATGCTCACGGGAAAAAATAGCTCACGCTATCTTGAAGAAATTATTCAAACCAAACGTTGTCATTTTAATGATGTACAAAATTCACCGATCACATTGGGTAAACCAAAATCACTGGAACTCAAATGGGAAATGTTACCCAGCAGCAATCAAAAAATAGCGTGTTTCATCGATCAAAAACCCACGATGATATTTGTGTTAGATCAATTGTGGTACTTCGATGCGTCAGAACATTGCATGGGTATTGCAGAAACACCCATACCGCTTTCCTTGGTCAGTAATCTTTTGTCAGCACCAGAAGTACCGGTTGAATTAATTGATACTGTGAATACACAATTGCAATCTTTATTACCAAAACAGGTGTCATTATCACTTGCAACGATCATGCAACCACATGTGCTTGACTCTATTCGTCCAACACCGATCATGACATTATCCGTTGCAACCATCACGAAAGAGCATCCTCAATATCATTTTCAAATGGTGTCAGAGCAAGCGCCTGTTGCACAAATTGCATTTGATTATGCTAATCATGTTACCGTTCCTTTTTCATTCGCTAATACGCAAAAAACGGTAAAATTTTTAAAGAATGGGCAGCTGCATAAACTAGAACGTCATTTCGATAGTGAAAAACAATGGTTATTGGAATTAGCAAAACACATAGAATTGTCTCAACTCAAACAACCGCTTAGCTTGGAACAGGCTGAAAAATATTTAATTCAAAATATTCACGAAGAAGTCGATTATATTAATTTTATTATTACGGTTATCCCTCAACTGGAAATGGAGGGTTGGAAAATAATACGTAACCATGAAAATTTCAACTCCATCGTGAATGATGTGGATGTCACATGGTATTCAGAATTGGATGAATCATCCAGTTACCAATATTTTGAATTTAAATTGGGCATCATGATTGAGGGAGAAAAAATAGATGTGTTGCCCGTGATCGCACGATTGCTTAAAACCACTCCTGCTGATCAATTAAAACAATATCGTGATGATCAAAAAATCGTGATGGCATTACCCAATGGAAAAAAATTATCGACCACCTTTTCCAGAATCAAACCCATAATTACGGTTTTGGTAGAATTATTTGATTCCACATTAACTGATCATGCCACGCTGCGTCTTTCAAAATATCAAGCAGAATTATTACATGAGCTTGAAAAAGGATTAGATGCATCAAAACACCGTTGGTTTGGTGGAGAAAAACTACGTACTCTCGGTAAAAAAATATCCGAATTTCGCAGCATTCAATCCATCAAAACACCTGCTATTTTTAAAGCAACATTACGACCCTATCAACAGGCAGGATTGAATTGGCTACAATTTCTGCGTGAATATCAATTGAATGGTATTTTAGCGGATGATATGGGACTTGGAAAAACGGTGCAAACGTTAGCACATTTGTCCGTTGAAAAAGAAAATAACCGAATTCAAAAACCAGTTTTGATTATTGCACCCACAAGCCTGATGTTTAATTGGCAAAAAGAAATTGAAACGTTTTCACCCACACTCAAAACCATTGTATTTCACGGAGACGATCGAAAATCGCACCAAGAAAATTTATCACAAGCCGATATTGTATTAACCACCTATCCCTTATTGACGCGTGATAAAGACATTTTATTAAAGCAAAATTTTTATTATTTAATTTTAGATGAAGCGCAAAATATTAAAAACAATCAAACCAAGAGCACGCAAATTGTGCATCAACTACAAGCAGAACATCGCTTATGTTTAACTGGCACGCCCATGGAGAATCATTTAGGTGAATTATGGTCCTTGTTTCATTTTTTAATGCCGGGATTATTGGGTGATGTTGCGCAATTTAACCGTCTGTTTCGAAAACCCATCGAAAAAGAAAATAACACAGAACGAAAAGCACTGTTATCGCGACGCTTAAGACCTTTTATTTTAAGAAGAAAAAAATCAGAGGTGGCTCTTGATCTTCCAGAAAAAACAGAAATTATTCGCACAACAGAATTAGCAGGACCTGAACGCGATCTATATGAAAGCATTCGCCTGTCGATGGAAAAAAAAGTACGAGACGCAATCAAAACACAGGGATTAAATCGCAGTCATATTATTATTTTGGATGCCTTGTTGAAATTACGACAAGTGTGTTGTCATCCCGCATTGGTGAAACTAGAATCTGCAAAAAAAGCAGGTGACTGTGCTTCGAAATTGGAATTGCTGCGCAGCATGCTGCCCAATATGGTCGAAGAAGGTCGAAAAATTTTAATTTTTTCTCAATTTACGGCAATGCTACATATTATTGAGGGCATGTTAACAGAAGAGAAATTATCGTATGTGATGTTAACAGGGGATACCAAAAATCGCGCAGAACCCATTGCTGCGTTTCAAGCAGGTAACGTACCTATTTTTTTAATTAGCTTAAAAGCAGGTGGCACCGGTTTGAATTTAACTGCGGCAGATACCGTAATTCATTATGATCCATGGTGGAATCCGGCGGTCGAAGATCAAGCAACCGATCGTGCGCATCGCATTGGACAAGACAAAGCTGTGTTTGTTTATAAATTACTGACAGCCGGCACCGTAGAAGAAACCATACAGGAAATGCAAAACAAAAAACGGCAGTTAATTGAAGGGTTATTATCCAACACAGAAAATAACAAGACTGCATTATCAGCAGAAGATTTGCAGAGTTTATTTAAACCGTTGGCATGAGCTCTACCGCGACATTTAATTCCCCGCATCCGACAACGATTTATTTTTCATCTCAGGAATTAACATTGTTGTAAAAATTCCCAAGAATGCAACGAACGACATAAAGCCCATTGTTGAAAAAACGCCGAATTCACGCAATAAAAATGGCAATCCAAAAACACCCACAAACGCACCTAATTTCCCCACTGCTGCAGAAATACCATGTGCCCTGGCGCGAATGCTGGTGGGATAAATTTCTGATGGAATTAAAAACGTCGTTGTATTAGGTCCGAAATTTACAAAGAAAAAACTAATGCCGAATAATGCGATAAACAACGGCACGTGATTTTCTAAATTCGGAACAAAAGCAATGAACGCATACATTAACGCCATCATAAAAAACCCTGCGTATTGCAGCGGTTTTCGACCAATTTTATCAACATATTTTGCTGCTAATGCATAACCTGGCACGGCAAATGCTAAAAATAAAAATCCGGTAATTAAGGTATGCACCAACAATGACGCATGCGGATGAATGTCATTAATAATCATCAGCGATGAAACAGCGTTACCATAAAATGCGACGTCTAATAAAAACCACGCGCCTGCCGTTCCCAATAAACACATTAACCATTTTTTTGAAAATAAGGATTGGCGATTGTATTGCGTATCGTACGCACTAATACCTTCTTTTGGTACAGCTAAATCACGCACAACACGACTGACTTCAACTGGAATCGCTTCGATCGGTTCTTTGCTTCGCAAATAATGCGCAGATTCTTGAATATTACGACGCAAATAAAAAACCGATGCAGAGGGAATCGCGCCTAATCCCAATAAAATACGCCAAATAATATCATGCTGTATGTGCAGTGCCATTAATAATGAAGCAAAAAATGGGCCGACAATTAATCCCACGGCCTGCATTGCAAATACCAATAACACTAAAAATCCACGGTTCTTACGCGTGGAGTTTTCGCTGATCACAACGGCGCTAGAAGGATAATCTCCACCGATACCAAATCCCACAATCAAGCGTGTGATAAATAACCACACAAAAGACATGGCAGCGGCAGATAATATTGCGCCGCAAAATAAGACGAGCACTTCATAACCATATAATTTTTTTCGACCATAACGATCAGAGAAAAATCCGAAAAATACAGCGCCAAATGCAGCTGCCGCTAACGCAGCACCATTTAGCAATGCGGTTTGTAATGTTGATAAATGCCAAATCGGGCCTAAAATACTGGTGACAATACTGATAATAAAAAGATCGTACGCGTCAGTGAAAAATCCGATTCCCGCGGTCAGAACCATTTTGGCATGGAATTTATTTAACGCCACTTCTTCAACGGGCACTACCGCAGAGTTGCTCATTATTTTCCCTTAAGCGCGATTTTCAACCCGCGAATCATATCACAAAATCAGTATTCGGTTGCAGGAGAGATAGTGGCTTTGTTAAGATTGCGGCGTTTCATGGCAACGAAGAAGACGACGAAGATTTTTCTAGTGCATGGATGCACGGTATACCATGTTTGTTTTTTGGGCCGTTAGCTCAGTTGGTAGAGCAGCTGACTCTTAATCAGTAGGTCGACAGTTCGATCCTGTCACGGCCCAATGTATTGATAAATAAAATGAAACAGTCTGTTTTTAACATCTGAAAATTAGCCATAAAAATTCGTTTGGGTACACTTTGGGGTACACTTAAATAGGATTGATTTGTTTTTATTCAATATGAATTAGTCAATTTGCAATGTGCGAATAGCAGGAAATAATTCACCCACCTCAACTTTTAAAGTTTTAGCAATTCGAATAATATTTATTGCGGCGATGTTGCGCTCACCTCGCTCAATACCACCCATGTACGTTCTGTCCAAATCAACCTCATATGCGAATTCTTCCTGAGAAAAACCTTTCGCCTTACGAAGTTCTCTGATACGTTTACCGAGTTTAATTAATGCTGGATGTTTTTTGCGCATTAAAGTAGCATATGCGCGCTATACCTATAGAACCACGGACTATAAGTAGCAAAAAAGAACATGGCTATAAAAAAATTTAAACGAGGGGTTTTTAATGAAATATTTTAAAAAAATAAAAATTCTTATGCTTTGCTTATCCATGCTTGGAATTGCTCCAAATATATGGGCACTTAAATCATATGATGTTTCTGGTTATCACATCCTCTCAACACTTATACTTCCAGACGCGCCTCAATTTCCAATTTGGAAAAACAATGGGGCGGGAAAATGCCCCGGCATTTCATTCCCGGCTTCTATTAGCCCTGGTGAGATACCTTCAGCTATAAATGAAATAACTATAGATCCCAAATCAATAGTATTCCCTTACAGCTGCTCTACTGTTTATTCTGAGAATTTGATAGACAATCAATCATGCTTAGTTTCCATTGAATTAACTGTAAAAAATGGAACGATAAAAACGGTTAATTTAAGCGCAACCCCGCTTAGTGGATACTGTGAAGCATATCCCAATAATCCAATTATTTTTTTAGGAGAATTAGTTTAATTCCATCAAAAAAGATGGTAGAAATTTTTGTATTTTTGCCTCTTGCTGTACCATCAAAAATATGTCGCTCTTTCACATTTTTTTTTCGATTTCATCTTAAACCACGCATTGCTAATTTTAACTTTCGTTTCCCATTTCATCGGATTACGCCAGCCATAACGAAAATCACGCGGCGATAAATTAAAAAAAAATCGGTCACGGTGCTGTAATTGAATGACACGTGTTGCGTGATTAATTTTATCGAGTATTTCAGTATGATAATTATTTTCACCTTTTAAGCGCGCCTGTTTTCCTTTATACATCCAATTAGCCAAGCTTGAGTACGATACACCAGCGTATCTGC
The DNA here is from genome assembly GCA_001802455.1 of Gammaproteobacteria bacterium RIFCSPHIGHO2_12_FULL_39_24. Taxonomy (GTDB): domain Bacteria; phylum Pseudomonadota; class Gammaproteobacteria; order Coxiellales; family Coxiellaceae; genus 2-02-FULL-42-43. The sequence goes on from MGXZ01000001.1 coordinate 6,396, forward strand.
AAGCAGCTTTGAGCGTTAATCCTTTTTGTATGCCAACAATAATATCGCTAATCACTTGATCGGTATTTTTATTTGGTCTTGCCATAACTCCTCCTTGAGTTTCTTTTTATGGAGCTGAGAAATTCAACAACTCCAGTTTGTTCTCGCGCGCGTATAAGTGTAGGAAAATTCAAAAACTCTATTATCTCTTTACGCGTACATGTTGCTAAGTATAAAAAATAACTTATTGTGACAACATCACTTTTGTCACTTTTATCACCTTATAAAAATAGGTGTAGCCTGAACAAAGCTTGGCTACACCATGTCTGTTAAACATAAACCAGTATTGTTCTATTTACACAAGCGACAAGTCCGCGATTGTCCTTTTCAATTAAAATTTTCGATTTCCCTAATCGTTTTCTAAAGTTTAATTTTTTTACGGGTCTATTCCCATCATCCATACAGAATGCTCGATATTCGTTGTACATCGTTTGAAGTACAGTTTTTTCTGACGAGCTCGGCTTATATCCCTTTTCTTCTAAAAATAAAGCTACGCTGTCTGATTCTTTTTCATATTGAGCGCGAGCTTGCTTGATTGCATCACAATCAGTGAATTGTTTTTGTAAGAGTAATCGTCGTAATCCATCAAGAACCCAATTAAAAATACCGGAGAGTTCAGCATCAATGATTTTCGTCGCTAACTGCTTATCCTGCTCATGCTCAGGAATAGTTACATCAAACGGAATAATTAAAAAGCGCCTAAAATAAGCTTCCGTATGCTCAACATCTGAAGGCAATTCATTACAGTTGAAAATTAATTTCGCATATTCAGTCATGATAAACGGTTCGCAGCCAGGCGAACGAGCTTCGACAGGTTCACCGCTCACAAGTTGTTTAAAAAAAGATGATTCAAGTCTGCCATTTATTTCACTTGCGTAATTTACCAATTTATTCGCAATTTTTACGCGATAATAGCCCTTTGAATCCGTAAGGCTTTGCAATGAATATTCAGAAGTATTGTGCTCACCTAATAAGTTTCTAACAATTTCGTAAAAAACGGATTTACCGTTTGCACCACTTCCATACAGTAACAATGCTTTTTCGAGTTTTAGTGTGCTAGTTTTAATAAAAATGCAGCCGAGATATTCCGATAAAACATTTTGCAATATTTTATTTGGCAGTACTTTATCTAAGTATTGTTGAAATAATGGGGCAGTGGCTTCGATGTTGTAATTAAATGGTAGCTGATAAGTTATAAAGTCATCAGAACTAAAAGGTTTTAATTTTGTTTCATTTTGTGTTATTTCAAATGTACCGTTTTTTAAATTGATAAACACAGTATCTTTTTCTGGTTCTGGTTTGGGTAAATTTGCGGACGCAATAAACTGTTTAAATAAATCATCTTTAAATTTATGATGACGTGCGAGCAAATGACTAACACCCATTTTTTCTGCTGCTTTACCCAGAAAAGTTTTTAATTCATCGCGGTCAACCAAATTCCAATATGCGCCATTAAACAGGTATATAAAATCATGATTGCGACACAAACCCAGTGTTTCTTTTTTTGCAGTTTCTAAAATGGTTTCAATAGCAATAACATGATAATGACTGTGCTTTGGCTCCTTATCGTCATCAAGATTTGCGATCTTTTTAAAATTCACCTGTGGGATTTTTTCCAGTAATTGCTTGAGGATGGCTGAATGTAGAATCACTGATGTTTTATTTTCATCGCTAGAACGAGTTCTAAACAAGTTTTTGTTATGCTGATCAACTGTTCCACCATCAGGCGCTTGTGTTATTTGTGCAGCGCGAATGATGCCATCATTCTCACTTAAGTTTTCACGAGCGCGCATCAGATCGAACGCGTCATGCCAGTATCCATCCTTCAGCACATCATTGTGATGACAATATATTTTATTATCTTTGACTGAAATACCTGCCTGCCCCGATGTTGAATTGGGCGAAAGCCATTTCTCATTCTCACTACCGTAAAAACAAAACTTGTACCCATATTTTTTAAGCAAGTCTCTAATCGGGTATTGCTGATTGAAGGCTGCGATTGGCGATATTTCGCCATCTCTTGAGTTTATACTCCTCACCTTGATTTTTGTTACTGGCGGAATATCAAGCGCATCAATAACATTAATTGCATCGCCATCTAAATATTCAAAATACAAATCTGGAATGGTGCTATCAATTTGTTTACGTGGATAATACCAAGGTTGCGCCCAAGTACAGTTTTCTTTTGCATTCGCTAATAATTCGCCGTTCAGTTGTGAGTTGATTAACGTAACAATAAATTCAACACTGGGGGCGAGCTGTGCTTTATCGTATGAAATAGCTGTTGGAATAATAATTCGATATCGATTACCTTTTTTACCAGCGTAATGCGAATGCGAACCATACAATACATGAGCAATATTATTTTCTTTCAAAATGTCATGTATCGTTTTTGGATCAGGTGCGCCATCAATTTCTTCGCCATTGTCGTCGATATGCTTATCACAATCGATTATCAGGATATTAGCCAAGCTTTCAGCGTTGCTGTCAGTACGAGACAAACACACGCCGTTACTTATTTGTAGTGATGCGCGAATAAAATGTGCGCCGTCTTTTTCTCCAGTCGTTGTTTGCCTGACATTTTCTAAAAATTTAGCACCATCAATGTTTTCAAATTGATTTGTTGTCATGACACCCTGTTTTGTCGATGCGACTTTGACGTTATTTAATATTGCTGTAAAATCTTTCATGTTAAATACCTTTTAAATTGATCAGGGTTGCAGCCCTTAATTAGTAATTTTGTTAACGCTCTTGTTTTTGCTCTAATTCAACAAGGGCGTTAATTTCTGTTGTTACAGCTTGAATTTTTTTGATGTGTCGTCGAAGCTGGCGTGAATTCCGCATTCGCGTTAAAAAATTTAAAAATTTTTCGATAGCGCTGTGTATTCTTTTTTCTTCAACATGTGTTTTCATTTCTTCGCGTTGTTGTTGCCTCAAATCAGGATTGTTGTAACGTTTAATTTCTTCTGGAGCCATGCAATAGTCACATGTTCCATCATCAGTGCGCCTACTTATAATTGGGATGTATCTATAATTCCTGAGTCCTGACATCATGGTATGTGCCGAATCATTTTTATCAGCAACACCGATTTCAGCTAATGTGGCTCTATTGACTACACCCCCTTTAAGCATATGCTCAAGACCCCTTGTTGCTTTCGCTTCCATTGCTTTTGATCTGCGTGGTTTGCAAACCTTGTTATTCAATTCCATTGATTTCATTTTTCGATCCTTCGATTGATTAATTGCTGTTAATCCATTGGTGAATTACTTCTGCTTTCCAGAAAAGACGATTATTTATTTTTGATGGGCAAGGAAAAAGATCGCGCATCCACCAACGACGTAACGTTAAACGATTACGTCGCGTAAGTGACTCTGCGTCTTTGATGAAGTAAATTTTTGGTGTGAGTACGGTTTGATTTGTAGCCATTTTTGCCTCTTTGAAGTTAATTGAACTGTCAAAGATCAAGCTACATGACTTGAAAAGTGAATCACGCAATCTGCGCAATTCTGCGTTGATCTGCGTTTTTTAGCGTCTATTACGATACGTGATTTATTTTTCTTTATACTCTGCTACAAGATTAGAAATCCTTCCTCTGAAGGCTTTGAAATTAGTGTTGACTTGTTCCTCGTGCTTATCTGTAAAGGATATTGTTGACTCATCTTTATTTTTGGCTTTAATGAGATTAATTTTTCTCGCTCCAATTTTTGGTAATACTGATTTCAACATTAAAAAACAGTCAAATTTTTCTGGATTAGAAAGATCAGAATTTTTGTCAGACAAAATTTCTGGGAGGATATAGTTAATAACAGCGTCTGATATTGCATCATTGTGATATGGCGCCTTTTCCGACTGCTTTGTGTTTAGTTTATTTCTAATTGAATAATACCCACAAAGTAATTTGCTGGCTTTATGTTTCTTTATAAATAAACTATTAAGGTCAACCAAGACTGCTTTTTTAGTGCTGTCAATGATTATCGCGGTACATGATCCATAGATCATGTCTTCTCGAATATTTTCAATTTCTATTGGATAAAGAGATATGAGCTCCGGAACTATCGTGCCATTACTCATCGATATGTTTATTTGAATAAAAAATATATCCTCAATTTTTTCAGCCTGATCCAGTAGATACTCTACGTGTTCTGAAGTATATGTTTTTGTCAATTGACAGAAATCAGCAGGAATAGCGCCGGTGTATTTCCATCGCTTGGGGGCGTCATGGATAGCTGGCGTAATCTTCCCGCGTTTCCGCAGACACCAACTTCTCAAGTTTAACCAGCACGTTCAAAT
>MGXZ01000002.1 GCA_001802455.1 Gammaproteobacteria bacterium RIFCSPHIGHO2_12_FULL_39_24
GCATTGAAGATCAGACAGCTTTCAGTTCCGGAAGAAAAATCGATTTTTTATAGAAAAGTGGCTTGGGTTACCTCATGAGACCGGAGAAGTGCCAAGATACGCTGATAAAACAATGCAAGAATGGATTACTGACCCCCAGCGGAAACCATTGGTGTTGCGCGGTGCGCGTCAAACGGGAAAAACATGGCTGGCGCGGCAGTTGGCAAAAACAGCCGGCAAGACGCTGATTGAAATTAATTTTGAAGCACATCCAGAATTCCGTTCGTTGTTTGACACGAATGAGCCTGCAAAAATAGTGAGAAATATCGAATTTAAATTAGATAGTAAAATTGAACTACGCAATAGTCTTTTGCTGTTAGATGAAGTGCAAATGTTTCCGGAAGTGCTGGCAAAATTGCGTTGGTTTTATGAGTTATTACCGGAGTTACCGGTGATTGCAGCGGGTTCATTGCTGGATTTCGCGTTGGCTGACCATTCATTTAGCATGTCAGTGGGGCGCATTGATTATTTGCATCTTGAACCTTTGTCATTTGAAGAATTCTTATTAGCGAAAGGATTGGATCAATCGGTTGCATTTTTGCAGGAATATTCGTTACCTGAAAAAATACCCGACGCCATTCATCAAAAATTATTATCTGTTTTTCGCGAATATGTTGTCATTGGCGGTATGCCCGCCGCGGTAAGTTCATGGATTGAAACACAGTCACTTGAGAATGTTTCTCGTATTCACAATAATTTATTACTGACTTATCGTGATGATTTTGCAAAATACGCCAAACGTATTTCAATTGAACATCTTGAAGAAATACTCATGGCGATCCCCAAAATGTTGGGGCAAAAATTTGTTTACAGTCACGTTAATCCTCATACAAAAACAGAAACACTCAAAAAAGCACTCGATTTACTGTGTAAAGCGCGTATATGTTATAAAATTCAAGTAACGCATGCCAATGGATTGCCGTTATTGGCAGAGGTAAATAAAAAATATTATAAAGTGGGATTGGTGGATACAGGATTGGCATCGAGCTTATTGGGATTGCGCTTAGGACATTTGGAATCGGTATATGATTTAAATTTAGTGAATGAAGGCGCGATATCAGAACAAGTGATCGCACAATTATTGCGATGCATTGAACCTGATTATGTTGAACCACATCATTTTTATTGGTGTCGCGCAGAGAAAAACTCAAATGCAGAAATAGATTTTGTCATGCAACATCATCACGACATTATTCCTATCGAAGTAAAATCGGGGAAAACTGGCAGCTTAAAATCCTTGCAGCAATTTATGTATTTAAAAAAACGAAAGCGTGCTGTGCGAATTAATGCGGACATACCCAATACAATGTCAGTAGATTTAAAAACACCTGCTGGCGCATCGGTAGTGTACCAACTACTTTCCATTCCATTTTATCTGACGGAGGAGTTGCATCGATTGTTGGATGAGTAGGTAATCTTTCCGTTTTATGCGGTTTTTAAATAATAAATATAGCGTCATCCGCTTAGTTCTGCACGCGGCGCAAGCGAGGAAGTCGAGGGAGTGTACACGGGAGTACATGACCGATGACGACTGAGCTTGCAACAAAGTGCAGGGCTAAGTGGGTGGCGCTATAGTTTGACGATAGCAAGTTTCTTACCATTCTGTTGGCTCTATGCAGATCAGTGTGGGTACGTATCTCGTCATCCCGCGGCTAAGTCCGCGGGATCCAGAGAAAAAATCACATCACACAATGTCATCATACAAATCACGCCAAGTTGGATTATGCGTTTCAATTAAATGTAATTTCTGTTTGCGTTCCCATTCTTTTATTCGTTTTTCACGATGAATGGCGCTTTCGCTATTTTCATGCTGCTCATAATATACCAGTATTTTTACGCTGTATTTTTGCGTAAAACCCGATATTTCACCTGATTTATGTTGCCAAATTCTTTGTACTAAATTTGAAGTAACGCCGACATATAATGTGCCATTACGTTTACTTGCAAGTATATAAACGCAAAATGCCTTCTCCATAATCGAGCTCCACTGGATCCCGCGGACTACGCCGCGGGATGACGGACTACAATGCTAAAGTTGATAAAAAAGCATTCTCACTTAACTTGATGACGATTGATATACAGTAGATTGGAATTTATACCCACACTGATCTGCATAGAGCCAGATATTTTGAATGGACAAAGACAGCCTAGTTCTGACAAAAATAACCCCCTATTTTTTACCCAACAAGAACAAAACAACCTAGTATTTTATTCTCCAACGCAGTAAGTTGCAACACATTGAAAAACAGTACAAAATATTGGTGTGTTACGCTTGACGTATAACGTAATATTTGCTATTCTTTAAATGATGATAAAAGGATTTAAAAATACAGATACCGAATTTCTTTTTAATGGAAAGCCGGTCTTAAAATGGCAGGCCATTCGCCGTCAAGCCGAAAGACGTCTGCAAATATTGGATTCGGCAACTTGTATAAATGATTTACGCAATTTGCCAAGCAACGGATTTGAGGTGCTTAAAGGCGATAGAAAAGGGCAGTACAGTATCCGTATTAACATTCAGTGGCGCATTTGTTTTAAATTGAATGCAAATGATGAGCCTTATGATGTTGAAATTGTTGATTATCACTGAAGGAGGAAAATATGAGCGTATTAAAAGTAACAACCAATAAAATGCGTCCAATCCATCCCGGTGAAATCCTGCAAGATGAGCTTAATGCGATTGACTTATCTGCCAATGCGTTTGCCAGTAAATTATCGGTACCAACAAACCGAATTACCGCTATTTTAAACGGCCAAAGAGGTATTACGCCGGAAACTGCGATAAGATTAGCGCGCTTTTTTAGTACGTCGCCTGAATTTTGGTTGAATTTACAAAGAGATTTTGATTTAAAATCAACGCAAAAAATTATTGGCAAAAAAATTGAGCACGATATACAGCCATATGATGAAGTGGCGTAAAAAATTATTTATTGCGCAAACATTTTAAAAATATCAAAAAAACTGATTGATAAATATCTTGCTTTGCTTGCGTCACATCGATTTACTGTGCAGATTCATATTTATAGTTGACACTTTTCACATCAACATCCAGCGCGTATACTTTCGCTCATTCTTATGATTAGAGCGGATATTTTTTATGGGTTTCAAATGCGGCATTGTGGGTTTACCGAATGTGGGAAAATCCACGTTATTTAATGCATTAACGAAAGCAGGCATTGCTGCGGCGAATTTTCCATTTTGTACCATTGAGCCGAATGTCGGCATTGTACCGGTTCCGGATGAGCGTTTAGATAAAATCGCCGCAATCGGAAAATCACAACAAATCGTGCCGACTACGGTGAAGTTTGTTGATATCGCGGGGTTGGTTGCCGGTGCTTCGAAAGGCGAAGGATTGGGAAATCAATTTTTAGCGAACATTCGCGAAACGCAAGCGATTGTGCATGTGGTGCGGTGTTTTGAAAATGATAATGTCATTCACGTTGCTGGAAAAGTGGATCCACTGTCTGACATTGAAGTCATTAATTTAGAATTAGCATTAGCAGATTTGGATTCGGTTGAAAAAGCGATTAAAAAAAATAAAGGAAACGCAAACGCCAACGAAAAAATCGAACAATCTCTGTTGTTACGCGCACAAAAACAATTAAGCGACGGCAAACCCATTCGCGCATTACATCTATCACATGAAGAAAAAAAATGTTTAGAGCCATTTCAATTTCTCACGGCAAAACCCGTATTATATATTGCGAATGTAGATGAAGCAGGATTAAAGGGTAATATCTATTCTGATCGCGTAAAAAAATTATCAGAAGATGAATACGCACAAATTGTGTTGATTTGTGCAGAATTCGAATCACAGTTAATTGATTTATCCGATGCGGAGAAAAAAGAATTTATGGACAGCGTTGGCATTACCGAACCAGGATTGCATCAATTAATTCGCGCTGGTTATGAATTACTGGGATTGCAAACCTATTTTACCGTCGGCCCAAAAGAAGCGCGTGCGTGGACAATCGAAAAAGGATTTAGCGCGCCACAAGCCGCCAGCGTGATTCATACTGATTTTGAGCGCGGTTTTATTAAAGCTGAAGTGATTGCGTATGATGATTATGTAAAATATAGCGGTGAAGCAGGTGCAAAAGAAGCGGGTAAATGGCGACAAGAAGGCAAAGAATATGTTGTCAAAGATGGCGATGTGATTTTGTTTCGGTTTAATGTGTGACCACCCAACTTGACAACATTTGATTTAATCGCCAAAATCCACCTTCGCGTAATAAGCCACCTCAATTCAATAAAGGCAAAACAGCCAGAAGCACTCAAAATTGGCTGTTAGTGAGCGAGGCTGAATTACTCTTGGCTATGTAGCTCAGCTGGTTAGAGCACGGCATTCATAATGCTGGGGTCAGTGGTTCGAGTCCACTCATAGCCACTTCCCCCATTGATATTTATTTGTTGCTAAGCGTTATGCCGGGACGTCTTGGATCAGCAGGAATTGCTGAACCGTTTTCTTTTCGCTTCGCGTCAAAAAACGTCACCCATGCTTTTGAACGTTCCGCGGGAATCATGTTACTTGTTTTTGGTCTGTTTATTTCAGGCGTTTTTACTGTTTTTTTTGTTTCTGTTTTTGCAAGTGCGCTCTCAATGGTCTGGTTTACAAAATCAGAAACTATTTTTTTAAACACCGGATTTTCACGATGCATTGTTTGAAACAATACATCACGCTCTTTTTCTTCTGTTTGTTGTGTGAGCAGTGTTGCATTGGCATGTTCTTGTGATAGTTGTTCTGCAATTTCTTTTTCTAAAAAAGTTTTTCTTCTTACGTGTTCTTTAATGACTGCTTGTAAGTCAATTCCATTGCCTGAGAAAAAACTCGTGGGTGGAATAGTGATGCCGCGTTCGCGTTTTCCCCATTTGCGCATAAACAACCTCCTTGTGGTTTAGGAACATGTACATGTTCCTTATTTAAAAAATCATCATGACACTGCTAATTTCTCCGTGGGTTTTTCAGTTGAGCAATCCGTTTCCCAACCTTCTACGCGAGAAGCGGCTTCCCGAAAAAATAATCCCGCTTTATTTTGATACGCTGTTAACAATGTTTCTGATTCTTTTATCAATGGCTTCAAATTGTGCTCAAGAAGTTGCTGTTGTAATTGACGCAAACGTAAAACTTCCGTAAAACTTCGTTATGTAAAAATTTACTGTAATGATCTTGTTTTGGGGGAGGCAGGTATCTAAATGGATTTTCTGATTGAACAGGTGAGCTTGATTGAACAGGTGAATTTCCATCACCACATGATGCCGCAAATACATTAAGAAATTCGCGCATACCGCACTCCTTGCGTTAACACTCTTTATCCAGCATAGCGTTAAATGAAGTTATTGTAAAAAAGAAGGCAGTTCTTTTGATTTGCCAGTAGCTATTTGCATCAATTGTTTTTTGATTGTGAGCTGTTGATCAATGGTATTAATGGTAAAATCTCGTAGATAATTGAATGCGTTAGAATCTATCGCAAATAACTCTTTAAGTTGTCGCATCGCGCAAATAATCGGTGTGTTTTCAGATTTTCGCCAGCGCGTGTAGCGACGCAAAACACGAAAATCACCCAAAGATTTTTTATTTTCACGCGCTTCTCGTAAAATCTGCGCCAAACAGGCCGCGTCCATTAACCCTAAGTTTACGCCTAATCCTGCGAGCGGATGAATGGTGTGAGCCGCATCGCCGACCAAGGCGAAATGACTAGAAACATAATCACTCGCGTGTCGCATGATTAATGAAAATGATGCGCGCTCAGATATGATTTTTAATTTTCCCAATTTAAAATCCAGCGTGCGTGTTAATTTTTCTGCAAAAATATCATCTGAATTTTTCATTAATTCATCCGATATATTCTCATCCGCAGACCAGACGAGCGCGGTATGATTTTTGTTTTTTAATGGCAGCAATGCAACTGGACCCGTTGTTAAAAATTTTTGATAAGCAATATTATCGTGCGGCAATTCTGTTTTAATCACCGCAATAATGGATTGTTGATAATAGGATCGTGTGTGCATATTCATTTGCATTTGCTCGCGCACCCAAGAATTGGCACCATCCGCACCCACTATTAAATCAGTTTCGATTTTCTCTGTGTTATTTAAAAATAAAATTATTTTATTTTTTTCTATCAAGCATTTTTCAGGAGAAACAGGTTGATAAAAATCGATATCGGATAATTTTTTTCGCAATGCACTTATTATCGCAGAATTATCTACAATCCAACCCATTTCAGTTTGTTGAATATCGTCACTATTAAAATGCAATTGCGCATGTTGCGCATGATCCCAAATGTGCATTTTCTGCAATGGAGTCGCATCTGTTTTTAATAATTCCCACACACCAAGATAATCCAATAATTTTTGTGATGTTAAGTGAATGGCGCTGACGCGTGCAGTCGGTTGATCGTAAGATAAGTTTATTTTTTGTGATTCAATAACACAAACAGAAAAATTATCTTTGTTGAGCAGTGTTGCCAGCGATAAACCGACCATGCCTGCACCCACAATCACGACATCATATTTTTTCATTGGTGTTGCCCATGGCGCGATTCACTAATTTTTTTTTGATGGGATGCATTAAATCCGTGGTTAATAATCCCAGTCCGCGTAAGTTGCCAATAAAAGGTAGCTCAAAAATAGAGGTTAATGAGTTGGTGACACAAAAAATAGCTTGTTGGTGATCATTAATTTGTTCTTCATATTTTTTTAACAAAGACCATTCCTCGATACGTTTATTATTTTTTTTAGCCTTCATTAAAATATTCGCCAATATCGCCACATCATGCAGACCCAAATTAAATCCTTGCGCCGCAACGGGATAAATTGTGTGTGCCGCATTGCCGAGCAACACAGCAGATTGTGCAATTTGTTTTTTTGCAATCACTGTTTTTAATGGGAATTCAGTGATTTTTTTTGCATCAGCAATCAATAATCGCCCTTCAAATGTTTCTTGCAGAAAATATAAAATGGCGTCGTGATTCCAAGCAGCCATTTTTTTTGCAACGCGCGGTGTGATCGTCCAAACCAATTGTGCTTTATTTTTTTCGAATAACGGCAAGAGGGCGAGAACACCGCAATTCGTAAATCGTTCGTAAGCGGTATGATTGTGTTGTTCAGATAAAGTTAATTGATAAATGTGTGCAACATCGCCCGATTTTTTTTCTGCGTGATTTATTTTTAATAATTCACGACAATGTGACTGTGTGCCGTCTGCTGCAACCAATAAATCAGCAAAAATAGTTTCATCTCCATTATTTGTTTTTATTTTTATATCAACACCGTTTACATGATTATTTATTTTTTCTATTGTCTGAATTGACGTGACAGTGATATTTTTTCGACTGGCAGCGTGTTGATATAAAGCGAGTTGTAAAACAGAAAAAGGGACAACGAATCCGAGCGCGGGAATATTTTCTTCTTTTGCTGAAAAATGAGTAACGCCTAATTTTCCTTTTTCAGAAACGTGTACCGATAAAATGGGACACGCGTTTTTTTCTAATTCACTCCAAACACCAAGGGTATTTAAAATGCGATAGCTGCCGTAAGATAATGAAATCGGTCGCGAATGGGTGTTGGCTTGTGACAACACATCGGGTAAATGATTTTCTAAAATTCGAATTGAAAAATCAGCCTGCGCAATGCTGAGCGCAAAACTCGTGCCAATCAATCCGGCGCCCACAATGACAATATCTGATTTTTTACTCATCGTTTTTATGTACAGTTTATTATTTTTAGTGCGCGAGTATGGTAACATATTTTTTAAAAAGTGAGATTTTGCAATGAAATCAGTTTCAGAAAAATTAACCAAGCTAAGACAATTGATGGCAGATAAAAATATTGATTTTTATTATGTACCAACACGCGATGATCACAATAATGAATATGTGCCGCCACATTGGCAGCGTCGTCCGTGGTTAACTCATTTCACAGGATCTTATGGTGAAGCATTGGTCGGTTTAGAAAAAGCATATTTATGGACTGATCCACGTTACACCCTTCAAGCAGAACAAGAATTAGATTTAACTGAATTTCAACTCATGAAGCAATTACAAGGTGTTGCAGCGCCGGTGAGTGTGTGGCTGGGAGAGAATGCATTTAACTGCACTGTGGGTGTTGATCCGAGTGTGTTGAGTATGGCACAACGTCGTCAGTGGAGTGCGGTGTTATCAAATGCGCACAGTGAATTAATGGCTATACCTGACAATTTGGTTGATGCAATCTGGAATGATCAACCTTTATTGGAATTAAATCGCATACAAATTCTTGATGTAAAATACACAGGATTTTCCGTATCAGAAAAATTAGAACGTGTACGTGATGCGATGAAAACAGTGGGTGCGGATGCGTTGGTGATTTCGCAATTAGATGAAACTGCATGGCTCTACAATATTCGCGGCAATGATGTTCCTTATAATCCACTGGTGATTAGTTATGCCATCGTTACGATGGAAGAAGCCTTTTTATTTGTTAATTTAGAGTGCGTTGACGAATCTGATTTCTCTTATTTTGCGGAACAAAATATTGCGCTTGAGCCTTATGATCAATTTCAAGAAACGCTGCAGCAATTAGAGGGTAATGTTTGGGTTGATCCGGCAACAACCAGTTGGTGGGTGGAATTGCAGTTAGATCAAACTTTTTTAATTGAAAAACCATCGCCAATTTTATTAATGAAAGCCATTAAAAATGAAACGGAATTAGCGGGCATGCGTGAAGCGCATCGTATCGATGCAATCGCTGTTGTGAAATTTTTACAGTGGATTGAAAAACACTGGCGTGATGGTGTGAATGAAATTTCAGCAAGCGAACAATTAGAAAAATTTCGTCGCGATGATGAACGTTGTTTGGATCTGAGTTTCCCGACGATTTGTGGTTTTGCGGATCATGGTGCGATTGTTCACTATCATGCTTCAGAAGAAACAAATTATGAAATTGATGATCAAGCAATGTTGCTGGTTGATTCGGGTGCGCAGTATTTTGAAGGCACGACTGATATCACGCGTACTATTCATTTAGGAGAACCCACCGCGGAACAAAAAAGAGATTACACGTTGGTGTTGAAAGGGCATCTTGCATTACGCCATATTCCTTTTCCACACGGTGCTTGTGGCGAACATGTTAATACCATTGCACGTATTCCACTGTGGACGAATGGATTGGATTTTGGTCATGGCACAGGACATGGTGTTGGGTGTTATTTGTGTGTGCATGAAGGTCCGCAACGAATTGCGTATGGCGCATCGGGTGTGCCGCTAAAACCTGGCATGATTGTGAGTAACGAACCCGGTTTATATCTGACTGGACAATATGGCATTCGCATCGAAAATGTCTGTGAAATTGTGGAGAAAATTGCGGCGGATGAAAGTCGTTCTGGTAATGGTCCTTTTTATGGATTAGCTGATTTGACGATGGTGCCTTATGCGCGAAAATTAATTGATATTCATTTGCTCGCGCCACAAGAAATACAATGGATTAATGACTATCATCACGACATTTATCATTTTATCGTAGAAGATTTGCCATCAGAGGTTCGTGAGTGGTTGAAGGAGGCGACGGCACCGTTGTAGAATGAAAAATGAAACTAGTTTTATTGTCAAGGAAGACCAATGAACTCAACTGAACTGGATCATTTGGGATTGCAGATTGATCATATGATGCATATGATCGAAACTCTGCAATTAGAGAATGCAACACTGCGACAAAAAATAGCGGTGCACATTCAAGAGCGTGCGCGATTGCAGCACATTCATCAGCGTGCAACCAAGCAGGTCAGACAAGTCATCAAGCAAATCAAGGAAGAATTATCATGAGCAACGATCACATACTGGCTATTACTGTTTTCGATCGTACGTATCAAATCAAATGCCCCCCAGAAGAAGTAGCGCAATTACAAGAAGCAGCGCAATATCTGAATTCACTTATGCGAAAAATGAGTCAGTCGAGTCAGTCGGTCAATATAGAACGTTTGTCTGTAGTGGCAGCGCTTAATATTTCACAAGAATTACTGACTTATAAAAATCAAAAAAATGCTTATATCGATGCCATGCATGAGCAAATTAAAACAATGCAACGACGCATTCAGAAATTTCTCGGAGCAAAGGAAGAAGTGGAGGTGTGAGAAAAAAAATTCGCGATTATCGTAAAAATTTATCGCTTCATCAAGTTCAGACCATTTCAAAAAAAATTTCGGATAAGATTATTCAGCTTCCCGAATTCGTTAATAGCAAAAAAATTGCTGGTTATATTTCAGATGAAAATGAAATTGATCTTTTCTATTTAATTTCACACACACGCGAATGCAATAAATTATTATACTTGCCCGTGATCTCAGCGAATCATCAATTAGATTTTTATTTAATTGATTCAACTACGCAATTTATTAAAAATAAATTTGGCATGGATGAACCGGTTGTTGATCATCAGCAGGCTATTTTGCCTGAAAAATTAGATTTAATATTAATTCCGTTGGTTGCTTTCGATATTCATTGCAATCGGTTGGGTCGCGGCGCAGGTTACTATGATCGCACGCTCGCATTTGCAAAAAATAAATCAATACCGCAACGACCAACGCTAATTGGCGCGGCGTATGAATTTCAAAAAGTAGACAATATTATTCCAGAAAGTTGGGATGTGCCGATGGATTATGTTGTGACGGAAGAGCAGATATACCAAAACCACACTCCACGCCATCGCACCCAGCATGCTATTTCTTAAAAACGGTAATGCCGCGATATAACAATTTAATAATCCTTGCGCTGTGTGTGCATACAATGCGGTGGTGATCCAAGTTCCAAAATCCGTCCACACCCAAAAAATAACAGCAGAAAAAGCAGAATACAAAATCGCATTTAATATAGTTGATTTTTTTGAAAATAAAAATCCGATCACGGCAACCATTAACCATCCTGAATAGGTAAATAGTGTCCACGATCCAAAAACAGCATAGTGAAATAAAAAATGCAAAATAAAATCAGATAAAAATAAAGTAATCAGGATAATTAAAAACGAAAAACGTTTTGAGAAAACAATGGGTGCCAGTAAACACAGTGACGTGAGTGGGGTGGCATCGGGAACGTGAATGATCAGTCGCCCGAAAACACCGATCGCAACCCATAATAAAAATAAAAAATAAGCAGGCATGATTTTTATCCTTTCTAATACTTGTATTATGAACGAAACGTACTTACCTGTGCTGAATAACTTACATTTTCCAAAACCAGCGCTATAATGACCGCAAATTTAATATACATATGTAAGGTCTTTTTATGACGATCAATGTTAGCCATTCTTACACGATTCGAATTGTTCTGCCACAACGTGGAAATACATTTGCGAATGTGCTGTCGGTTATTCATGAATTGGGTGGGCACGTTGGTGCGATTGATATTGTCAAAACAGAAGATGATTTTATTACACGTGATATTACGATTGAAACACATGGCGAGGATCATGCTAATACGATTCATGATGCGTTAGAAAAAATTAAAGAAATCGAAGTACGATACATGTCTGATCGTACTTTTATGCTGCATTTAGGCGGAAAAATTGAAATAAAAAGTAAAGTGTCGGTTTCACATCGAGATGATTTGTCAATGGTGTACACGCCAGGCGTGGCACGTGTGTGTATGGCGATTCATGATTCACCTGAAAAAGCATTTAATTTGACGATTAAGAAAAATACGGTTGCGATTGTGTCAGATGGCACTGCTGTGTTGGGTTTGGGCGACATTGGTCCGCTGGCGGCGATGCCGGTGATGGAGGGTAAAGCAATGTTGTTTAAAGAATTTGGTAACGTCGATGCCTTCCCTATTTGTCTCGCAACAAAAAATACTGAGGAAGTGATTCAAGCAGTCAAAATGATTGCACCCAGTTTTGGTGGGATTAATTTAGAAGATATTTCAGCGCCGCGTTGTTTTGAAATTGAAAATCGTTTACGCCAAGAATTGGATATCCCTGTTTTTCATGACGATCAACATGGAACCGCAGCGGTGATGACGGCTGCACTCATTAATTCGCTTAAAATTGTTAAGAAAAAAATGGGCGATCTAAAAGTAGTATTTAACGGTGTGGGTGCAGCAGGAACAGCGTGCACGAATATGCTGCTAGATTTGGGTGTAAAAAATATTATTGGCTGTGATCGCAAGGGTGCGCTGCACAAATCACGCATTGATTTAGATAAAACGAAAAAAGAATATGTTGCAAAAACCAATCCACATAATGAAATAGGATCGATTCATGATGTATTGAGCGGTGCAGATGTATTTGTTGGATTATCTGCACCGAATATTTTAACCATAATCGATTTGCAAAAAATGAATAAAGATCCGATTGTGTTTGCGATGGCCAATCCTGATCCTGAAATTATGCCTGAAATTGCTAATTCCCATGTTGCGATCATGGCAACGGGTCGCAGTGATTATCCCAATCAAATAAATAATTTGCTTGCATTCCCCGGCATTTTTCGCGGCGCATTGGATTGTCGTGCAACGGATATCAATGCAGAAATGAAATTGGCCGCGGCATACGCGATTGCCCATTGTGTTGATGAAAAAGCATTGTCACGCGATTATATTATTCCCAGTGTATTTAATCCGGCTGTTGCACCAGCAGTCGCAGCCGCCGTGATTGAGGCAGCAAAGAAGACGGGTGTGATGAGGAAGTAAAGGTATCAGGTATTGGGTATCGGTGATAGCATTTAATAACAGATCCCAGTAGGAGCATGGATGCAACCCATTTTAACCATTCCAAAACTAGACATCGTTTTTGAAGCAGAAAATAAGCCATATCCTGTCGTTTCCAATTTTCAATTATCATTACAGTGCGGTCAATGTGTTGGGCTGGTGGGCGAATCCGGCAGTGGAAAAACGATTTCAGCATTATCCATTTTGCAATTATTACCGCCAACAGCACGCGTGAGTCAAGACAGTAACATTATTTTCCATGAAAAAAACTTACTCGATTTTTCTGAAAAACAAATGCGTCATGTGCGTGGAAAATGCATCAGCATGATTTTTCAAGATGCGATGACCGCATTTAATCCTGTGCTCACCATTGGTCAGCAACTGCATGAAACCATTCGACTGCATTTACGATTCAATAAACGAGAAAATAAATTACGTGCATTATTTTTATTGGAGCAAGTTGGTATTGAGGATATATCGCGTTGTTATGATG
The DNA here is from genome assembly GCA_001802455.1 of Gammaproteobacteria bacterium RIFCSPHIGHO2_12_FULL_39_24. Taxonomy (GTDB): domain Bacteria; phylum Pseudomonadota; class Gammaproteobacteria; order Coxiellales; family Coxiellaceae; genus 2-02-FULL-42-43. The sequence goes on from MGXZ01000002.1 coordinate 13,204, forward strand.
CTTATCCATTTGAGTTGTCTGGCGGTATGCGGCAACGCGCCATGATTGCGATGGCGATTGCTGCGGAGCCTGATATTATTATTGCAGATGAACCCACCACAGCGCTGGATGTCACCATTCAAAAACAGATAATTGATTTATTAATTGATTTAAAAAATAAAAAAAATTGTGCGTTTTTATTTATTGGGCATGATTTGTCGATAGTGAAAAAAATGGCAGATGAGGTTATTGTCTTAAAAGAAGGAAAAATAGTTGAAAAAAACAATGCAACACTTTTTTTTCAAAAACCACACCATCCTTATAGTCAATTATTGTTTGATGCAATATTGCCGCTGACGCCTGAGAAAAAAAATAAAATCACATCAGATAGTTTGCTGACAGTAAATCAGTTAAAAGTGTATTTTCCGATTCGATCGGGAATACTAAAGCGTACTACTGGTTATGTAAAAGCGGTAGAAAACGCAACATTGACTATTAAAAAAGGCGAAACACTTGCGTTGGTGGGAGAATCAGGGTCAGGAAAAACGACAACGGCAAAAGGCATTTTGCAACTGATTCACAACACAGATGGAAAAGTTATTTTTGAAAATAATTCGCTTCCTGATTTATCCTATCGGCAATTACGTCGCCTTAGATCTGATATGCAAATCATTTTTCAAGATCCTTCTTCAGCGCTCAACCCTCGTATGATTATTTTTGATAGCCTGTGCGAAGGATTATTGATTCAGAAAAAAATAAAAAATAAAAAACAAGCCAATGCAATGGTGGATGACGTTTTAACACAAGTAGAATTGCCAACTGAATTTAAAAATCGATATCCGCATGAATTATCGGGCGGTCAACGTCAACGTATTTGCATTGCGCGTGCATTAACGCTTTCGCCGAAATTATTAGTGCTGGATGAGCCAACCAGCGCATTGGACGTATCAACACAGAAACAAATATTAGCGTTATTAAATAACTTGCAAAATACACTGGGAATTTCTTATTTATTGATTACGCACAATTTACCAATCGTTGCTTATTTAGCGCATCGTGTTGCAGTGATGTATCGTGGAGAGATTGTGGAACAGGGTGATGTGTCAGATATATTAACTGCGCCGCAGCATGCGTACACTCAAAATTTAATGGGATCTGTTTATGCATAACTATATTTTGTTTGAAGAAAAAAATCAGATTGGAAAAATTACGTTAAATAGATCGCCCGCATTAAATGCGTTAAACCACGCCATGTTTGTGGCCTTGTATCAGAAGCTAACGAGTTGGAAAAATAATTCGGCAATAAAATTAATATTGATTCGTTCCAACTCTGAAAAAGCATTTTGTGCGGGCGGTGATATCAGGGCAATTTATGAGAATAAACATCAGTCAATGGATGTGGTGAATGGGTATTTTCGTCTTGAGTACGAAATTGATCGCATGATTTTTCATTATCATAAGCCAACTGTTGCGCTGATGCATGGCATTACCATGGGTGGGGGCGTTGGTATTTCATTATATGCCTCACATTGTGTAGCAGCAGATAATTTGCGATGGGCAATGCCAGAAACAACGATAGGATTTTTTCCTGATGTGGGCGCCACTTATTATTTAAGTCGATTGCCCGATTTTATTGGTGTGTATTTAGCATTAACGGGTAATGCCATTGATGCTGAAACCGCATTGCACTTAAATTTAATTAAGAAAATTATTGCTTATGATCAATTTGATGCGGTTGAGCAAGCCTTGATGAATGCTGATGGCGATATCGAAAATCACACTGTGGTTTCCGTTATTTTGGAAAAATTTTCAAAGAAAATAGCAGATCAGAAAAATTATTTACCTAATGAAAAGATTAAAAAATATTTTCAATATAATACTGTTGAGCGAATAATCGATACTTTGCAGGAAGATAAATGTGATTGGGCGCAAGAAACCGTATCTACCTTGTTGCGGCGATCGCCAACCAGTTTGAAAGTAACTTTAAAACAATTACAATGGGCAAAAGAAAAAACATTTGATGAAGTCATTGCGATGGATAATAAAATTGCTCGCGTGATGTTACAGCGCCATGATTTTTTTGAAGGGGTTCGCGCAGCGATTATTGATAAAGATAAAAAACCACGGTGGGAGCCGAATAAACTGGCAGAGGTTAGCGATAAAGAGGTTGATTTGTATTTTAATTAGTTGTTATCAGTATACATTGTATATAACAACGTTATCTCATGAATATTTTTCGGCAGCTGCGGATCAATATAAAAAATAACCGGCATTTTTATTTCTTGATGAGGTTGCAAGGTTTGTTTTCGAAAGCAAAAACATTCTATTTTTTTAAAATAATTTCCCGCAATACCGGGTGTGACACTGGGTACTGCTTGCGCCGTTATCGTTTCATTTGAATTATTTTTCGCAATATAAAATATAGTTTGATTTTCACCGGGATGAATGTTGATTTGTTTTTGTTGCGGATATAATTGCCATGGTAATGTTGTATTCACGTTTGCTAGAAATTGAATGGTAATGCTTCGTGACACATCTATTTTTTTTGATTCTGTTGTAGCAGTTGAATTTGTTTTTCCTGTAATGCCGAATGTTTTACAAATTAAATTGTAAAAAGGTATTAGCATAAATGAAAATGCGAACATGAAAAGACACGTAAAAATTAAAATGATCAATAATTTCTTATTTTTGTTTTTCATGTTTTCCACTCTAATCCTTTCGCGCCGGGCCAGACTGGCGTCGGCGCTTTTTTCCCACCACGAATGGTTTTAATAACATTAATGAGAAAAATCATTTGCGCGACAGCAAATAGAAATGCGCCCACGGTAGCCACTTGATTCCAGCCGGTGAATGCCAATCCATAATCCGAAATGCGACGTGGCATGCCCATTAATCCTAAAAAATGCATGGGGAAAAATGTTACGTTAAAGCCAATCGTGGATAACCAAAAATGCCAACGCCCTAATTTTTCTGAATACCTATTCCCCGTCCATCTTGGAATCCAGTAATAAATGGCGGCAAATAAAGCAAATAATGAGCCCGGAATTAAAACGTAATGAAAGTGTGCTACAACAAAATACGTATCTTGATATTGAAAATCAGCAGGAACAATCGACAACATCAATCCTGAAAATCCACCGATCGTAAACATAAAAATAAATCCAATCGCAAATAACATGGGTGTTTCAAAACTAATGGCACCTTGAAACATGGTTGCAACCCAATTAAATACTTTTATTCCTGTTGGAACGGCAATTAACATCGTTGAATACATAAAAATTAATTGCGCGGTGAGTGGCACGCCGGAGGTAAACATGTGATGTACCCAAACGATATAAGATAAAATGGCGATGCAGGCAATAGCATAAATCATGGCGGTTCTACCAAATAATGCTTTGCGACTGAATGTTGGCACAACTTCTGAAATCACACCAAATGCAGGCAAAATTAAAATATACACTTCAGGATGACCAAAAAACCAAAATAAATGTTGATACAACAATGGATCGCCACCACCTGCGGCATTGAAAAAACTCGTTCCAAAATGTCGATCAAACAACATCATCGTCACCGTACCCGCTAATACCGGCATCACACCCAATAATAAAAACGCCGTGATTAACCAACTCCAGACAAATATCGGTAATTTTTTCCAGGTTATTGCTTTTGCGCGCATGTTGATGATGGTTACAATAATATTAATGCCAGCGAGAATAGAAGATATTCCTAAAATGTGAATGGAGAAAATTAAAAAATCCGTACTCGGTGGTCCGTAAGTGGTGGAGAGTGGCGCGTACATTGTCCACCCAAAATTCGGTGCACTGCCCGACATGAATAAGGTGGAGAGCATTAATAAAAATCCAAATGGCAATAACCAAAAACTCCAGTTATTTAAGCGTGGAAATGCCATGTCATGCGCGCCGATCATGAGCGGAATTTGCCAATTCGCGAGTCCTGCAAAAGCAGGCATGATCACACCGAAAATCATAATCAATCCGTGAAAAGTAACGAGCTGATTATAAAAATCAGGTTGCATTAATTTCATGCCGGGAGAAAATAATTCGGTGCGAATGAATAATGCCATGACACCTGCGAAAAAAAATAAAAAACCAGACAACCACAAATATAGTGTGCCGATGTCTTGGTGGCTGGTGGTGGTGAGCCAGCGTTTGACGTAGGTGATAAAGTTCATAATTCGTTATCCGTTATTAGATTTTACTTTCTCAATATTTTCCGGCTCGACAATTCCCGCATTATTTCCCCATGAATTTCTTTCATAGGTAATGACTGCTGCAATTTGTTCATTTGATAATTGATTTTTAAAGGCCTGCATCGCTGTGCCTGTTTTCCCATTTAAAACAATTTGAATGTGCGACTCAATGGGTCCGGTTGTAATTTTGCCATTTTTTAAGGGTGGAAAGGCGGGTGGCATGCCAGTGCCGTCTGATTTGTGACACACTGCGCAAGTGGATTCGTACGTTGTTTTCCCCAATGCCATTAATTCTTCTTTTGATAATATTTTTGGAGTTTGTTTTTTTTCTGCCAATGTTGCTCCTGTTTGTTCTGCAACCCATTTATCAAAATCAATTTGTGTTTTGGCAACAACAACAATCGGCATATACGCATGATGCATGCCGCAGAGTTCTGCGCATTGACCGCGATAAACGCCCGGTTTTTCAACGCGCACCCACGCTTCATGAATATAGCCTGGAATCGCATCGCGTTTCACACCAAATGCGGGAACCCACCACGAGTGAATCACATCATTCGATGTGACCAAAAAACGAATCTTTTTTTGAATAGGAATAACCAGTGGTTTATCCACTTCTAATAAATACCACTTATTTTTCGCTTTTTTTCCCTTGATTTCTTCTTGTGGGGTAGAAAGATTGCTAAAAAATTTAATGCCTTGTTCGGGGTAATCGTATTCCCATTTCCATTGGTGTCCGATAATTTTAATATTGAGTTCTGATTTTGCTTCATCATCCATGCGCATTAAAACCAGTGTTGCCGGAATTGCCATCACCACTAAAATTAAAAACGGAATAATTGCCCATAACCATTCAATTATGTTATTTGAATGAAAAGGCACTGGTTTATGTTTGCGAGATTGACGATGATAAATTAATGCATAAATTAAAACACCAAACACAATGACACCAATCACAACACAAATCCAAAAGATCGCCATATGCAGATGATAAATGTCGACGCTGATGGGTGAGACGCCGGGCGTCATGTTGAATTGAAGCGATTCCATGCATTACATCCGTTTTTTTATGTATGATACCAGATAACTGATAACTGATAACGGACAGCCAATGAAAATCTCAATCATTGTCGCCAAATCAAAAAACAATGTAATTGGAAAAAATAACCAATTACCTTGGTATTTACCTGCTGATTTACACCATTTTAAAAGTATTACAATGGGGAAACCCATTATCATGGGACGCAAAACAGCGGAGAGCATCGGAAAACCACTACCAGGTCGTAGAAATATTATTATCACGCGCGATAAAAATTTTCATGCAAACGGTTGTGATGTTGTTCATTCAATTGATGATGCATTAAACGCGGTAAAAACAGAGAAAGAGGTGATGATTATCGGCGGTGCCAATTTATATTCACAATTTTTACCTCGCGCGGATTGTATTTATATGACAATAATTGATGCGGAACTTGAGGGCGATATTTTTTTCCCCGAGTTAAATTCAGAATGGAAATTAACATCAGAAGAAAAGTTCTCGGGTGATGAGAAAAATAAATATGCATATCGGTTTTTGATATATCGGCGATGAGGTATTATGTTTGATAACTGATAACTTCCCCCCTAGACAAATCCCCCATTTTTTGTATGATTATCAGTCTTGCCTAAAATTGAGCATAAGGAGCTTAATGATGAAAAAGATTTTTCTGTTGTGTGTTTTTATCGTGACCTTATTTGGTTTTACTGCATCCGCCGAGGCCTCTCTCTTCCCAGTGGCAACATCCAATTTGGCTGCTTGTCCGTCTGTGCCTTCATACAAAGATAGTAATTTTTGTACTGAATTTGAAACAACCGTTATTTGTAGTTGTGATGCGCATTTTTCAAATAAAAGAGAATGGCCCGTTTTCTGTAAATCGGTCACTGAAGTATACACACAAATGATGGCGCTTTATCACAGCATTAAAAATGCTTGCACACAAAATCAGCCACAAGAAGATTTAACTGAGTGTCGAAATCAATGGCATTGCGCGATGTTTGGTAAAAGTTTTAGCGGTGTTTCTTGCTCTGGAAATCCAGTGTCAACTCAACCTTGCCCGAATATTAATTAAATGATGTTGTGATGGGAATGGTGATGCGATATAAAATAAAAATATTATACGCATTGCCATTCTTGTTTTTTGCATACCATTGTTACGCCAGTGCCTACAGCGATACGAGCGATTTATTTCCGTCAAAAACGGTTTATTTCGGTGTTAATATGGGTGGTGGTTACACTACTTGGAAATATCTTCTCGACACCACTGATCAAGGTAGTCAGCAACCCTCATTGCCGAGCAGAGTAAAAGAAGGCGGTCCTTCTTGGGGGGTAGTGTTTGGTTTCGATGTTGCGAAAAATTTTGCGATAGAACTGCAATACATGGAGTTTGCGGATGCGCATGTGGACTTCGCGCCGGGCAGCAGCTATTTTGACTCCAATGGAAATCCAGTCACCAGCATGGTTTCTAAAACGGATGCTTATTCGTTGAGTGGAAAGTTTTTTGTGCCAGTGGGAGTGCAAACACACTTGCGTGCGTTTGCCGCTGTGGGTGCTGGGTTAGTTGAAAGACGTGATCCGTTGATTGACGAAGATCCGAATGGCCTTCCGCCAGGCAATGTCACTTTGTCCTGTGTTTCACCCTATATGTCGGCGGGATTAGATTACAATTTTACGCGACATTGGATTGTAGAATCTGGTTTTCAATACTACACCGGATTTGGCGCATCGGAAATCAATCCGGTGGATTCATTCGTCCCCTTCGCTTGGGACGCCTACGGCCGTCTTGCTTATCAGCTCTAGCGCACGTCTTTTTCAGCAATAGCACTCCGACATTTCTTGCGATTTCGAATTTTTTGTTTATATACTGAGTTGACCGTGATTATCGACCATTGCGATCATGGCGTGGCTCTAAGGGAAATTTGATGGAATAAATTTGGAAGGAGAGTGGTATGCCAATACTAGAGAAAGTAGTTCGGGAAAAACCAAAACAAGGCTGGATGGAATCAGACACTGATTATCAAGCAAGAGTAGTTGTTGCCAACAAGAAATTTATAGAAGAAACCAAAAAAAATGTGCGACCCAATCCTGAAAAAGAGTTGCATGAAAAATTGAGTGCTCTGCAGAAACAAGAAGCTGAATTGTTAGCAAGAATTAAATTGGTCAATGCAGCAGCACAAGAAGAGTTATTAGGTGCAAAGCAAGCGCGTGCCAATTTCAATGAGCACTACTATAAATTTAATTTGCCAAAAGCAACTTTTGAGTCGAAGAAAACTGTCAATTCAGAGCAACTTCGAGAAAATCCTAAAAAACCCCCGAAAGTGATACATCGTCAACTTGATGGCTTATTTCAACAGCGAAACACCTCAGCGCCTCAACAAAAACGCAACGCAGATTTTTTAAAAGAGCTGACTGAAAGTTTGACAAAGGTTCAAAAAGAAATACAAGATGCTCAAGCAGCGCTTAAAGCTGTTCAGCACGCACATGCTCGCAATAGAACTGTGCAGCCTGACGTTGCAAAATTGATTTCAGAAAAAAATAAGAGAGCATTGTTCTTTTCGGCTAAAGAGACTGTTGTTCAAACACCAGAAGCAACTCCAGCATCCGCATTAAAATCATAATATTATTCCCCCTCGAGTTCTTCGAGGGGAATTTTTTTCAATTACACATCCAACAAAAAATACCGCGTATATTTTAATTCACCTGTTTGACGCAATGCTTTTTTGTGCACCAAATCAGCCAAATCACGCGTTGCGGTGGATGCAGACGTTTTAGCAATGCGCATATAATTTTTCGCGCTCAATCCACCGGCAAATCCTTCTAACCCTTCTGCAAATAGTCGTGCTAATACTTTTTCTTGTCGTGCATTAAGCTGACCACGCAAACGATCATAAAAGCGTGCTTTATTAATTAAAAATGAAATGAGTTTTTGCGTATAGTGTTGTGCTTCCAAAATCGTATGCGCAAAATAATTCATCCATTCTGAAATATTCAAATCGCGATTCGTTTTTTGTAGTTGCGCATAATACTGCTTTTTATTTTTTTGAATGATATGAGATAGCGTGATAAATACAGGATGATTGAGTGTTTGCATTAATACTTTTTGTGCGAGTGCGCGTGCGATTCTACCGTTGCCATCTTCGAATGGATGAATAGTGATAAAATATAAATGTGCGATGGCTGCGCGCGCTAGTGCAGGTAATGGATTTTTTCCTTGTGGTGCGGACTCATTAAACCATTTTATAAATTGTCGCATTTCTTTTGGAACTTGTTTTGAAGGTGGTGCTTCAAAATGTATGATGGGTTTGTGGATGCTGCCAGAAACAACTTGCATTGCTTCAGAATGTGTTCGATACGTGCCAATTTTAATTCGCCATTGCATGGGTAATAGCATTAAGTGCCACAAAAATAATATGTCATTGGATAATGGCGTGGAAAAATCAGCAACCAATTTTAGCATCAAGCTCGCAATACCTTCTTCAGCGGCTGGAATTTTTTGCGAAGAACGAATTAAGCCTAAATGTCGCGCAATGGATGAGCGCAAGCTATCGCGATTTAATATTTCACCTTCAATTTCTGAGGTGTGATAGGCTTCATCACCCATGAGATCCACAGTGAAATGTTTTTTTTCATCATCATTTAGATAATTGAGTGACCCGAGCAGAACACCAGCCTGTTGCAGCAGTTGATTTTCAAGCAGCTGCATTGATCGTTGATCGTATGTGAACTGTGGCCAGCGTGCGTGTTGCCAGTTCCATTTCATGGGCTATACTCACTATTTTTATAGCCCATATTATGCCATTTTTTGGGCTATAAAAACAAGCGCTATCCATCACTTCAGTATTGATTTTTTCATCTCCATCTGCCACTCTTCTGTGTCTTAAAGAGATCGCGTAGGAATTTTGTCGTGTCAAAGAAAACACCACTCTATGATCAACATTTAAAATCAAAAGCATTGATCGTCGATTTTTCCGGCTGGCAAATGCCGTTGCATTATGGTTCGCAAATTCAAGAACATCACGCAGTGCGAAACAGGGTGGGCCTATTTGATGTGTCGCATATGGGTGTGGTTACTATTACTGGAAAAGATACTGTCGGTTATTTACGTTTTTTGTTAGCCAATGATGTGGCGAAATTAAAAAACACAGGTGATGCGTTGTATTCTTGTATGCTGAATGAAAACGGTGGCGTGATCGATGATTTAATCGCCTATCGATTTTCAGAGTCGCATTTTAAATTAGTCATTAACGCAGGCTGTCGCGAAAAAGATGTTGCGTGGATGCAGTTGCAAGCAAAAAATTTCTCCGTGCAATTAAAGTTGCGTGATGATTTATGTTTGCTGGCGTTACAAGGACCGGATGCGATTGCGATGCTAGAAAATATTTTTGATAAAAATATCGCAGAAAAAATTGCGCAATTAAAGCCGTTTCAGTTTTACGATGTTACGCCCACTCCCACTACTATCGCCCGCACCGGCTATACCGGCGAATCCGGCGTTGAAATGATGTTGCCAACACAAGCAGCGATAGCAATATGGGAAAAATGCATTGCGCTGGGAATTCAGCCGTGCGGTTTAGGTGCGCGTGATACATTGCGCTTAGAAGCAGGATTAAATTTGTATGGCGCGGATATGAATGAAAATACCTCACCACTTATTTCAAATTTATCGTGGACGGTTTCATTTAGAGATGAAGCGCGTGAATTTATCGGAAAAAAAGCGCTTTTAAAAGAAAAGCAAAATGGACTTTCGCAACAACTCGTTGGATTAATTTTGGAAGACAAAGGTATTTTGCGCAATCATCAAAAAATAAAAATAAATAATAATAGTGTTGGTGAAATCACTTCCGGTGGTTTTTCACCGACACTCAATAAATCCATTGCGTTCGCGAGAATTCCGATGACGACTGCTGAAAAAGTATTGGTTGAGCGGCGTGGTGAATGGTTGAGTGCAAAAATTGTAAAACCAAAATTTATATAGGAGAACATAACCATGTCCGATTTCCCTAGAGAACTACACTACACCGAAAGCCACGAATGGGTTCGATTAGAAAGTGATGACACCGTAGTCATTGGCATTACCGATCACGCACAACATGAATTAGGTGATTTGGTTTTTGTTGAATTGCCAGAAACGAATGATGTGCTAGAAAAAGGCGATGAAATGGCGGTGGTTGAGTCTGTCAAAACAGCCGCTGATGTTTATGCGCCCATCTCAGGAAAAATTGTTGAAATTAATGTGCAATTAGAATCCCGCCCGCAATTAATCAACGAAGATGCGTATGGCAATGGTTGGATTTGTCGCATCAAGCCAGATAATTTGGATGAGTTGGATGAATTGCTCAATGCAGATCAATACGAGAAAACCATTTCGGAAGAACACTGATGCCTTTTATTCCACACACCGAAACTGATATTCAAGACATGTTATCTGCAATCGGCGTTAAAAAAATAGATGATTTATTCGATGAAATTCCCGTTACTCTTCCAACAGCAACCATCGACAATATGCCGGAAGGAATGGATGAGCAAACGGTCACGCGATTATTGGCAGAACGCTCACCACATTATCATCCTGGATCTTGTTTTTTGGGCGCAGGCAGTTATGAACATTTTATTCCCGCGGCGGTGTGGGATATTGTGACGCGCGGAGAATTTTACACGGCGTATACACCGTATCAGCCGGAAGCAAGCCAAGGCACGCTCGAAGTTATTTTTGATTATCAGACGATGATGACAGAATTAATGCAGATGGACGTGTCGAATGCGTCTTTATACGACGGTGCATCGGCGATGGTTGAAGCGGTTTTAATGGCATTACGCATTCAAAAAAATAATTCGCAAAAAATTTTAGTGCCGACCAATTTGCATCCGCATTATCGTGATGTATTACAATCCATTTTAAATTATCACACCATTGAATTAGTGGAATGGCAATATGATCAACCATCCGGTCGTGTTGATTTGCATCAATTACAAAAAATAAATAAAGATGAATTTTCTGCGGTTATTTTATCGCAACCGAATTTTTTCGGATGTATTGAAGAAATAGACTCAATCACTACTATTGCGCATGAAAAAAATGCATTATTGATCGCAGTGGTTAATCCAATTGCAATGTCATTATTAAAACCACCAGGAAAATGGGGAAAGGATGGCGCAGATATTGCTTGCGGTGAAGGTCAATCATTAGGTGTGCCGATGGCAGGCGGCGGACCTTATTTTGGATTTTTATGTTGTCGCAAAAAAGATATTCGACAATTGCCAGGCAGAATTGTGGGACGCACAACGGATGCGCAAGGCAGGGCCGGTTTTGTATTAACATTACAAGCGCGCGAACAACACATTCGCAGAGCAAAAGCGACGTCAAACATTTGCACGAATCAAGGATTGCTGGTAACCGCTGCAACACTATACATGCGACTGCTGGGCGGAAAAGGATTACAGTCTGTCGCTAAAAAATGTTTGGAAAATGCAGAGAAATTAAAAAAATTTTTATTAGAAATAAAAGGGGTAAAAATTATTTTTAATGCACCCACTTTTCATGAGTTTGTGATTCAGTGTGAAAAACCCATTGAACAAATTATTGCTGTGATGAAAAAAAATAATATTCAAGCGGGATTGGTTTTAAATAACTATTATCCGGAATTAAAAAATAGTTTGTTGGTTTGTGTGACGGAAACGAAAACAGACAGGGATCTGGAGAGGTTTGTGGCATGTCTTTAGGGAAACTAATGGATCAACATTTATTACGTGAACAATTACCTAACATTGCACAAACCTCCGAGCTCGACGTCGTGCGCTATTTCACGCGCCTTTCACAAAAAAACTTTTCCATCGAAACCAATTTTTATCCATTGGGTTCTTGCACGATGAAATATAATCCGCGCGCAGCAAAACTAATTGCATCGATGCCAGGTTATTTTTATTTGCATCCCATGACTAATGAAGATGATATGCAAGGCCATCTTGAAAATTATTTTGAATTGCAAAGTATGATTGCGGAATTAACGGGCATGAGTGGTGTGTCATTGACACCCATGGCGGGCGCGCAAGGTGAATTTGCCGGTGTGGCCATGATTAAAAGTTATCATCGTGATCGTGGAGATCACGCGCGAAATGAAATGTTAATTCCAGATGCAGCGCATGGTACAAATCCAGCATCTGCGCGCATGTGTGAATTTACGGTAAAAGAAATTCCCACATGTATTAAAACGGGTGATATTGATTTAGATGCATTGCAAAAAGCAGTGGGTCCCAAAACTGCGGGAATTATGCTGACCAATCCCTCTACATTTGGTGTGTTTGAAAGACAAATAAAAAAAATTGCAGACATAGTTCATCAAGCAGGTGGATTATTGTATTACGATGGCGCGAATTTAAATGCGATTTTAGGAAGAGCCAGACCGGGCGATATGGGTTTTGATGTGATGCATTTAAATTGTCACAAAACATTTGCAACACCGCATGGCGGTGGTGGTCCGGGATCAGGTCCGGTTGCGGCCAATGAAAAATTAAAACCGTATTTACCAACGCCGATGGTTGGGAAAAATTCGCAGGGATTTTATTGGGTGATAAAAAAAGAATATCCACAATCCATTGGCCGATTATCGTGTTTTATGGGAAATGCTGGTGTTTTGTTGCGCGCGCATATTTATTTAAGATTGCTCGGAAAAAATGGCGTAAAACGCGTAAGCCAATTTGCAACACTGAATGCCAATTATTTAATGAAACAATTGGAAAAGATTGGATATACATTGGCATTTCCAAAACGCCGCGCGAGTCATGAATTTATTATCACCGCAAAACCATTAAAAGATAAAACGGGTGTGAGTGCATTGGATATTGCAAAACGATTATTGGATTTTGGTATTTATGCGCCGACGATTTATTTTCCATTGTTGATTTCAGAATGTTTGTTGATTGAACCCACCGAAACAGAAAATAAAAAAACATTAGATCGATTTATTGATGTGATGAAAATTATTTTTGATGAAGCGCATGCGGATGCTGAAAAATTAAAAGGCGCACCGTATACAACGCCAGTGGGAAGATTAGATGAGGTCAACGCGGCGAGAGAGTTGGTGGTGCGGAATTAGTCACGGCATCAAAAATTTCTCGGGTGGTTGATAGCCGATCACCCGAGCAGTTGGAATTTCTTTTCCATCTTTGAAAAATAAAATCGTGGGTGGGGCGATGACGTTGTATTGCCGCATCAGTATTTGATTTTCTGCTGAATTTTTCGTGATATCAGCGCGTAATAAAACAAACTGTCTCAGTTTGGCTTTGATGACGTGATCTTCAAATGTAATAGAGTCTAGTTCTTTACAAGCAATGCACCAGTCGGCATAAAAATCGAGCATCACAATTTGATTGTTTTTTTCAGCTTGTTTTATAGCGTTTTCGACATCGGTAACGGAATGCACCATTTGAAAATGTAATGCGGCAACATGACACGAGGCATCTGATTTTTCTAACATGGCGAGGGGATTGGTGTTACCGTGATACGCACCCACCATTAATAAAATACCATAAACAAAAAACAACAAACCGATTATTTTTTTGAGTAATGCGTTGAAAGATTTCGCAGAAGATAATGCGCCCCAATGCAATGCGAAGCCCAGTGACAAACCCGCCCATAAAATCATAATGATTGTACCAGGCAAAATACGTTGCAACATAAAAATGGCAACCGCTAATAATAAAATCCCCATAAAATTTTTCACCGAATTCATCCATTCACCTGATTGAGGTAATATTTTTGGACCCATTAATCCAATGAGTAATAATGGTGCGCCCATGCCAATTCCCATTGCAAATAATGCAACACCGCCCATCGCAGCATCGCCGGTTTGGCTGATCAATCCTAATGCGGCAACTAACGGTGGCGTAACGCACGGTGATAAAATTAAAGTAGATAAAATTCCCATAAAAAAAGCGCCGAAATAGGTTCCCCGTTTTTGATGATGACTGATCTGAGAAACACTGCTGCGCAATTTTTCGGGGAATTGTAAATTAAATAAACCAAATAAAGATAACGCCATTAAAACAAATAGCCCGCTAAAAATAGCAATAATCCAAGATTGTTGAAAAATAACTTGCATGCTTCCACCAATCATGCCAAACAAAACACCCGCAGTGGCATAGGTGAGCGCCATTCCTAAAACATAAAACAATGAAATAAAAAATGCGTGCATGTGTGACATTTCTTTTTTTCCCACAATCATGCTGTATAAAATGGGAATCATGGGTAACACGCAGGGTGTGAATGATAATAAAATACCAACACCCAGAAAACTAACGATCAGTAGAAAAAAAGAATTTAAGTCACGTGCTGGTTGCATGTCATTTTCAGTCAAATGAATTGAAACTATTTTGGTTGTCGGCGGATAACAATAACCTGCTTTTGAGCAGCCTTGATAATGCACTTGCAAAACCAGGTTTTTTTGATCAGCTTGAATAATGGGAATGGGGATGGTCAGTGAGTTTGAATAGACTTCAACTATACCCAGCTCAGTTTTAAGTGGTTGCGTTGTGGGATAAAGTGGTTTCCCTAATTGAATATGCCGCGGTTCAATGACTTTAAATTCAAAATGCTTTTGATATAGAAAATAATTGGGTGCGATTTTAAAATTCACTAAGATAGTTTGATAATCTTTGGCTGTTGCAAAAAATTGAAAGGCTTGATCGGCAGGCAGAGGTTCAGTCGCGAAAGCACCAACAGAAAATAACATAAAACTGAATAGTAAAAAACGAAGGTGTCTCATGAAAATCCTTTTTCTATCACGCATTCAACCCGCGCAACACATACTGCAAAATTCCACCGTGCAAATAATAATTTAATTCATTTTGCGTATCGATGCGGCAGAGCACAGCAATATTTTCTGAATCACCATTTTCACGTGTAATTTGCACAGTTAAGATTGTGCTGGGTTTTAAGCCATTGGCAACACCCGTAATGCTAATCATTTCTGATCCAGCGAGCTGTACTGTTTTGCGTGTTATACCATTCATTAATTCTAATGGTAAAACACCCATACCAATTAAATTGGATCGATGAATACGTTCAAAACTTTCTGCAATCACCGCTTTCACGCCTAACAATAACGTTCCCTTCGCTGCCCAGTCGCGTGATGAACCTGTGCCATATTCTTGACCTGCAAAAATCACCAGGGGTGTGTTTTCTTTTTTGTATTCCATCGCGGCATCGTAAATGGATAATTGTTTTTGATCGGGAAAATGTTTTGTGTACCCACCTTCAATACCATGCAACATTTCATTGCGAATACGAATATTGGCAAATGTGCCGCGCATCATCACCTCGTGATTTCCGCGACGTGCGCCATATGAATTAAAATCTTTTACAGCAATACCATGCGCCATTAAATATTTTCCAGCGGGACTGTCTGGTTTGATTGAACCGGCGGGAGAGATGTGATCGGTTGTTACGCTATCGCCCAATATTGCTAAAATACGCGCATTTTTCACATCGTTGGGTGCATCAGGTGTTTTTTTCATGTTTTCAAAATAGGGTGGTAATTTCACATAAGTTGATTTCTCATTCCATGCATACGTTTTGGTTGACGCAATATGAATGGCTTGCCAACGGTCATCGCCATTAAAAATTTCACTATATTCTTTGGTGAACATCGTACGTGAAACCAATTTAAGTGCTTGCGCAATTTCTTCTGGTGTTGGCCAAATATCTTTAAGATAAATTTTTTCACCTGCTGTTGACATACCAATAGGATCTTTGTGTAAATCAATTTTCATCGTACCAGCTAATGCATAAGCAACAACCAGTGGTGGCGATGCCAACCAATTGGCGCGCACTTGCGGATGGATACGTCCTTCGAAATTTCTATTGCCTGATAATACGGCGCACGCGACAATTTGATTGTCGGTAATGGTTTTTGCAATGTCATCATTTAATGGGCCAGAATTACCGATGCAGGTTGTGCAACCATAACCCACTAAATAAAATCCGAGTTGATTCAAATATTTTTGCAAATCGGTTTTTTGTAAATAATCAGTGACTACTTTGGATCCCGGCGCTAAGGATGATTTTACCCATGATTTTGCGCTTAACCCTTTTTTAATCGCTTTCTTGGCGAGTAATCCCGCTGCTAACATGACTGAAGGATTGGATGTGTTGGTACAACTGGTGATGGCGGCAATCACAATGTCACCATGATGCAACTCAATATTATTTTCAGTTGAAAATGCTTTTGATTGATCTGGGATTTTATTGAGATCCAGAAAATCTTGCATTGCTGTCGGAAGATGATTGAGTGAAACACTGTCTTGCGGACGTCTAGGCCCTGCAACACTCGGAACGACTGTGGATAAATTCAGCGCCAAATGATCTGAAAAAATAGGTTCAACACTGTGATCATCGTGCCACATGCCTTGCGCTTTCATGTACTGTTGTACTAGTTCAACAGTATGTGGATCGCGATTAGTGAGTTCCATGTATTTAATGGTTTCAGCATCAATGGGAAATAATCCGCACGTTGCGCCATATTCTGGTGCCATGTTAGCGATGGTGGCGCGATCAGCAAGCGGTAAATATTTCAATCCAGGTCCGTAAAATTCAACGAATTTTCCAACCACTCCTTTTTGACGCAGTAGGTGTGTGACCGTTAATACTAAATCTGTTGCGGTGATGCCTTCATTTAACTGGCCCTCTAAGCGAAAACCAACGACATCGGGAATTAACATAGAAACCGGTTGCCCGAGCATTGCCGCTTCGGCTTCAATACCGCCAACACCCCAACCCAACACACCCAGGCCATTAATCATGGTGGTATGACTGTCGGTTCCAACCAAGGTGTCTGGAAATGCGTATTTTTCACTGTTTATCTCATTACTCCAAACCCCTTTGGCCAAATACTCCAGATTCACTTGATGGCAAATTCCTGTGCCGGGGGGTACCACTTGAAAACCATTAAACGTTTGTTGTCCCCATTTTAAAAAAGTGTAACGTTCATCGTTGCGATGCATTTCAATTTTCACGTTATTTAGAAATGCTTTTTTTGTGCCATATTCGTCGACTTGCACAGAGTGATCGATAATTAAATCAACTGGGCATAATGGATTAATTTTTTCTGGATTACCGTGAAGTGATTTCATCGCGTCACGCATCGCAGCCAAATCCACCACCGCTGGAACACCCGTAAAATCCTGCATTAAAACGCGCGCAGGACGAAAGGCAATTTCATGTGAAGAATGTTTGTTATCGAGCCACGCTGAAAATGCGTCGATGTCCGCTTTGGTGGTGGTAGAACCCTCTTCGTTTCGTAGCTGATTTTCCAATAAAATTTTTAATGAAAAGGGTAATTGATTTATTTTAGGAAATGTTTTGGCAAGCTCGGGCAGGCTGAAATAATGATAAGTTTTGTCATTGATCTTGAGGGTGCTGCGTGTTTTGTATGAGTCTTTCATGATAACCTCGGTGAAAACAAATTGAGATGGCGTATTGTATCTGTCTAGGCAAGGAATTTGAAGTAATCAATCTTTCCTTAAGGATGGACTTTATGCAGAGATCAGTGTGGGTACGTATCTCGTCATCCCGCGGCGTAGTCCGCGGGATGACGAGATACGTACCGACACTGATCTGCATAGAGCCGGATGGATTTATCATGTTCACGCCATTCTCAACTTTTTATTTTTTTCTGAGAATGGTGTCATGCTCTATCCTTCCTAAACTTAAACCTTCCTAAAAAAATTTTTTCAATGGGATTGAGCATAACAAATGCAACCGCAATCCCGATCGTAACATTGTAAAATCGTTCAAAAATAATTTTGATTGTTTCATGTGAACCGGGATCGCTCAGTAACATAATAGCCATTGCGATACCCATGGTGTTTCCCATACTGGCATATTGATTTTCAGTGCCAATCAAAAAACCACATAAAAAAAATGTCAATAATAAGGGCAGTAATCGCCATTCATAAGAAAAATGTAACAAAGCGAGCACACATAAAAAACCGATTAACGCGACAATCAAGTGAGAAACAAATCGAAAAAAACCTTTTTTAAACGTGACACTGTGACTTTCTTCCATGATTAATAAACAGGTGATCGTTGCCCAATATCCCGCGGGTAATTTGAAGAAATACCAAATTACAAATGTCAACAAGCAAGCCAGTGCTACTTTTGTTGCCGGGACGGCATGTTGTAGTTTTATTGTAAATTGCGGTCGTTTCCAAGAAATTATTTTTTTGGTCATGCCTTTTGGATAGTATTTTTTTACTATATAAAACAAAAAAAGATTTAAAACAGCAATGACCAGCACACCCAGTAACACTTCAAAACTTCGATCAACTGCGACGGCATAAAAATCTTGGTGAGTGATACTGAAAAATAATACGATTGCAATCGTCATGCCGGTAACGATACCGGCATAACTATAAATCGTAGGCTGTAAGGCAATATAACTTGAAAACCAAATCACGATTAATAACGAGATCATCATGATGGTAACGTCACCATTGGCAAGCATTGCGATGGTATATCCCATTACTGCACCGATGATGGTTCCGATGGTGCGCATCAAAGATTTTGAAAGTGTTTGCGTGAGTCCTGTTTGCGTGACAGCGGCAATCGTAACGACTGCCCACACACCGAGCGGTAGTTGAAAGTAATTAATCAACAGAAAAACAATAAGCCCCGCGAGCATCATTTTAGTGGCGGTGATAAGTGCAATTACATTCTGCTGAGTTTGCACTGGAAATATTTTAATAGATCTCATTTTTTGTATTTTACCGGAGATAATGAAGTATCGCGATGATTTCCTTTGTTGAAAAATGGGTTTTATAGTATCTTTCCCTGAACCGTAAAGAGGCAACTGACCATGTCTTCAAAAAAATTAAAAATGTCTCTATCAGATTCCGTGCAAAAATTTATTTTAGAAAATAATAACGTGCGTGGCGTGATTGTGCATTTAACGCAGAGTTTTCGCACGATACTGGAAAAACACGCGTATCCGCCGATTATGCAACGTTACTTGGGTGAGATGTTATTAGCCGCAACTTTATTGGCAGAAACCGTAAAATTAAGTGGTCGCATGACGATTCAATTTCAAAGTGATGGCGCGATTAAAATGCTGGTTGCGCAAATTAACGATGAAGGACAGTTGCGCGGTTTGGCACAGTGGGATGCGAATGTCAGTGAAGTAGAATTAAAAAATGGGTTGGGTGAGGGCATGTTGGTGATGACCGTGTTTCAAAAACACCATGAAAAGCCGATGCAAAGCATGGTGCCGCTTGAAAATAAAACCATTGCAGAGGCGCTGGCATTTTATTTTTTACAGTCTGAGCAATTGCCGACACATTTTTCGTTTGCAGTAAAAGACGATATGGCGTCCGGATTTTTATTGCAAGTGATGCCGGAGCATGATGATCCTGATCGTAAAACGCGCTGGACTGCATTGATTGATCAAGTGAATAAAATCGATGCGCGTGAATTATTTTATGATAATAACGCTTCTTTTCTGCAGTATTATTTTCTCGATGAAAATATTCGTTTATTTGATTCGCGCGATTTGGCATTTCATTGCGGCTGTTCACTTTCAAAAATGGAAAATGCAATACGGGTGATCGGACGAATTGAAGCGAATTTAATTCTGAAAGAAAAAGCAGAAATTGTTGTTACTTGTGAATATTGCAATCATCATTATGCGTTTGATCGAGAAGCGATTGAGAAGATATTTGAAACTCCCCCTTGAATTTCAAACATCCGCCCATATTCTCTGTGCAGGGGAACAATTACAAAGTAGTATTGGCCCTTAATTTAAGAATTTGTTTAGCAATTGAGGAGAAAAAGACGTGAATATTAGACCATTACATGATCGTGTTGCGATCAAGCGTTTGGATGAAGAACGTACATCAGCTGGTGGGATTGTGATTCCTGATTCAGCAGCGGAAAAACCTATTCGCGGAACCGTCGTGGCGATTGGTTCTGGAAAAATGTTAACGGATGGAAAAGTTATTCCGTTGGCAGTGAAGAAAGGTGACACTGTTGTTTTTGGAAAATATTCCGGAACAGAAATCAAAATCAACAACCAAGATTTAATTGTGATGCGCGAAGAAGACATCATGGGAATTATTGAGTAAGTAGTAACTAACAAGAGGATCGAGAAATGACAGCAAAAGATTTACGTTTTGGATCAGATGCATTGCATTTGATGGCGAGTGGTGTCAGCAAATTAGCAGGCGCTGTAAAAGTAACATTAGGACCTCGTGGTCGTAATGTTGTATTAGACAAATCTTTCGGTGCACCCACTATCACAAAAGATGGTGTGAGCGTTGCGAAAGAAGTGGAGTTAGCTGATAAATTTGAAAACATGGGCGCGCAAATGGTGAAAGAAGTGGCGTCACAAACTTCCGATTTAGCGGGTGATGGTACAACAACCGCAACAGTGTTGGCAGAAGCCATTTTGTTAGAGGGTATTCGTTCTGTGGCGGCTGGCATGAATCCAATGGATTTGAAACGGGGTATTGATAAAGCAGTTACTGCTGTGCTGGACGAATTAAAACACATTTCGAAACCTTGCGCTGATAACAAAGCAATCGCACAAGTGGGTACAATCTCTGCAAACTCCGATGAATCCATCGGAAAAATTATCGCACAAGCGATGGAAAAAGTGGGCAAAGAAGGTGTGATCACCGTTGAAGATGGTTCTGGTTTTGAAAATGAATTGTCTGTTGTGGAAGGGATGCAGTTTGATCGCGGTTATCTGTCACCTTATTTCATCAACAATCAACAAAACATGAGCGCAGAAGTAGAATCGCCTTACATTTTGTTGGTCGACAAAAAAATCTCGAATATTCGCGAAATGTTGCCTGTGTTGGAAGCCGTTGCAAAAGCAGGAAAACCATTATTGATTATTGCCGAAGATGTTGAAGGTGAAGCATTGGCAACTTTAGTGGTGAATAATATTCGCGGCATTGTGAAGGTGGCTGCAGTAAAGGCACCTGGATTTGGTGATCGTCGCAAAGCAATGTTACAAGATATTGCGACATTAACTGGCGCGAAAGTGATTTCTGAAGAAGTGGGCTTGTCGTTGGAAAGTGCGACAGTCCATGATTTGGGATCAGCGAAACGCGTTGTGGTCACAAAAGAAAATACAACGATCATCGGTGGTTTAGGTGATAGCAAAGAAATTAAAGGTCGTATTGCGCAAATTCGTACCGAGGTGGAAGCAAGTACCTCCGATTACGATCGTGAAAAATTGCAAGAACGTTTGGCGAAACTCGCTGGCGGTGTTGCGGTAATCAAAGTGGGTGCGGCAACTGAGATTGAAATGAAAGAAAAGAAAGCGCGCGTAGAAGATGCATTGCATGCAACACGTGCTGCAGTTGAAGAAGGAGTTGTGCCGGGTGGTGGGGTTGCTTTGATTCGTGCGTCACGTGCGATTTCAAAAGTAAAAGCGGACAATGATGATCAGCGCGTGGGCGTTGAGATTTTACGTCGTGCATTGCAAGCACCATTACGTCAAATTGTTCGTAACGCAGGTGAAGAAGCGGCAGTGATCTTAGCTAGAGTATCTGAAAACAAATCGGATAACTATGGTTACAACGCGGCAAGCGGTGAGTATGGCGACATGATTGAAATGGGAATTTTGGATCCAACTAAAGTAACGCGTACTGCATTGCAAAAAGCAGCGTCGATCTCTGGTTTGATGATTACCACGGAATGCATGGTAACTGAATTGCCTAAGAAAGAAGAACACAATCATGGTGAGGGTGGTGCTGGTGGTATGGGCGGCATGGGTGGAATGGGTGGAATGATGTAAGTTAGTAATAAGTACCCAAAAAAAACCCCACTTTCGTGGGGTTTTTTGTAGGAGAGTTAAGCGGAAAATGCTTTCGCATCGTCGAGGACTTAACGTTTTCAGTGATATCAATGTCGGTTGATGTAAGAGTAATCCTACTCCTCACCTCAGAATCCTGTCAATCAAATTTTGCGCAATTTAATCACAAAATGTCACTTCTCTCTTGTGGCGGGGCTGCAACACCATTTCAGCAACTCAGACTTTGTTTTAAATTTCTTGCATCGCGGAATGATCTTGATGAAAATAGCACTCTTCACGAAAAGGAATGAGCATGCTCACCAGTCAGTATTTGTTAGCGACGATAAAAGAAACTCCTGCTGATGCTGAATTAATCAGTCATAAGTTAATGTTGCGTGCAGGATTAATTCGTAAATTAGCCAGTGGATTGTACACCTGGTTGCCGCTGGGTTTGCGCGTATTAAAAAAAGTTGAAAATATTGTGCGTGAAGAAATGAATCGTGCGGGGGCGTTAGAAATTTTAATGCCTGCTATTCAACCGAGTGAGTTATGGGTTGAATCGGATCGTTGGGATCAGTATGGAAAAGAATTGTTAAAAATAAAAGATCGTCACGAACGTGATTTTTGTTTTGGTCCAACACATGAAGAAGTGATCACACACTTAATGCGCAATGAATTGAATAGCTACAAGCAATTGCCATTAAATGTTTATCAAATTCAAACGAAATTTCGTGATGAAATTCGCCCGCGTTTTGGCGTGATGCGTGCGCGCGAATTTTTAATGAAGGATTCTTACTCATTTCACATTGATACTGAGTCACTGAAAAAAACATATCAAGATATGGTGGATGCTTACACAAAAATTTTTACGCGATTGGGCTTGCGTTTTCGCGCTGTGTTGGCAGTGACAGGACAAATTGGCGGTGATTTCTCGCATGAGTTTCAAGTGCTCGCAGAATCGGGTGAAGATATCATCGTTTACAGCGATGGAAGTGACTATGCCGCCAATATTGAGCGTGCAGAAAATTTAGAAAAAACGCTACCGGTGAAAGAAGGTGATAATAGTCCCGATGGAAAAGGAAAATTAACATTTGCGCGTGGTATTGAAGTGGGACATGTATTTCAACTAGGCGATAAATACAGTAAATCAATGAATCTCACTGTGTTGGGTGAAAATGGAAAATCTTTTTATCCGCAAATGGGATGTTATGGTATCGGTGTTTCTCGAATTGTTGCGGCGGCGATTGAACAAAATCATGATGAAAAAGGCATACAGTGGCCCGATGCGATGGCGCCATTTCACGTTGCGATTGTGCCAATGCAAATGCACAAAGCCTATCGTGTTCGCGATTTGGCTATGAAATTATACAATGAATTGAAAAACGTGGGATTGGATGTGTTGTTAGATGATCGCACTGAACGTGCCGGTGTGATGTTTTCGGATATGGATTTAATTGGTATTCCACATCGTCTTGTCATTTCTGAACGTGGTATTGATGCGGGTACAGTAGAATATAAACATCGTTTGAGTGATGCAGTTGAAAATATTGCAATCGATGAAATCATTTCCTTTATGTCAACGTAATTCTTCTGTTACAGTTTAGAGTATGCAGCTTCCGCAAAAATATCGCCGCCCCGTACTGTTCGCACTGTTGTTACATGTAGCATTGTTGTTTGTCTTGATTTTTAATTTTGCGCCAACGGTATTTCGCATGCCACCTGCTTCTGCGCCGATGCAAACCATACAGGCCAGAGCGATTATTGAACCCAGTGCAGCAGAACACAGAGTGAGGCAACAGCAAGCGCAGGAGAAAAAAATAGAAGAACAAGCTGAGGCTAAAAAAGAATTAATGGAAGCGCGTGCAAAAACCAGTGCGTTAGCGGCAAAGCAAGCAAAGCTTACATTAGAACAAAAACAAAAAACAGAAAAATCACAACAGCAAAAATTGGCTGTTGAGAAAATTGAAAAAGCGAAACAAGCAGAAAAAGCACAAAAATTAAAAGCAGCAAAATTAGCCGCAAAAAAACAACAAACACAAAAATTATTAACAGAACAAAAAAAATTACAACAAGCGATGATGCAGCAGCAAATGAATACTGAAGCAAAAAATGTTTCTGCTGCTGTGTCACAAGCGCAGCAAGGTGCAATCGATCAATACAAAGCACAGATACTCGCTTTAATTCAATCGAACTGGCGAATTGATCAAGTGAACAGTCAATTGAAATGTATTTATACCGTAGCGCTTGCACCGGATGGCACGGTGTTATCTATCGCATTAACACAAAGTAGCGGCAATCAAGATTTAGATCAATCGGCAAAGCAAGCGATTGAACAATCATCGCCGCTGCCAGTCCCGCACAATTTGGCATTATTCAATCATTTCCGCCAATTGGTTTTAACGTTGAGTCCGCAGGGGTATTTGCAGTCGGTTGGTAACGTATAGACGCACACGATCTTGTTTTTAATTATAAAACGAGTACCATTATTGCTCAGAAAAGGGTGAGGGGCGGATGGCTGCTTTGAAAAAATTAAGCTTGTTTGTTGCGGGTTTTTTAATTTTGTCGTCCGCGCAGGCAGCAGTGCATTTGGTACTGACGCAAGGCATTAATGCAGCAACGCCCATCGCCATTATTCCTTTTGCCAACCAATCCAATAATGTTCCCGGGAACACAACGCTATCGCAGGTAATTTCAAATGACCTTCAAAACAGCGGTGAATTTCGTGTATTAACGCCAGGCGTGTTGTTACAACAGCCAACCCAATTAGCGCAAATTGATCAAAAGTATTGGCAAAAACAAGGTGTCAATGATGTTATGATTGGTCAAGTGCAACAAGTTGGATCGAATCGTTATCAAGTTTCTTTTCAGTTAGTTAATCTGTACGCGTCGACAGCAGCAAATACAGTTTTATTAAATCAAACTTTTACAGCGTATCAACCCAGTTTGCGTCAATTGGCGCATCACATCGCCGATATGATTTATCAAAAAATAACGGGTGTTCGCGGTATTTTCAGCACAAAGATTGCCTATGTTCTAAAACAACACTTGGATGCCAATCGTTCGCGCTATCAACTGGTGGTTGCAGATCAAGATGGCTTTAATCCACAGACTTTGTTGACATCAAATCAACCGATTATGTCGCCGACATGGACGCCGAATGGTCGTGGATTGGCGTATGTTTCATTTGAAGGTCATCACGCAGCGATCTATTTGCAAAATTTAGCAACGGGTGGTCGTGATTTATTATCACGTTTTCCCGGCATGAATAATGCACCGGCGTTTTCGCCGAATGCGCGTCGTTTGGCGTTGGTTTTAACATTGGATGGCAATCCGAATATTTTTGTGATGGATTTGGCGTCGAGAAAATTAATGCAGATTACAAAAGATTATTCTATCGACACAGAACCAACGTGGTCAGCGGATGGAAATACTTTATTTTTCACATCCGATCGTTCTGGTGGACCGCAAATTTATCGTTATGATTTCGCAACGCGCCAAGTGTCGCGTGTGACATTTGATGGTAGTTACAATGCGCGTGCTTGTTTATCTCCGCATGCGAATACGCTGGTTATAATGCATCGCGATGGGGGTGCATTTAATATCGCAAAACAAAATTTATCTTCAGGTCGCATGACGATGCTAACGAATTCAGGTTCAGATGATTCGCCGAGTTTGGCGCCGAATGGAAAAATGGTACTATATGGAACCCATTACGCAGGTCGAGAAATGCTTGGATTGGTGTCAATCGATGGTCGTGTGAAATTGCGACTGCCATCAGCAGAAGGGGATGTTCAGGATCCATCTTGGTCGCCGTTTTTGTAAGTGGAGTTATCCGTTATCCGTGATCAGTATTGATTAACTGATAACTGATAACTGATAACTGATAAAGGAGCTTTAACTAACATGAAATTTAAAAATCTTGTAAAAATATCTTTGCTTGCAGTTGCTGCAAGTAGTTTAATGTTATTAACAGCCTGTTCAAAAAAACCAGATGCGACTGGTGAAGGCAGTGGTTCTGGCAGTGAAACGTATGGCATGAATGGTTCGAGTGGTTATGGTAGCAATGATGGATTCAAAGTGAATTCATTGAAAGCGCCCTCTAATCAAACTTATTATTTCGCATTTAACAGTAGCGATTTGCGTCAATCTGACATGAAAGCATTGTTGATTCAAGCGAATTATATTGCTGCGCACTCGAGTGCAGTGGTTCGTTTGGAAGGAAATACCGATAATCGCGGTAGTCGTGAATACAATATTGGTTTGGGATGGCGTCGTGATCAAAGTGTTGCGCGTATTTTGGAACAACAAGGTGTTCACCCCAATCAAATTAAAATGGTCAGTTATGGAAAAGAAAATCCAGCTGTATCAGGCAATGATGAACACGCTTGGGCGTTAAATCGTCGCGTTGATTTTATTTATAAACAAAAATAATGTGAATATATGCGCTTGAATAAGTTCTTTTTAGTTGCACTTTTGTTTTGTGGTTGCGCTTTTGCGCATGAAGCGCCTGTTGTTGATGCGCAACAAGATGCAGTGAGTACTCAACCCGAAGCTGTTTCTGGTAGTTCCGGATGGCAAACTGTTACGAATGATAATGCGGAAAAACCAGCATCAACAACTTCACCACCCGTTGCGCAACAAGAATGGGCGCCTACGCCTACTCAACAAACTGCGCAATCTGGCGGTTCAGTAAATAAACGCGTGTCTCGCTTAGAGCAGCAAATGGCAAATTACACGCAAATGAATTTGCCGCAGCAAGTTAGTGATATGCAGCAAAAAATATCGCAATTGCAAGGTCAAGTTGAAGTTGATCAACGTGAATTAAAAACATTAACAGATCAACAGAAAACATATTATCAAGATTTGGAACAACAGCTTGCGCAATTGCATGCTTCGCCCACTCCCACTTCTGTCCCCCCTACAGCGGCTGCTGCTGTAACAACAACATCAGCGACGTTGGCAGCTGACATCAAAAAGGATAAAAATGACACTAGCGAAAATGATCAAACCGCAACGCCGTCGCTGGGTGATGCCGATGCTTATAATAAAGCATTTCGCTTGTTATCACGAAAACACTTTAATCAAGCGCAATCGGCATTCAAAAATTATTTGCAGGATTATCCAAAAGGACAATTTGCGGTGAATGCGCATTTTTGGCTGGGTGAAATTGCATTGATGAACCAACATTACGATGATGCGATTTCACAATTTAAAACCGTTGTGACGCAATACCCCACTTCTAACAAAGTTTCTGATGCAAAATTAAAAATCGCCATGATTCATGCCGCAAAAGGTGAAACAGATAAAGCGAAAAAAGAATTTACACAAATCAGAAAAGATTATCCTGGCTCAACGGCAGCGCAATTAGCGAGTATTCGCCTGCAACAAATTTCGGGCGGGGTGAGTTAAGGATAATCATGTCTCATCAGGATGATGAAATCGATCAAAAACGTCGTGAATTTCTCACTGGTGCCACTGTTGCCATGGGTGCAATAGGTGTTGCCGCTGCTTGTGTTCCCTTTATTTCTTCGTTATTGCCGGGTGCTGCGGAAATTGCGGCGGGCGGCCCTGTTCGTGTTAAAGTGAAAGACATGAAATTGGGTGATCAACTCACGGTGATGTGGCGAGGCAAACCCGTTTGGATTATTGCGCGGGGTGATGCAGCGCTGGCCTCATTAAACACCGATACGAATTTATTACGCGATCCTAATTCAACAGTGGATCAACAACCAGAGTATGCCAAAAATATTTTTCGTTCACGAAAACCACTCCATTTAATTTTAGTCGGTGTTTGTACGCATTTAGGATGCACGCCCACTTATCGTCCTGATCCGCATTCTGTTTCAGCAGATTGGCCTGGTGGGTTTTTTTGTTCATGTCACGGATCGAAATTTGATTTAGCGGGACGTGTATTTAAAAATGTGCCCGCGCCCATTAATTTAGAAGTGCCGCCGTATGTTTATTTAAGTGATGATGAGATTATGATTGGGGTGAATAAAGTGTGAAACTATTTTCCTGGCTTAACGCTCGTTTTCCTTTTCAAGCAATCTGGAAAAAACATGCTGCAAATTATTATGTGCCGAAAAATTTAAATTTCTGGTATTTTTTTGGTGTTTTTTCTTTAATTGTTTTAATGAATCAAATTGTCACAGGCATTTGGCTGGCGATGGTGTATACACCCACCTCCGCTGATGCATTTTCATCAATTGAGCATATTATGCGAGACGTGCCATTTGGTTGGTTGTTGCGTTATCTGCACGCAGTGGGTGCGTCCGCTTTTTTTATCGTGATTTATTTACACATGTATCGCAGCATTATGTATGGTTCATTCAAAGCGCCGCGCGAATTGCTGTGGATCATCGGAATGATTTTATACGTGATTTTATTGATGGAATCCGCAAGCGGTTATGTTTTGCCGTGGGGGCAAATGTCATTCTGGGCAATTAAAGTGTTGATTACCGTTTTTTCCGTGATTCCGTTGATTGGAAAACAATTGGTGATTTTGTTGCAAGGAGATTACAATGTATCGGGTGTCACTTTGCATCGATTTTTTGCTTTCCATGTGATTGCCATTCCATTGTTGATTTTATTATTAGTGTGGATGCATATTATTGCATTGCATCAAGTGGGTTCAAATAATCCCACTGGAAAAGATAATATTGAAAAAATTCCCTTTCATCCATACTACACCGTAAAAGATTTTGCGGGGGTTGTTGTTTTTTTATTTTTATTTTTTTTCATTGTCTTTTTTGCGCCAACGTTGCACGGTTATTTTTTAGAGAACGCGAATTTCTTACCCGCTAATCCACTAGTGACACCATTGCATATTTCACCGCCCTGGTATTTGGCACCGTATTATTCTATTTTGCGCGCGATTCCGAATAAATTAATGGGAATCAGTTTAGCGGCAGGCGCCATTATTTTATTATTTTTATTGCCATGGTTGGATAGAAGTAAGGTACGATCCATTCGCTATCGCGGAAAATATTCAAAAATTGCCTTAACTATTTTTATCATTAGTTTTGTGGGATTGGGATTTTTGGGTACAGACAGTTTAACCGACACGAATATTTTATTCTCGCGTATTTTTACTATATTTTATTATTTATTTTTTTTATTGATGCCGATTTATTCGAAAGAAGTGGGAGTCGGAGTGTGAGTGGGAGAACGATAGCAATTATCTTTTTATTTTTTATTCAGGCAGTATTTTCTGACGAATCGCCTATTCAATTAGAGCACGTTAACATAAATACAAAAGATTATGCCTCTATTTTGCGCGGCGCAAAAGTATTTTCAGGAACGTGCATGACATGCCACACCATGAAATATGTTGTGCACGATAAAATTGCAAAAGAAGCGGGAATTACTGCAGATAAAATGCCGCTAAATCAAAAAGAGTGGGTGTATGGAATAACGCCACCTGATTTGAGTTTGGAAGCGCGCGTGCAAGGAGCTGATTGGATTTATACTTATTTACATGCATTTTATAAAGATGCGTCACGTCCCACCGGATTTAATAATTTATTAGTGCCCAATACGGTGATGACCAATGTTTTGGCTGGTATGCAAGGTATTCAAGAAAAATTGCCTGACAGTGAAATCATGAAACCGATTTTACAATCAGATAAGTTACATTATTTTCAAGTGTTAAAATTAGTGCAATCCGGTTCGCAATCACCCGAAGCATTTGATGATACAACGCGCGATTTAGTAAATTTTTTTGTATACATTAGCGATCCGCATGTTAATCAACGAAAAAGAATGGGGATTTACGTATTAATTTTTCTTGCATTATTTTTTGTGATTGTTTATTGGTTGAAAAAAATGGTTTGGAAGAAAGTGTGATTGGTTACCTACTACTTCCATTTATACTAACCTAGTAGTACTATACTAGTACTTCAGTATAGAATGGTACGAATATGACACAAACCTTTCATCGCGGCATTGCTTCAGGCGAGGCATTTTGCAATCGGACAGACGAGCTGGCTCGTCTGACGCACAATATTCAACAGCTTACTCAAACTTTGCTGATTTCCCCAAGGCGTTATGGAAAAACCAGCTTGGCGTTGCGTGCAATAGAGTCTGTAAAATGGCCCTATGCTGATATTGATTTGTTCATGAAACAAGATTCTGAATCGGTGATGAATGAATTTTTTGATGGTATTGGGACGCTCATTTCTAAAATCATCAAACCCACTGAGCAAGCTATCCGCAAGTTAGAATCTTTACTAAAAAATCTTTCAGTCTCAATCAGAGTAGGTCAGTTGGGGTTTGAATTTACCGTGAGCCCCAAAACAGTGGACGCCAAAAAAAACTTGAAATCATTGTTGATTGGTGTTGATGAATTATTGGTTAAGCATAAAAAACACGCCATCATTTTTATTGATGAAATACAATCCATCAGCGGATCGCCTGTGTGTGACGAGGTTGAATCATCATTGCGGTTTGTTGCGCAAAAAACAAAAAACATTAGCTTTATTTTTTCTGGTAGTAACCGCCATTTACTCAGTCAAATGTTTGAAGATCGATCTCGGCCACTCTATAAATTGTGTCATAAGATACCGCTCCAGAGAATCTCAGCAGAGCATTATAAAAATTTTATTAATAAGTTTTCCAGAGTCCGATGGAAAGAAAATTTATCCAACGAAACACTCGAAGAAATATTTTCATGCGCAAAATGCCATCCCTATTACATGAATATTTTATGTAGCTACTTGTTTGAATCTAATACCATTCCAAGGGTGGATGACGTTGTTATTTGTTGGAAAAAAATCTGTCGGGAAGAACAGGGTTCTGTTGCGAGAGATATTGAGTTTTTAACATCAAAGCAAAAACAATTGCTCAGCGAAATTGCCAAAGCACCCGGATTAAAAGAACCTGCTGGGAAAAATTTTTCAAGCAGGGTTAATTTATCAGTAAAAGGAATTTTAGGCGCAATTGAAATTTTACTGAAACATGACTTAGTTGAAAAATTAGAAACAGGTGAAATTCGAATTGTTGACCCAGTATTGGATTGCTGGTCAAAATAACTCAACTGTACAGTGTTAAAAATCATTACTTATTTTTACTTTACTCGAAAATAAAATTGCAGTATTTTCGAAGGGTGATAAAAATAAATAAGAAACGAGGTGTATTATGAGTCGTTCTGAAGAAACAACATCACTTTTGCTTGATGTAGGTTATGGCAGAACCGATATCACGGAACCACATGTTTTTGCTGACACAAAACTACCTGATACAGGAAGATTATTTACAGCAGAATTTGCATTGCGCGCTTATACTGCACTATCTCGTACATCAATTGATAATGAAAGACCCACCATTCCATTTGGCCTGTTTCAAAAAGAATGTTTTTTTATAAAAGCGAAAATGGAAGAATTGAATGTGAAAGATGATGCTGTAATCCGAACATTTTTATCTAACATCAAGGGTATTGTTGAACATGTTGAAAAAGATATTGCAGTTAGCGTAAACATTGATGAGCGCAAAAAAATGTTTTTATGTGTTGTTGAACAATTAATGACAAGTATAACTGCGTTTATTAAACAGAGGCGACCTGATTTAACGAATCTTGATGTTGTTGCTACATATCCTGATATTAGTAACAAGTCTCTTGTATCTACTGTATCTACAACATCAGAAAATTATATGAAAACAAATTTATCTGACCGTTTTTTATTTACAAAAGCATTCGCAACAACAGTCTACAGAAAATTGCTTAATACGAATCTCGAGAAAAAGAAAACTATTGTTGAGAATAACGGTCCACTTCCTAAAATCAAAGACAAAATTGAAATCGCGAAAACCGTCGATGACATCATTTCTCTTGTCAATATCGTTTACAATGCGATGGTTGAAGCAAAACAAAAGAATGATTCAGCTTTGTCAGGGTGCTTTCCAACGATTTTGAAAGATATTGGCCAATATATTGCAATAACGCATCCAGCAGTTTCAAAAGAAGTCGTTGCCTTGTTGAGGAGCAGGGCTTCAGACGATAAGCGTGCTGAGTGTGGTTGGATTATGTTATGCGGTGTTAATGCAGCAGTTCAATTTCCGTTGAATGCAGCATGGTGTGTGCTTTCAGTTGCGACACTAGGTACTTTACCTGCTCTATACTACGATCATCAGAATGATTCTTATACTGGTTGTTGCCCCTCCTGCATAGACGTGCTTTGTGATTTGAGTGAGTTCGCACCATATTTTTATCTACCATATGATAAAAGATACAAACACAATGAAGAAGTTAACGAGTGTTGTCGTCCGATTAGCTCAATGTTGTGGCATTGCGGAAGATGGAGTTATGTTGGCGCTATATCCGAAGGATGTAATGAAAAAACCACAGCATTTCAAAATACAGCAGAGTCAGCACCGTCGAAGAGTATAGGTATGGCGTAACGGACGCACCTTCACAACCAATACACCATCACAAACAACGTCAACCAAACGACATCTACAAAATGCCAATACCAAGAAACCGCTTCGAATCCGAAATGATTTTTGAAATTAAAATCATTTTTCGCAAGACGCCATAAAATCACGGTTAATGCGATAATACCCACCGAAACGTGTAGCGCATGAAAACCAGTTAACATAAAAAATGTGGTGCCATAAATTCCTGACTCTAATCGCAATGACTTAATCGCATACGCCGTCCAATATTCGTGTGCCTGCATCATCACAAAAATAATTCCCAAAAAAATAGTGAGTGCTTGAAAAAAAATACTGTGTGCGCGATTTTTTTTGATAATGCCCCAATGTGCAATGGTAATGGTGACGCCGGATGATAATAAAATAAAAGTATTGATTGCAGGAATTCCCCACGTTTCCATCACTGAATGTATTTTTTTATAGTGTGTTATGTCAGGTGTTTGCAAGAGCGGCCAGCTTGATTGAAAATGCGGCCACAATAGTTGGTGGGTTGATGCGCCCTGAAATGCGCCGCCTAAAAAAGGCACTGAATAAAATCGCGCATAAAATAAAGCAGCAAAAAAAACAGAAAAAAACATGACTTCGGTAAAAATAAACCAAATCATGCCAAGACGAAACGAACGCTCAATGGATGCACTTGCTAATAATCCTGTACGATTTTCATTAATCACTGTACCAAACCAGCCAAACAGCATGACGAATAAAATAATGATTCCAATAAAAAATAAATAAATACCCGCTGTGTTTTTATGTAGCCAATTGGCGGCACCTAAAAATAAAAAAAATAAAGCAATGGAACCAATCATGGGCCAATAGGTTGGTCCTGGAAAATAATATTGTTTTTTATTTTTCTTCATGATCTTCGATATCCGAGGTTGGCAGAATTAATTTTTTTTCTAATAATTCCTCAATATGTTGTTCCATAGTATTCATTCCATATTGACGACCTGTTTGCATGGCAGAATACATTTGTGGAATTTTATGCTCACGAATTAAATTTCGAATAGCACCTGTGCAAACCAATATTTCATGCGCTGGCTGAACGGTGTCTTGCGGTGTTTTAAATAATCGTTGTGCAATCACAACGCGTAATGATTGTGCGAGCATCGCACGAATCATATCTTTTTCATTTCCAGGAAAGACATCGATGATGCGATCGATGGCATGTGCAGCGGAACTGGTATGCAATGTTCCGAATACCAAATGCCCTGTTTCTGCAGCGGTTAACGCCAAGCGAATGGTTTCTAAATCGCGCATTTCGCCGACCATGATAATGTCTGGATCTTCTCGCAACGCAGCACGTAATGCATTTTGAAATGCCAGTGTGTCACGACCCACTTCGCGTTGTTGAATTAAACAGTATTTGCTGACGAATTGATATTCAATGGGATCTTCAATCGTTAAAATATGTTCGCGTGACGCCGGGTTGTTGTTAATCTCATTAATCATGGCTGCTAACGTCGTACTTTTTCCTGATCCAGTCGCGCCGGTTATCAATACCAATCCATTGGGATAATCACAGGATTTCGCAAAAATGGGATCCGTTAAATTAATTTCTGCTAATGTGGGAATCGTTAATGACAGTGTTCTAAATGCAATGCTGATTCCGCGTGATTGTTGAAAAGCATTCACACGAAATCGTGAAATGGTTTCAGGTGCATAACTGAAATCTAATTCATGCGTTTCTTTGAATACTTTAAATTGCTCGGATGTGGTAATTTCTTTTAGTATTTTTTCAAGATCAGTAGAAATTAAGTTAGGTAAATCTAGCTGACGTAATTCTCCGCTTTTTCGAATAACGGGTTTTTCACCGGATGATAAATGTAAATCGGAACATTTATTCTGAACAGCATAAATTAGTATTTCATTTAAATTCATCATTGCTCCCGTTATTTTTTATGTGGGAAATAAATGCTTGCATAATGAAAAAATACCGTAATGGTGGGTGTTGTTTTTATGACTTTGTGATCAGCATCCAGAATGTCTGCAGAAAAAGTATGCGGGCCGCGTGGCAGAATATCGGTTGTGTCTGAAATTTTTTGAATGGTAAACGTAGTATCAGTGATGGGATCTGAAATGGGTTTGCCATCTAAGTTATATCGTATTTTGTCGCCTTTTTGTAATGCAGGATTGATATTCACCGTCACTTTTACTTCTGTTGCATTACTGATAGTGTCTTGGTTTTTTGGAGAACTCATTTCAAATAGCGTGTAGGGAACATGCTTACTGTCAGCGATGTCTGTGCTATTGGCATCCGCATTATTTTTGTCGCCACCACTTTGTGTGACGGGCGAAGAAGATATGTTTTCTTGCCCCAATGTTACTTTTTCAGCATCCGTATTGGGTTGATCAGTAAAAGTGACTACGCCTTCTTTATCTACGCTGCGATAAATGTCAGCATGAATAGTGCATGCAAAAAAAACGCCGATCATGAGTGCTGCGACAATACTATTTTTTACTCTGTTGTATTTCATCATACAAACCTTACGGCAAATTTTCTGATACTTTTGCTGATCCTGCTGGATCAACACGACCAACTAAACTTTCAACCGCAACACTATTGGTTGTTGTGCTACTGGGATTGCTCCATGTTACAACAACCTGTATTGTTTTTCGATTGACTGGCGTGTCAGTTGAATCACTTGAGTTAGTCACTGTCCATGTCATCGAATATGTTGCGCCGAGTGCGTTGGTCGTAGTTGCTGCAGTGGAGTCCGTAATATCATCAAATGCAAAATAGCCTGTTGTCGATGTGAGTTGTGTGTAGGTTCGAAAATATTGCATTTTATTTTGCGCTAGGGTCAGTGCGTAATTACGTTGATTAAGCAGTGAGCGTTCGCGCAATAAATTGGTTTGAAAAGAAGTTAATGAAAATAATGCAACGGCAAAAATCGCTGCAGCGACGAGTATTTCAATAATAGTCATATGTGATCTCTACGTTGATGAATATAAATTATTATATAATTTGATTGTGCGGGTGATGGTCGTTGTACTGGCGCTATCATTTACTAAATTTCCACCGATAGTCAGCGTGACGGTGCGATAATAAGTGTGATCGGTGTTGTTTCCTGTGATCGGCACGCTGGTAACGGAAACGTCGAAAGTGGTGATGGTGATTAAATTAGGATCGGTCAAATTAGTCCAGCCGCTTCCTGCGGAGCAAGTAGTACTACCAGTAGAGCGATATTGGATGGCGCCACCACTTAGTCGATATCCAAATCGATCGGCATCACTCATGGATCCATCGGTATCGGCGTCATACGAAAATGTTAAACAGGTGCTGGTGGTGGTTAAATCATCTGTGCCTGATAAAAAAGGATTGGTGTTGTTGGTTGAGTAATCTGTTTTGTACCAATACCCCGCGCGTTGAACATCAGAAACCATCGTATTCATTGCTGATTCTAACGCTTGATTGAGTTTTCCGCTATCCAGCATTTGTTCAGTGCTGGTAATAGCATTGGAAAAAATTGAAACGATAGCGGCAATAATAATAATGCCGATGGTGAGTCCGACCAACACTTCTATCAATGTTAAACCCGCTTGTTTTACGCTGTTTTTTAACATGCGATATAACCCCCTACCGTTCCGCCTGATGAACACGTACTCGCAGTGCCCATTGTATTAACGGATACTTGTGCAGAGTAAGCGCCAGCAATAAAGGTAGCGGTGCCGCTGTTTGTTGTGCCGCGTGTGGCAGAAAAGGTAATTGTGTTACTGGTAAATGTATTGGTTAAAGTTGTGTTGGGATAATCGGTGCCGGAAACTATCCCTAAATTGCAATTCGAACTGGATGCAGCGGATGTGCAATCACAAGCGATTACGCCGCTGCTCATCCCATAACACCAATTACTGATGTTAAAGATGAGCGTGGTAGGAGTGGCTTTTTGAATTGCGATAGATCGCGCCAAATAAATATTGTTAGCCAGTGTTTCCGTTGCGCCTTTTACGCGATTTTGTGCTACATAAGTTTGAAAAAAAGGAACTATTCCAACGGTCAGTATGACAACCATGAAAATAACAATCAGCGCTTCAACAAGAGAAAATCCCTGTTGTTTGCGAGAGAAAATAAACACACGAACCTCCACATTCCTTGTCATGACATTATAACTCCATTATAGTCTAAGTAGACATTTTTCTTTGCAAATTAAGTAGAATTTATGCTAGAAAATGCTGAACCAAAATGGATGCGTTACATTACTCGATGGATTGATCGTATTGGTCAATTTAGGGCTGCGCTCGGCACATCAACCAATGTTTTTGGTGATATCGTAGGGGTTGATATTGATGATTCATCCGTCGCCATTATTCAATTGCGAAATCCATTGGGCACTATTAAAGTTTCTCGTGCAGAGGTTGCTGGATTACCAACCGGTGTTATTTCTGAAGATGTGATTGTTGATCAAACTGTATTGACCAACACCATTAAAAAATTAATCAACAAAACAAAAAACAATATTAAAAATGCGGCAATCGTTTTGCCGGGTAATAAGGTGGCGATAAAAAAAATAAAATTAGAGTCTGCATTATCGGATGACGAAGCTGAAGTGCGGGCTTGGCAAGAAGCGCGTAAAACATTTCCTGAGTTGGCAAAAAGTTTATTTTTGGATTTTGTGCAAACGTCGGAAGTTGACGTGAGTGGTCTTAAAAAAAATTATTTAATTTTAATTATTACCAAAAAAGAAGATATCGGCCCAAGAGTAGAAGCATTACAGCAAGCAGGATTAATCGTAAAAATTGCTGACGTTGATTTTTATGCATTGGAAAGAGCGTATTCATTATTCTCATCTCAATTACCGCAGAATCATATTGAAAAATATACTGCACTCATTGATTTCAATCCGCACAGTATTTTGTTTTTAGTGATGCATAAAAAACAGATGATTTATAGCATGCGACAAGTGTATACCGGTGATGTGTTGGTTCCGCTCGTGCAACAAGCATTGGGTGTTGAGGTGACGTTAGTAAAACCAAAACCGGTTTTGTTGGCGCCATTCGCTATTCCCATGCAAGCACAAACCGAAGTGCAAGCGGAAGCATTATTAAAAGCAGAAGCAATAACGCATGTGCTCACGGAAGAGCAAAAGTCACACATGATTATGACAATACGTCGTCTATTTCAATCGTTTTATTCTGAAAATACAGGAAAAATAATAGATAGTATTGCGATGACAGGACGTTGTGCGCTGATTCCCGATATTACGCAACACATCGCGAAATCATTAGATCTTGCTGTTGTTGTTGCCAATCCTTTGTCTTCTCTTAAGCTGGGTGAGCATCTTGATGGAGAACGAATGATAAAACTGGGCCCTGCTTTTGCAGTTAGTTGTGGATTAGCAATGCGGGGTATTCCTTTATGGAAATAAATTTACTGCCTTGGCGCGAAGAAATTATTACCATCAACAAAAAGTTTTTTTTGCGGCTGATAGTGATTGCTGTTTTAGCTGGCGGTGGATTCTTGGTGCTCGCGCACCAATTCTTTTTTGCACAAACAACCTATTCTCAAAGTTACACGCGAGCGTTGGAGCGTGCAAAAATAAATTTAATCACAAACATTTCATCTTATTTTCAGCATAAAAAAACATATCAAGAAATTGCTGCTCGAGTTGTTGTGTTGAGAAATCTTCAAGTGAGTCGCTTTGAAACGGTGCGATTATTAAGCGAGCTAACCAAAGTTATTCCAGCCGGTATTTATTTGAAAAAACTGTCTCGCAAAAATAATGAAGTCAATGTGGCTGGTACCGCCAATTCGAATTTATTAATTTCTCAATTGATCAAAACCATTAATCATTCTCCGGAGTTGGAAGTAACGTCACTTCAGAAAGTAGAAAAAACAGAAGCGAATGATTCAACCATTACACAATTTGATTTGCATTTTATGCTAACGATGTCGCCTAGCGGGATAGCGCCTAGCGAAAAAACAAAATCAACCATGACCAATCCCATTGAAACCATTCAACAACATCGAGAACAACATAATGAATTAATTGATGCAGCGGTTAAATCAGGCACAGTCAATAAGAGTCCGTAATATGCGTAGCGTTGAGCCAAAAAAAAGTAGTTCGCTGGTTAAATTATATCTATTACCACCTATTGCCAAAATGCTGATCGCACTTTTTATCTTTCTTTTTATTGCGACCATAGGAACACTCTATTTGAAATATGATGCAGCGCAGCAATTAAAACAATCAAAAGAAAAAAAAGCAGCTTTAGAGAGTGAGCTAACCGTCAGAGCAAAAGAATATGGTGAATTAGTTTATTTCTCAAAAGATGTTGTTCATGCCAAGCAAGAATATGAGGACATGATTAAGTCATTTCCACCAGGAACAAAAATTGAAGAATTGCTGAGTGGAATTACAAAATTAGGAACGGCGGATGGATTGAAATTTATTTATTTTAAACCAGGGGTAACCGAAAATCATATTTATTATGCTTCGATTGCAGTGGATATTTCTGTGATTGGTAGTTTTCATCAGTTGGGACGTTTTCTCAGTGGTATTGCTAATTTACCCAACTCCGTGGTGGCGATTAATCAATTTAGTATTTCGCATTATGAACAAGCCGGTGTCCCGAAAAATTTATTATTGCTCACTTTTACTGCGACGCTATATCACACTTTGCCAACCTCATTGGAAATTAAAACATGACACGCAAAATGGTATTCGCAATTGGAATTCTTTTAAGCGTTCTGCTATTTCCAGGATGTCAGCAAAAAAAAACCCATGCTGCGCAAGATGCAAAAAAATATATCGATGTACTAGAAAAAGCGATGGAGCAAACAACACAAAAAGAATTGAAAAAAAAATCTGCTATCCCCGCTTATGTTTACGATGCTGATCACATACGAGATCCTTTTGAGTTACCAACAACAGTAAAAAAGAAAAAAGAACATGAAAATGTGATATTGCAGGATGTTGCGCTAGATAGTTTGAAATTAACGGGAATTGTATTGCATGACAATGATCGTGTTGCGATTTTTCGCGCAAACGATGGCAAGCTTTATTCAATCCGAGTGGGCACACGAGTGGGGTTGCAAGAGGCTCTGCTAACACAGATTGGTCGGAATGAGGTAAAATTTAAGATTGAGATTGATACGGGAGCGGGGCAGGAGTCTCGTGATGTCACCCTATCTCTGCAGGAGTCGCCACCATGAGACACTGTTTACGCAAAATGTTATTTTGCGTTTTAATCATCATGATTGCTGCCACCAGTGCGTTAGCCGCATATCAACAGACAAAGATTCCCCCTCATTATTCTGCATTGCAAAGTAATTCAACTGAAACAGAACACGTTATTCCAAAAGTGAGTGTCAGTGATGATGGTGCGACGGCCGTAGTGCGCACACCACAATTCGACGCAGCCAAATCAAATCGTTACACTGGTGATAGTGCAGGTCAGCGTATTTCTTTGAATTTCACGAATATCAAAGTGCGCGAGTTGTTACAGATTGTCGCACAATTTACAAAATTAAATTTCGTTATTAATGACACCGTCAAAGGAGAAATGTCGATTCATCTACATCAAGTACCTTGGACACAAGCATTAGATGTGATTTTGAAATCTCAAAATTTGGGTGAGCGTCAATCTGGAAATATAGTTTATATTGCGCCGCTGAGCGAATTGATGAAACAACAAATTGATGAGCTAGAAGCGAAACAGCGTATGAGTGATTTGGTGCCACTAGCAGATAAAGTGATACGTTTGAATTATGCAGATGCAGAAGAAGTGCAAAATATTTTAACGACTAAAAATATTTCCGTGTTATCGTCACGTGGTACAACCAGTATTGATAAGCGAACTAATTCAGTGTGGATTCGCGATACACCTGATCACATCAAAACCATTACGAAATTAATTAAACAAATTGATCATCCTGTTAAACAAGTCATGATTGAAGCGCGTATTGTTAATATTGACCGTAAATTTGAAAGACAATTGGGTGCGCGATTTGGTTTAACCAAACCGTCACAATTATCCGGTACGTTACAGGGTGCGAATCAATTACAGGTAGCGCAAGGTAATCCATCAGCAGTGCCCTTTGCGAATCGACTCAATTTTAATATTCCCGCAACCGGCAATATTTTTGGATCAACAACGCCCGCCGGCAGTATTGGTTTGGCGCTGGCAAAATTAGGCTCCACTTTTGTTGATATGGAGTTAAGTGCGCTGGAACAACAAAACGATTTAGATATTATTTCATCGCCACGGTTAATTACTTCCAACCAACAAAAAGCCTACATTGAAACAGGCGAACAAATTCCGTATCAAGATTCCAGTTCCAGTGGTGCGACAACAGTTCAGTTTGTGGATGCGCTATTGAAATTAGAAGTGACGCCACAAATTACGCCGGATAATCGCGTTATTTTAGATTTAAAAGTTACCAATAATAGTGCGGGCACGCCCATTTCATTGAATGTACCGGGTGGTTCGGGTCAGACCAGTGGTGTAACCAATACAGCGGGAACAGCAATTCCTATTAACAAAGAAGAAGAAAGTTCACGTATTTTGTTAAACGATAATCAAACTGTGGTGCTGGGTGGTGTGTATGAACGCCGAAAATCCAATGTCGTTACGCGCATTCCATTTTTAAGCAAGATTCCATTGCTGGGCAATTTATTTAAAAATACCGATAAAAGCACTGATGATGCTGAGTTGTTAATTTTCTTAACTCCGCATATTATTCACAAACCCTCTCAAGCTTCTTCATCGTATTAGAGTCAATTATGAAAAAATATTTTTGGGTTTACATGATTATTTTATGCTGCTTTTCTGATGCGCTATTTGCTGCAAAATATAATTCAGCAGCAGCGGTGACCAATGCGCGATTAGGATTGGCTTATTTATCAAAAGGATTTTACACACAAAGTAAAGAACGATTGTTGAGCGCGCTTCGTGATGACCCCGCAATTGCTGCGGGTTGGTACAGCATGGCATTTTATCTTGAAAAAACAGGTAATAATATGCTTGCAGAAAAATATTATCGAAAAGCCATTGCAGTTGAGCCGCATTCTGGTTCCGCAAAAAATAATTACGGTACTTTTTTATGTCGATCAGGCCGATATCCAGAATCCATCCACTATTTTGTTCAAGCAGCGAATGAAAAAACGTATTTGGATTCGGCGGGGGCGTATGAAAATGCCGGTATTTGCGCTTTAATGATGAAGGACAATAAAGCAGCGACGCAGTATTTTCATCAAGCGTTACAGAATAATCCGAGTATGCCATTTTCATTATTGAATATGGCAAAATTAAGTCACTTGAATGGTGATGATTCTGCCGCAGAAAAATATTTTGTTGATTTTAAAGAAGTTGCGCTGAATAATAAATCAGCGGCGACGGTGCAACGTTATCAGCAATATGTGTTTTCCAATGCAATACAAAATAATTCGCAAAGTAATATCACGTTACCACAACCGAAATAAAGTGCGCATGATTATTTACCTTTTAAGTTAGTCAGCTTAACAAATTCTTCGAATGCGGTAGCGCTTAATGGTTTTGAAAAATAATAACCTTGAATTTCATCACATTCGTTGAGTTTCAAAAATTGATATTGTTTTTTTGTCTCAACGCCTTCAGCAACAATTCTAAACTTCATCCGTTTTGCAATAGCGACAATGGCAAGCAAAACAGAATCATTAAAATGAGGTTGCTCAATCTGATCAACAAATGATTTGTCAATTTTTAAATAAGAAATATGAAATTGATTTAAATAACTTAAATTTGAA
The DNA here is from genome assembly GCA_001802455.1 of Gammaproteobacteria bacterium RIFCSPHIGHO2_12_FULL_39_24. Lineage (GTDB taxonomy): Bacteria > Pseudomonadota > Gammaproteobacteria > Coxiellales > Coxiellaceae > 2-02-FULL-42-43. Next base: position 55,369 of record MGXZ01000002.1, read on the forward strand.
TAGCCCGTTCCAAAATCATCAATCGCAATTTTAATACCCAAATTATTTAATTCATTGAGCGTGGTCGCTACTTTTTCTTCCAGCAGAAAAAAGCTTTCTGTGACTTCGAGTATTATTTTTTTTGACAGCACTGAATCGCGATAAATGACATGATTAATGTGATCAACAAAATGCATGTCTAGTAACTGTTTAGCGGAAACATTAATGGTTACCGCCACATCAGCAATGTTATTTTTTCTCCACAACCGTACTTGTCGAATAGCGGTTTCAATTACCCATCGACCAATTGAAGTCATCATGCCGATATCTTCAATAATAGGGATAAATTCCGTCGGTGAAACTTGGCCCAATTCTTTGTTTTTCCATCTCAATAAGGCTTCCACTTTATCAAATTTATTTTCTATTATGTTGTAAATGGGTTGATAATGAAGCTCAAATTCATTGTGTTGAATGGCATTATGTAATTCATTTTCAATTTTCATTCGACGGGAAATCGTGTTATTCAGTGATTTGGTGTAAAGGCATAGTTGATTTCGGCCGTTGTGTTTTGCTTGATACATGGCAATATCGGCATTGCGAATTAATGTTTCTGGATTGTTGCCACAATCAGAATAATGAACAACACCGATGCTAATCGTAATATTGAATTCATGATCAGCGTAACTAAATTTTTTTCGGGTGGCTTTCAAAATACGATTAGCAACTCCACTCATTTTTTTAATATCGCTGACGCTGTGAATTAAAATAATAAATTCATCGCCACTAATGCGTGAAATAATATCCTGTTTTTGTAAAATATTTTGAATGCGTTTACCAAATAAACACAATAATTCATCCCCAATATGATGTCCTAGTGTGTCATTAATATTTTTAAAACGATCAATGTCGATAAACAGCAATCCAAAGTTTTTATGATGAATCAAGGCTTTTTTTATGCGATATCGAATGGCATCTTCCAGGTAAGCTTTGTTGGGCAGACCCGTTAGTGCATCATGCACTGCTTTATAGTGCAAAATATTTTCAAGTTCTTTACTTTTGGTGATGTTATTGATGATGCAGACAAAATGCGAAATGCCAGCTTGATCTTTATCGTATAGCGGGTCAATATCTATTGTTAACCACAATAGGTTGTCATTAATTTTGCATTGCAGCGAAATACTCCCTTTGTATTGTTCATGAAAAATGTCGATGAGTTTATCATGATGTAATTCAAGTTCGGGAAATAAGGTAAGAAATGAATGTTGCACTATTTTTGTTTCATTGAGATTCAGTAAATGAGCACTGGCTGGATTAAGATACATGATCGTTAATTGCGAATTATTTTCGATAAGAATAATGCCGTGAGTACTGGCTGAAATCGCTCTTTTCGTTAATCGCAGTGATTCTTCTTGTTTTCGTTTTTCAGTGACATCACGAAAACTCCACACACGTCCCACAATTTCATTGCCAATGCGATGCGGTTGTGAATACCGTTCTGCAATCTTTCCATTTTTAAAATGGATGTCCCCCATATCCCCTTCTTGATCAGGATGCATCATGAGATATCGCATTTGTGAAATTAATTCTTTCGGATCTTTTAATAAACTCAGCAGATAAGTAAGCCACGCATTTTCTTCGCCTTTTTCAAATAGTTCTGCAGGTACTTCAGTGATCTCTAATAATTTTTGATTAAAATCGACGAGCTTTCCATTTTTGTCGATAATTAAAATAGCATCGGCAGTTGATTCTAATGTTGCGCGTGTGACAGACAGCGCTTTTTCTAATTCTTGCGTGCGTTTTTGTGTCATGCGAGTACCCGACTCCAACTCAAACCAACACCGAAACTGTACGCTGCCACTGTGGCAATTTGATTTGCCGAACCAGAAAATAAATTTCTGGAGATGAGAATTTGTTTTGGAATAAAAGTAAGAACACCATTAATAAAATCTTTTTTCGACACTTTTTCTGTTGCATCCAACGAGAATATATTTTCTGTTGCACAGCTGAGTGATAACACCCCTTCGCCATGGTTAAAACCAGCGCGTAAAGTTGTTTTTGAATTGAGTGCCCATTGAATGCCAGTTTTATACATTGTGATATTATGATCGTGTGTGATTTTATTGAGGCCATAATCATCAGTATCATTCACGGCAAAAACTGATGTTGTTGCGAAAAAACCACTGATGGCGAGCGCTATCGAAAATGTAAGCCTCATGGCTTCAAGTCCTTTTATTTATGTCACATCGTATCCGATTGTTCGTCGCCATTGTCTTTAAAATCTTTTAATAATGCTTGTGCTGCTAGTCGAAATGCTTGTCCTTCATCGCCATTGCATTGAACGCCGATACCAGAATGTGGATTTGAATTGGGGGTAATCCACATAATTTCACCGGTGAAAGTAAAGTGATGTGCATTTTCCGGTAATGTGATACTCACCGTGACCAGATCGCTCAAATGAAATATTTCATGGGTAGGAATAAAAATACCGCTGTCATGCACAAATATCATAAAAGAATGCTTTAATGCGCCAATACTGGTGAATTGATGATTGATTATTTTTGTATTATTTTCCATTATTGTGACCAGCAATCCGTGTTGGGTGATGAAGAATTAGTTTGCGTGCCATTGGCAAACGTAATGGTAAAGCTAGCGCAATTTGTGTCTGCAGCTTGACTGCCTTGTGCTGTGGCAGTGAGTGTGTAATTGGTGTTGCCATTGGATGGCACGGATAATGTGTAGTATCCATCCACTGAAGCGCTCCCACTCCAAACATTGCCTAACGTACCATACGTTGTATTATTCAACCGATATTTTTCTTGCGCAATTTGAAGTAATAATAATGATTTAATTGCATCACTGCGATTACCCCTGAGAATGTAGCTTTGATAAGCGGGCGTAAGGACGGCAGCAAGAATAAAAATAATCACCAACACAATGAGTATTTCAATCATTGAAAAACCTTTACATTTCATCGCAACACCTTTTTATTTGATTGCCATTCCCAAATTGAAAATAGGTAAATACATTGCAAAAACAAATACACCCACAATAATGCCGACGAAAATAATCATCAATGGTTCAATTAAGGTAGTGAGTCCGTCAACGGTTGTGTCGACTTGATCGCTATAATATTGCCCTACTTTTCGCAGCATCATATCGAGCGATCCCGATTTTTCACCGATCTCAATCATTTGCGTTACGATTGCTGGAAAGAGTTGTGTTTCGCGAAATGCGCGCGCCATGGGTTCACCTTGCGCAACTTGGTCTCGCGCATGTATCACCGCATCGCGATACAAAATATTGGTTGCCACTTTTGAAACACGACCCAATGCATCGATAAGAGGAATGCCGGCTGTGAGTGTGATTGACAGTGTAGAACAAATTCGCGCAATCGTTGCTTTTTGAATCAAATCTCCAAATAATATTATTTTCAAATATAACGCATCTCGTCCATATTGAAAACGTTCTGAATGGGCGCTCAAATATCGATAACCATAAATGAACCCAAACAGAATTAATAAAATAAGCCACCACTCTTCACGAACAAAGTTAGAAAAACTGATTATGTTGAGTGTAAAAGCGGGTAATTTTGCATTAAATGAAGCATAAATTTTTTGAAAGCGCGGCACTAAAAAAACCAGCAATCCAATAACAATGAGAATCGCAACGGTTAAAACTGTGAGTGGATAATACATCGCTTTTTTAACGCGATTTTTGAGACGTTCGTGATGCTCTAAATAATCAGCAACCTCGCTCACCATTTTATCCAGCGTACCCGATTGCTCGCCCGCATTAATTAATCCACAAATCAGCGGACTAAAAAATTCAGGATAATGGATGAGTGCTTCAGCAAAAGTGTTGCCTGTCGCAACATCATCGCGAATGGTGAGCAGTAATGCGCGTAGTCTTACTTTTTCGGCACCCAGCGACATAATTTCCAGTGATTGAACCAATGGCACACCCGATGCAATTAATGTAGAGAGTTGTCGCATCGTATAAACAATATCTTTCACTTTTATTTTTCTGTCTGCTTTGCCGGGTAACATCCACAGATGTCGACGTTTGAGATAAGTAATCGCCACACCTAAACGTCGCGTTTCATTTTCAGCACTCACATCATCTTCTGCTACGACAATGCCAATGGCTTTTGCCCCCCATTTGTTGGTGCCTTTCCAAACATAAGGATGATATTTTCCCATCTGAAAATTTTTCATGATTATTCCATTGCTGTGATAACGCGATTGAGTTCTTCAAAGCTGGTTATTCCTGCTTTGACTTTATTAACGCCGGCTTGCCGCAACGTAATCATTCCTTCTTTTTTGGCTTGTTCAGTAAGTGCGGCAACATCGCCGCCGTGTAAAATAATATCGCGAATAGCGGGCGTGATTGCCATGAGTTCATAAATACCAGTTCGACCCTTGTAACCATTCGTGCATTTTGTGCATTGACCGGGTTCGTAAAAAGTGAGTCCCAAATCTTTTTTATCGACACCTTGTTGCAATAAAATATCCGGTGCAATTTTTGCGGGTTTTCTGCAGTGTCGACAGAGTTTTCGCACCAAGCGTTGCGCAATAATCAATATGACTGAGCTCGCAATATTATACGCTTCAAGACCAATATTGATTAAACGAACGACAGTCATAGGTGCGTTGTTGGTGTGAATGGTGGATAACACTAAGTGACCCGTTTGTGCTGCTTTGATTGCAATGTCGGCGGTTTCCAAATCGCGAATTTCACCGACCATAATAATATCGGGATCTTGTCGCAAAAATGCGCGCATGGCCCTGGCAAACGTGAGACCGGTTTTGGCATTCATGTGAACTTGATTGACACCAGGCATATAAATTTCAATAGGATCTTCAATCGTGCAAATATTTTCTTCAATGGAATTTAATAATTTAATGGCTGTGTAGAGTGAAACGGTTTTACCGGAACCGGTAGGGCCGGTTACTAAAATAATACCTTGCGGTTCATGAACCGCTTTTAAATACATTGCTTGTTGTGCGTCTTCCATTCCGAGTGCGCTAATATCCAGCGGGATGGCATCGGGATCTAAAATTCGCAATACTACTTTTTCGCCGTAAATCGTGGGGCAAGTGCTGATACGAAAATCAATTGTTTTATCGCGTGATAACGTAATTTTAAATCGCCCGTCTTGCGGCACACGATGTTCTGCGATATCTAAACTCGCGAGTATTTTTAATCGCGCAACCATTGCACCTGCGGCTTGAATGGGTGAACGTGAGGCTTCATGTAAAATGCCGTCAATTCGATAACGAATTCGAAAATACTTTTCGAATGGTTCGAAATGAATATCCGATGCTTTGATTTTAATGGCCTCTAATAATAATTGATTGATGTAAGAAACAACGGGTTTGTCGTCGAGATTAACGGCAAGTAATGTTTCTTTAGGTTCTTCGTACGCAGTAATATCAAGATTGGCCAGCGCACTTTCGCCAATATTTTCTAAACCTGTAACCGTTTGCGCTTCACGCATATCCGTGACCAGCGTGTATAATTTATCTGCTTCAACAATAATTAATTTAATTTGTGTGCCCGTTGCAAATGACATTTCACTGGTGTTAATCGGCTCAGGATCCGCCACCCCAAAATACAAAATATTTTTTTTGCGAAGCAGGGGAATGGCCAATCCTTTTTGCACCACATCAAGTGACATAAACTCGATGGGCATTTTATCGGTTTGATGCACATCAAGATTATAAAGTGGCAACGCAAAAAAACGAGAAACGGACTCGGCCAGCGCCAACGGTGTAACCCATTTTTTTTCTTGAAGATAAAGTGAAAACGGAAGTTCGTCAGCACGGGCCTGATCAGCCAGTTCTCTGGCTTGTGCTTCCATGAGCAAGCCTTCCGTCACTAAGTGCTGTGCGAAAGGAGAGAGTGGTGGGGGCGGTGTGAAAGCCATTTCGTCTCGCCAAGATAATATCAATCGGTTAAGGATAGTATAACAGCAATTTTCACTCCTTTAAAAAAAGGAGCCCCAAAAGGGGCTCTTTAAGACATCCAATTCGGTTAGCAATATCCAGCAGCTTGGCAAGTACCGCTTGGAGTCCAGGTTACAAAACCACTGGCCGACAAGGCAGGGGTCAGTATATATGTGTATGCACCGCCAAAGTTAGTAGAATAACTGGTGGCTGTAATGACACCATTTGCCGCTGTTGTCACACTTCCCAGAAAGCCTGTGTCAATGGCTGCATTGTTCGCAGGAATTCCATTGCTTCCTGCAACACACGATGCTGGCACTGTTGTTGCACCCACGCTTGCTACCCTGACAATACACAAATCAACCGCCGATCTCACAGCACTTGCTCCCGCGACCACATCCTGGAATTGCGCTCTTTTTGTGTAAGTTTGCAGGTTTGGTAATAACGCTACTACCAAGATCCCAATAATCACTAACACAATCAGGATTTCCACGATGAAGAAACCGGATGCGCTTTTTTTAGTAGTTTTCATATGCATCACCCTCTCAAAATTTTAATGTTGGGGTATCTATACTCATCCGTATACCTTTTACATCATCACTGATATCAAAAGCATAGTGCACAAATTGGTCACTTTCCATTGTATCTTGACATTTCTTTTCCAATAAATCAAATAGTTAGCCGTTTCCGAGATTATCGCAAGCATTAACACAGATTAATTGAAAATCAGGTACACATAATGCCGTTAGTTGCCCACCCCAAACACAACCCGTATCGAGGGCAAAATAATGCGCTTGGGGGCGATTTTGAAGCGATGCCCAATGACCAAAGACAATATTCTTGGTAGGGTAAGGCGTCCATTCAAACCACGGGCGAAACTGGGCATCTGTGGTGACGGTTTTATTGTCTAAATCGAGCGTGCCATCTTGTTTGCAAAATCGCATGCGCGTGAAGGCATTGATGATGTAGCGCGTTTTATCCCATTCCGGTAAATCATCATGCCAGATGGCAGGAAAATTTCCATAAATATGCTTAAAAAATTCAACGGGATTTTTTTGTAATTGTTTTTTTGCCTCCATCGCATGTTGCAATGCTGTTGCAACAGACCATTGCGGTGGAATGCCCGCGTGAACCATCACAAAATTATTATGTTCAATTAAAAAAGGTTGTTGTAATAGAAAATAAATCAACGCTTCACAATCCGGTGCGTTTAAAACGTCTTGCAGCGTGTGTGGAATAAGTGAGAAATGATCGCGCAAAAAATAAAGTGCTAATAAATGCAAATCGTGATTCCCCAACACAATCAATGGATTTTTTAATTGCACAATAAACCGCAGTGTTTCTAATGATTTGGGTCCGCGATTCACGAGATCGCCGACAAAAGCCAGCCGATCTTTTTTTTCATTAAAATTTATTTTACGAAGCAGTGCTTGCAGTGAGTCAAAGCAACCTTGCACATCGCCGATAATGTAAGTATTCATAAGAAAATCATAGCACACGCCCACGCCCACTCCCACTTCCATTCCCACTTAAGATATAATTCAATTTTGAACACAAGGATGACGATCAATGCGTAAAATAATTTCTTTTTCAGGATACTATGCGACACGGTTTGTTGATGCGGTAGTTAATTATTCAAATCAGGTGAGTCAGCAAGAAAAAGAAACTGTTTTTTTCGCTTCAGAAATTTTACAAGCAGTAAGCAGAACGCTCAATTTGAAAAAAGAAAAGCAAGGCGTGATGACCGCATTATCTGTTTTGAAAACAACATTTATTCCTGATGCGGAAAAACCTTCTCTGCTACTCGATTCATTTCGATTATTTCGCGATAATTTTTTACCTATTTTTGCTGCGCATTACGCGTATGCTTTTTTAGAACATCAGCATGCGTTAAATAAAGAAAATTTACCAGGAACCATTAATTACTTATATGAAAATAGTTTGCCATTGTTAAGTGTCGCGTTATTTACATTTACTCTCTTTCAGAAAATTCCATTCCATGTTCGCACCGCTGTTATGTTGGTTGAATATCCTAAAATATTTTATGCGATGCCAAAACCAGATAACTATCAATACATCGATGACGCTATTTGCGTTGAGTGCAATAAACTGCGCTACATGAAAGGAGAAATAATTGACTTGCTCGTTTATTTTTTCACGCAGATTTTGCTATGGATAATTACTATTATTCCTGATTTAGTTCCTTATCTTGTTGCACCTTTACCGTTAGCAACCCTATTGCGAGTGACGTTGACTATTTTTTCGTATCTCGTTTATCCGATCACGGTATTCACGTTAGGGCAAGCGATGGCAACGTACTTATATGCACATGCGTTGTGTTATCGCCACCGTCGTGTGAATTTTCAGCAATATCGAGAAATTTTCATGTTCATTGGATTGCTGCAGCAAATCAGTGTGTTTGCATTAACGTCGTTGACAGTAGGTGTTGTTGATTATTTTAAATTATCGTGCAGACAAGAAATGGGAGACGTTTTTTTACTAACCTCATTGATTGAGGCATTGAATAAAATTCCACGCAGTGTTTATGATTTTTATTTTAGCGGCATAGTGACTTTTCTAATGATTAAATTAACGTACAGCATATCATTTCCAAAAACAGTCGGAATCACTAACCGTTATTTCCCTGATTTGGGTGTGCATGGATTTGTGAGTAAGTTGTATAAGCATACTATTTTGGAATTTAAAGAAAATCTTATCAATAACAATGGCGATAATTCATGGGGGCGATGGTCAGAGAAAAAAATAATCGCGTGGTTGTCAGATAAAAAAGAATCTTGGTGGTTAAAAAAATTTTTACAAGATCCCATTATCGCGCGTAGTTGGCCCGTTGTTTTGCGAAATATCAATGAAGGATTGGATGCCATTTTATCTTATCGAAAATCGATGATGGAAGTTTTGCCCTACATAGAAAAAATTAATTCAATTTTTTCGAAACGGCTCCCAAAAATTGCGTTGCAAATAACAGTTGGTTCGTTAGTGGCGGATGCAACCCAGATTTTTACGAAAGAGTTTATTACAATAACATCACCAAAATTATTACCAGATATTTTGTCGGTGTTGAACGCATTGAGAGAATACAAAATAATTTCGAAAGAAAAACATAGTGAACTTACAGTAAAAATTATGAGCATACAGAAAAATGTGTTAATGCTGAGAAAAATATTAAATGAATTACCCGACTCGGTTATTCATGATTTTTTGGTGTGGACGCAAAGCGATCGATGCTTTAATTTAATTACACTTGTGATGAGAACCAATACTGATATGCTGGTGAGAAATACAAATGAATGGAATGAGTTGAGTGAGTCTGATGCTGCCCAAGAAGAAGAAGAGAGTTGTTGTTTTCCGGGTGATGCGGAATTGGATGCAGTGATGGTGCAAAAACCGAGCGAGGCAAGATTAGATGATTATGATGTTGTTGAAGCGGCACCTGCACAACCACGAAAAAAAAGCATGTTTAAACCTGCTTCCAATGATTTTGTAGATATTGATTCGAATGATGAAGAGTTAAGTTCCGCTTGTTTCTTTAGCTGCCAACCTATTCAATCATTTCGCGCAGCTGCGCACGGCTCATCAATCTCAAGTGCAGCTCCGTCGACACGTCTCGCACAATAGATTCAAAAAATCCTGGGCGGGGTGAATAATCACGATAATAAGTAGTGTTGAAAGTTTGTTGCATTGCTTCCCACGGTGTTGCTGTCGCATCGACTAATCCCAATTGCACTGCTTGTGTGCCAGTCCAAAAATCACCCGAAAATAATTCTTTCGGATCACCATTTAATTTTCCTTTTCGACCTTGTTCAACATCATTAATAAAATCTTGATGTACGGCATCTAAAATTAATTTTATTTTTGCTTGATCTTCCGGTTTGAGCGGTTCAAATGGATCCAGTCGATCTTTATTACCGCCGGCAGTAAATACGCGTCGCGTCACACCAATTTTTTGCATGGCATCTCTAAAACCAAATCCTTCCATGATCACACCAATCGAACCAGTGACCGTGTCTTTGTTTACAAAGATTTTATCAGCGGCAGTGGAAACCAAATAAGCGCCTGAAGCCAACGTATCTTCACCCACCACAATCACTTCTTTGTGTTCCTTTTCTTTTAGCTGCAAAATTTTGTCGTGAATCAAAGAGGCTTGCACAGGACTTCCACCAGGAGAATTAATTAGCAACACAACGCCTTTGGCATTTTTATCTTTAAAAGCGCGATTTAATTCAGGAATAATTTTTTGCGCTGAAAAATTATTGCCTGGCATGATGGTGCCATCCAAACGAACCAGTGCAACATAGGATTTGTGCTCTTTGATATGATTGGATGCTTCTGTTGAAAAGTCTGGTCCAATAATAATAAAAATAGAAAACAACACTAAAATCACCCACACAAAAAAGCGCACGTTTTTCCAGTGACGCGTTGATTTTTGCTCAGACAATACTGATTGAATCAATTGCGATTCTAATGTTGATTTTTCAGGTGTTTGATCCATTTTTTATTCCTCATCGTATTCTAATAACCCACACATCACACTGCGCTGCATGCAAAATACCATTCGCTTGTGAACCAATCAAGAGCTCAAGACCTTCTCGACCATGCGTACCCACTATAATTAAATCTGCTTTTATTTTTTTTGCCAATTGTGTAACGGCGGATTTAATAGAACCTTCTGTTAAATACTGTGCGTTTTGTGCAATGTGATATTTTTTTCCAATTTTTGTTAGCCGTTTTTTCGCTTCTTTTTTTAAATTAGCTTCCAATTCAGCGTCAATGGGAATGGAGAATTCACCGGCGTAGGGTGTTATTGCATGCGCCATCACATGAACGATACTGAGTTTGGCTTTAACACATTTTGCGATTTCAAGCGCGCGTTTTGCAATATAATCGCTGTGCTCTGACAAGTCTGCCGCAATGAGAATATGTTTGTATACTGTTTTCGTGGCCATGATCCCTCATTGAAGAGTAAGTTATCAGTTATCAATTATCTTACCGAAATCAGCTCACTGATGCGAATGAATTCGGTCACGGTTACATTCTGTGGGCGCGTATCAGGATCAATATCAAGCAAGGATAATTTGTGTGGATCAATCAATCGTTTCAAACAGTTACCTAATTTTTTTCGACGATAATTAAACGCTTCTTTGACAACTGCTGAAAATAACGCAAATTGTTTTTCAGACAAGCGCGCTTGTTTTTTGGGAACCAATCGGATCACTGCCGATTCTACTTTGGGAGGTGGATCAAATGCTGTGGGCGGCACAGTCAATAAATAATCGTTGTCGCAAAAATATTGTGACATCACGCTCAATCTTCCATAATCACGGGTGCCCACTTTTGCCGTTAAACGCAAAACCACTTCTTTTTGCAGCATAAAATGCATGTCTTGAATGCACTCTATTTCAGAAAATAATTTAAATAATAGGGGTGTTGAAATATTATAGGGCAAGTTGCCGACAACCCGTAAATCTGAGTTGTGTTTTGATAATTGTTGATATGAAAAAGAAAGTGCGTCAGTGGAATAAATCGTTAATTTATTTTGATCAAAATGATTTTTTAAAAAATCAATTAAATCACGATCGAGCTCAATCGCATTCAAATGATTTAAGCGGGTTAATAAATACTGTGTTAACGCACCTTGACCAGGCCCAATTTCAACAACATTATCGGTTAGTGTTAAATTCAAACTATTTACTGTTTCTTGCAATACAGTTTGATCTGTCAAAAAATGTTGTCCGAAACGTTTTCGGGGAATGTGGGGGTGCATAAGAATTCCGTAGTGTATCAACACAGAACGCGTGCGTAGCCGGCGGTTGTGAACGCTAACTTTTCATCCGCTTACTTCGTGCGCGGTTCGGTTGTATATATACATAATCGCATTTCTCAAACTGGTTACATCTGCTTTTCCGGTGCCTGCAATATCCAACGCAGTACCATGATCGACCGACGTGCGCAGAAAAGGCAAACCCAGTGTGACATTAATCGCATCGGAAAAACCAGCGTATTTGATGACCGGCAAACCTTGATCGTGATACAACGATAAAATAACGTCGGCTTGATCGCGGTATTTTTCGGTGAACGCAACATCCGCACCAATGGGTCCCATTATGCGATGTCCCGCGCGTTGATATTTTTCAATAACAGGAGTGATGATTTCTTTTTCCTCTGATCCCAAATAACCATTTTCTCCGGCATGCGGATTTAATCCACACATTAAAATGCGCGGATTATTTATTGTTAATTTATGCTGAAAATCATGGATAATAATATCCAAGCAATCAGCAATATTTTTTTTAGTGATTAAATTAGGTACATCACACAGCGGTACGTGATCCGTTAATAATGCTACTTTTAATGCATCTGTCATGAGCATCATGACTGTTTTACATTGTGTATATCGTGCAAAAAAATCGGTGTGTCCTTTGAATGCAAAACCAGCATCGTTAATAATGCCTTTGTGAATCGGTGCGGTGACAATACCACACACCTTTTTTTGCAAAGCCAACTGTGTTGCGGTGGTGAGCATGTCTATGACAAATCGCGCATTGTTTTTATTTAATTGACCTGGGATGACTGATTCAGGAAGTAAAATATCAATAATATTTAATTGATCCACATTACACGATACACCGATTTTTTTTGCACGCTCACACAATAATTTTTTATTGCCGATAATAATTATTTCTTCATTTACAAAAAATTCAGGTTGCTGTGCATATAGCTGCACAATAATATCAGGGCCAATGCCAGCCGGTTCGCCAAGGGTGAGTGCAATCAATTTATTTTGATGTACGCTGTTTCGCGAATCGTTTTTATCCATTTTTTCACTGCTTGCTGAAATTTCATTTGATAAGCAATATTTTGTAATTGTGCTTTCGTGAGCGCAGCAGATTGTCCGCGCACGTCAATCAATTTAATCACGTGATAACCATTAGGTGCTTGAATTGGGCCAGCAATATCACCCGGCTGCATGTTTTGTAATTGCTGCATAAAAATAGCTGGCAGCGTGTTGGCTGTTTGCCAACCTAAATCACTGGTTTGTTTTGGTGCGACTTGTGAAAGATCTTTTCCAGTGTGAAGTTCGGTTGCAAATTGTTCTGCTTGCTGTTTTGAATCAGCAAGAATATCGATCACATGAAATTGTTGTTGATCACTCACTTGTGATTGATAAACAGCGCGTGCTTTTTCTACATCAGCAGCGGTGACTGTGATTTGAGTGCCGACTGCACTTTGTTGTACTTGATGAACGAGTAATTGTTTGTGAATCATTTTTCGATAAGCGGAGAAAGACATTTTTTCTTGTTGTAATTTATTTTTCAAATCAGCAACGGATAGGTTATTTTTCGCAGCAATGTGCTGAATGGCTTGAGTGACTTGCGCATCCGTAACAGATACATTCGCGCGTTTTGCTAACTCTAGCATTAATTTTTCATCGATCAATTGATCCAGCACCATCTTACGCAACTTGATATCGCTGATGGCATTCGGATTTCCTGTTGCACCTAATTGTTGTTTGGCTTGCGCAATGGCTTGTTCCAATTCATTTTGCGTGATGATTTCACTGTTCACGACCGCAGCCACACTGTTGAGACTTTCGGTAGACGTAGCGGGTGAGGGTAAATTCGAATTGATGGGTGAGGGTAATTCAGCATCAGCCAGCACGCTATAACTGAAAAAAAGACTGAAAATAACGGGAAAAATGCGTGATATTGATTTTGTCATGACAAACTTACCTGAGTGGTGGTTTTATTAAAATAGCGAGATTTTAGCATAATTATATTTCGTTACTATATCCATAGTGCCCTCGATTCGAGAATATATCTTCAAATCCAGGTAAGGTCGAGGTCAACATATCTTCAGCGCGATTATTGCCAACGCTGCCCAATCCTTTTAATAGAAACTCAATGTAGTAAGTGGTTGTGTACTGACTCTGTGAAATTTGTCCGCCACTGACTTGTGTGGTTCCATTGTAATTATCAGCCAAAATAATACGCGTTGCCCAACAGCAAGTATCGTAAGATAAACCAACATACTGATTCTCAGGACGACGATGGGTGATGTCATAATAAGAGTAACCAAAAAAACGCCAACGATCCGTTAGCGGCCACAATAATCCTGCGGTGATGAGAGATGAATCGGTGCTAAAACCCAATGAATCGAAGGGCGTATCTGGATTGCCGTGTGCAAACTGATAATTCAACACCATGATTTGATGATCGTTCCAGTGATATTGCATTCCCACTTGTGCATTATTAACTTGTTTTAATACAGTATCCCAAGCTGCTTGTGTGTTGACTGATAGCATGGCATCGGGATTCCAACTGAGTTCGCCCGCAACGGGTGAAATAGTTTGAGTGGGAGTAGAACAACTTTGTAATAAACACACTTGAGGATTGGCAAAATAATTAATAACGCCCAATTGTGCCGATAAAATATCGCTTGCATCGCTTGCACGTAAAATATCGCTCGTGAGTCCCAAACTTAATTGATTGGCATTTTGAATGCGATCATAACCAGTGAATTGATTGATGGAATATAAATTCGTAATTGAAAATGGCAGTGATTGTGTATCAAAGTTAGGATAATTATTTTGATTTAAGTATGGCGTATACAGATAAAAAAGTCTGGGCTCTAATGTTTGAATATAATTTTTTGATCCCCACTGCATCTGACGATTAAAATATAAGCCAGAATCAATATCAACAATAGGCAGTGTGCGATTAATATCGTAATTAGGGCGAATTGATGTTGGTGTTGCTTTGGGTAACTCAGAAAAATAACTGGTGGTATCGGCAATGATTTTTGGTGTAATAAATCCTGATGACCACATGATGGGGTGACTGAGTGTGGGTTGTAAATGAATTCTGTCACCAATAGGGCGTTGATAAGTGTAGGGAAAAAAATCACTCTGATAATCAAATTTAACAATCTGTCCATTCAAATTAAAATCATTGTTTGAAGCGAATTCGGGATACGAGGCATTAAAATCCAATTCAGGTAAACGTGTATATTGATTTTGTGCGGGTTGATTGATTTGATCAATCGGATGCAATGTTTGATACGTTTGCACTAAAAAAATATCTTGCCAATGCGTTCCTGTGTAATCTAATTCAGCAAAACTAGGTACTTGGTTATTACTTTGTTTTAAAAAGGCAGATTGAAAATCTTCTGCAAAATACGAATCACTCAAATAACGTGCATAAAATTTTCCTGACCAATAATGATTAAATTCAACATCATTTTGAAAATCAATAAATGTGCGCTGAGCAGTAGAGGCTTTAAGTGCAGCGATATAAGGTGGCAAATCAGCATTGGAAGCAATAATGTTACCGGTAAAATTATTTAGCGTGTTTTGTCTGAATTGTGCAAATTCTCTGTCTTGTGGCATATAGCTTGCGTACAAAGATCCACTGGATACGCTGGTTAAATAACGAAATAAACCATTCAGTTGCCCGCCCCGTTCTGAATACCATTCGGGTGTTAACAGCAGATCGTAGTTGGGTGCGATACTCCCGTAATAAGGTTCACCAATATAAAATCCATGCGCAGTGGCGTATCCCATGGTTGGCGCAAGAAAACCTGATTTGCGCGCTGCATTCAGCGGAAATGAATAATAAGGCGTGTAAAAAATGGGGATTTTTTTAAAACGAATGACAACATTGTCTGCCGTGCCTTCGCCTTTGACATGATCCAAATTCATTTTTGTTGCAGAAATAGTCCATGCAGGATGAATGGGTGCGCACGTAGAATAAGTTGCATTGTGCAGATGAATGACAGTGGTATTATCGCGATTAATTGTGCCGGCTGTACCCCATGCATCAAATGGCGTTGAAATGGATAATAATTCGTGTTGCCCAGCAATATGATAAATCGCGTGATGAAAGGTGAGTGTATTTTTTGCTACATTGTAATCCGCTTTTTTCCCCACCAACAGTTTTCCATGTTCTTGTGCATGCACATTTCCAGAAAGCTGAATGTCGGTGATTTTTCCGGTTTTGCGATTATGTAAAATAACGGCTTTATCAGCACGCAATAAACGACCAGGCTGATGAATTTCAACATCATCTTGTAAAATAGACGCGCCATCAGCACGAAAAATCACAGGCCCTTTTGCGGTGATGATAACGGGTGTGGTTTTATAAGATGGTGGCGTTGGTGTGTTTGCGATTTCAGTGGGTTCTTTGAAGTAGCCACCACACAAACTTCCCGTATGATCGGGTGCACTGCCGGTTTGCCAATTCAGTGCTTTTGCGACAGATGATTCTGCAAAAGCAATCAGGCCGTGTGATAAACAAACAGCAAACAAAATGACGCAGAAAAAATAAAATAACTTTTTCACAGATTTGAAAACCCCACACGCACAGTCCCATAGCAAGCCATGGGAAAACAAATTATACTCGTTCTCATTTAAGAAGCGAGTTAAACCCTTGTCGACTACTCTTACTGATACACGATTACACGCCATGCAAAAATGGCTGACGGCGCAGTTACCGCAACAATCAAATCAAATTCTTTTGCTTGCCGGTGACGCGAGTTTTCGGCGCTATTTTCGCGTGGTTTCGGGTGATCAGCAATTTGTTATCATGGATGCACCGCCCGAATTGGAAAATTGCCATCCCTTTGTCACTATTGCAAAAACATTTCAAGATTCAGTTGTACGCTTGCCGCATGTTTTTGCCTGGGATCAACAGCAAGGGTTTTTATTATTATCCGATTTTGGCGATCAGCAGTTGTTGCCATTACTGAATGATCACTCTGCTGATGCGCTGTATCAATCCGCCTTGAACACATTAATTCAATTGCAGCAATGTGATGCGGTAGTCGATTATGTTGTTCCCCATTTTGATGATGCACAACTGTGGCGTGAGTTTGATATTTTTTTCACTTGGTATTTGCAAAAGCATTTACAAAAAATGATGCCAACATTAGATGAAAAAAATTTGCGAGAAACCTATCAATTATTAATTGCATCGGCGCATGAGCAACCCGTAGTTTTTGTGCATCGTGATTATCATTCGCGCAATATCATGTTATGTGCCGATCAGTCCTTGGGTATTTTAGATTTTCAAGATGCGGTGTGGGGACCGATTACCTATGACGCGGTTTCATTGCTGCGAGATTGTTATATCGCGTGGGATAATTCACAAGTAGAAAAATGGGTAAATTATTTTTATCAGCAATTATTACGTGAAAATAAGATAAAAAATATTTCGTTTAACACTTTTTTGCGTTGGTTTGATTGGATGGGTTTGCAGCGACATCTAAAATGCCTCGGTATTTTTTCTCGATTGTTTTATCGTGATAACAAAGCGGGTTATTTAAAAGAAATTCCGCGTGTATTGAATTATGCATTATCGGTGTGTGAACGATATCCGGAATTAGGTACTTTAAAAAAAATACTTTGAAATGTGAATTAAGCGCTAATTAAAGTAGCGAGAAGCCGTTGCAAGATCTCTTGTTTTTGTGTCATGTTCACGAAAAACAAGAGTGTTGTAACGGCTGCGAGCGAATGCAAATTTTCAGCGCTTAATTCGCGTTGAAGCAGCGAGCGGATAACGGATTTTCTAAAGTATGAAATTCCTAACGGAGTTCGAACCATGAAAGCCATGATTTTAGCAGCGGGTCGCGGCGAGCGCATGCGACCGCTGACGGCAACCACACCGAAACCTTTATTAAAAATTGGCAATACGACTTTAATTGAACACACATTGCATCAAGTGCATCTTGCAGGAATTCAGGATGTGGTGATTAATGTGCATCATTTGGGTGATCAGATTATTCAGTATTGTGGTGATGGCGCTGCTTTTGATTTATCGATTCGTTATTCCGTTGAACCAACATTATTAGAAACGGGTGGCGGTGTTTTTAATGCATTACCCTTGTTAGGCGATGAACCATTTTTATTATTAAGCGCTGATGTGTGGACGGATTTTCCATTGAAAAAATTATTGCAAAAAAAAATAAGTGGTGCGCATGTGGTGCTGGTTGATAATCCTGATTATCATCGTGACGGTGATTTTGCACTCGATGCAAATGGATTGGTTTGTATGGAGGGTGAAAAAAAATTAACTTATGCCAATATTAGTATTATCCATCCTCGCTTATTTTATGGTGAAAATCACGGTGTTTTTCGTTTAACAAAAATATTGCGACCCGCCATTGAAAATAAAATGGTGATGGGTGAATGTTATGCGGGTGAATGGCATAACGTGGGAACAGTGGGTGATTTGGAGAAATTAGTTCGTGTCAAACAAATGCGTTAACCATTTATGAATATCGTGAATTTCTTGTGAGGTGATTTCATGACCCATCGCATACTCGCGCCATTCGGCATTGAGGTGTGTACGACGAACAATGTCATAAGCCATTTTTCCTGCAAAACAAGGCAGTGTCATATCTTGTGTTCCGTGTGCGATGAAGATGGGTGTGTGAATATTAGTGGGATGAGTTTTTTCACTATGCTCGTGTGACAAGGGCAAATAGCATGATAATGCTAAAATACCCGCGATTTCTTGCGATTGACGAATGCCTGTGTAAAGCGCCAAGGCGCCTCCTTGTGAAAATCCGGCCAGCACAATACGATTGGCTGGAATACCGTTCGCCATTTCTTGTTGTATGAGTTGAGTAATCGCTTGTTGTGATGCGTTGATTCCCTGCACATCTTCGTGTTTCAGATCAGACAGACTGTACACGTCATACCACGCGCGTGTTGGCATTTGACCATTGATTGTGATGGGACGAACGGGGGCGTTTGGAAAAATAAATCGAAGTGGAAGACGATCACCCTGACATAATGCTGGAATCAGTGAGTCAAAATCGCGATAATCAGCGCCTAAACCATGCATCCAAATAACAGAGCCAATGCTGGATTTATCGGGGTTAATAACATGTAGATCGAGTTCGTTTTTAATTGCCATGCTGTCGCTTCTTTTTATGGTGTGTTGTAATTGTGATATTGACTACAATAATACCACGAGGAATTTCAGTTGAAAAAATTGTTTTGCATCATTAGTGCGTGTTTTTTGCTTGTGGGTTGTGGTCAATATGGTTCGTTGTATTTGCCAGCGAATAAACTTAAGGAACATGCTAACAAAAAACCCGTTAATACTTCAGTGCGTTCATACACAACGCAGGCGGCACCATTATGAATTTTAAGTTTACTAAAATGCAAGCGCTGGGAAATGATTTTGTGGTGATTAATTTGATTTCACAATCGATTTCCATTTCAGCGGAATTTATTCAATTGTTAGCAGATCGTCACCGCGGCGTGGGTTGTGATCAAGTGTTGCTATTAACACAATCGAATCATACACAAGCGGATTTTGGATACCGCATTTTTAATGCGGATGGTGGTGAAGTGTTTCAGTGTGGAAATGGTGCGCGTTGTATCGGTTTATATGTTTGGCAAAATCAGTTAAGTGATAAAAAAATAATTTGCTTTGAAACAACGCGCGGTATTATTCGAGCTCAGCGTTCTGAAAACAGCGATATTATCGTTGATATTGCGAAGCCTGATTTTAATCCCACTGGTTTACCTTTTTGTACTGCCGAAAAAAAACCACCCTATCATTTGCAACTTGCACAACACACCATCACATTTGATGTCGTGAGTGTGGGTAATCCGCATTGTGTGATAGTGAATTCCAAATTGTCTGAAACAGACAAAATATCGATTGGAAAACAATTAAATGCGCATCCTGCTTTTCCGGAAGGAGTCAATGTTGGATTTGTGAAAATGGTTTCGAGACAGCGTATTGATTTGTGTGTATATGAACGGGGCGTTGGAATGACGCAAGCCTGTGGCAGCGGAGCCTGTGCCGCAGTTGCGGTGGGAATTCAACGCGATGCATTGGATAGACGCGTGACTGTTCAGCAAATGGGTGGTGCAGTGGTTGTTGAGTGGAAATCACTGGATTTGCCGATACAATTGAGTGGTACCGCAAACACTGTTTTTGAGGGTGTGTGGAAAGAAGCAAAACTTCCATCGCATCAAAATAAAATGACATCGAAGCCCTGAACTTCCAAGATAATGTTGCTCATTTTAACCAATCAGATAGAATTACCCGATTAGTTCTGGAGGCGATTTACTTTACGAGGAGCAAGCCATGGTTACCAAGAAAAAAAATACAAACAAAAAAAACAGAAGTTCGATAAAGAAGGTGGTATCAAAAGTGGCTAAGTCAAAAAAAATGGCAACAAAGACGAAAAAATCAGCGAAAAAAATAGTTAACAATAAAAAAACAACGGTCAAATCAAAAAGCGCCACATCAAAAAGTACAAAGCAAATAAAAAAACCGATTTCAAAAAAAGTGACGAAACCCGTTGCAAAAAAAATCATTAAAAAAATAACAAAAAAAGGTGCAGTAAAGCCAATTCCTAAAATTGTCAATAAAGCAGTTAAGATTACCACTAAAAAAATAGCGTCATCACCCTCATTGAAATCCATTAAAACAGCCGAGGTTGTTTTAAAAACAATTCCAAAGAAGTCCACTATGAATATGAACATCAGTCAGCAGAATAAAATAATGTCTCAAGAACCAGTCGATTTTGCACCAATAGATCAAACCGTATTAAGAAAACCGACTACTTTGTTGGGCGCATTAGAGTTTACGCCTTATTTACCAAAAGAAAATGAAACGTACATGAATGAACATCAGCGTGAACATTTTAGAAAAATTCTGATGGCGTGGAAGCAACAGCTGATGAGTGATGTCGATACCACGGTGGGACATCTGAAAGAAGAAGCGGTTTTTTATGCTGACCCGGTCGATCGCGCCTCTCAAGAAGAAGGGTTTAATCTCGAATTGCGTACGCGAGATCGTGAGCGTAGATTAATTAAAAAAATTGAGCAGTCACTTGATTTATTGGTCACCAATGAATATGGTTTGTGTGAAGATTGTGGTGCAGAAATTGGTATTCGTCGATTAGAAGCGCGTCCCACCGCAGTGAAATGCATTGATTGTAAAACATTTCAAGAAATTCGCGAAAAACAATTGGGTGGTTAAGCGGCCTCAATGTCAGCCAAAATTATTATTTCGAATTTAGTTGTGCACGCTGTGATTGGCGTGCATAAACAAGAACAACGCATTCAACAAACCCTGTCAATTGATTTTATTTATGCTGTCGACATTGATCGTGCGACGAGACAAGATATTTTGGCGGACACACAAGATTATTCCGCGATATGTCACAGTATTATCGATTTTGTCGAAAAAAATCCTACGCGATTGCTTGAGACACTTGCAAAAAAATTAGCAGATCATTTGCAACAGCAATTTCAATTCAGCGAGTTTGAATTATCCATTACCAAAAAACCCGCGGATATGCCGTTTATGGACGGGGTGCGGGTGGTGTTGGGGTCATCGCGTTTTGCGGCGGGTGGGATTGGGATTTGAATAATGTAGTGGAAGTTGGCGCTGTTAGAAATTTTTCGATTAATGTTGAATACTCCGGAAAACGAGCTCTTGCAGCAGGAGACCAAGATGCTACTTGGAGCATGTTCCCAGATTTTTTTTGCAAATACGCATGTATCGCTGGTATGAAACGTAGTAACTTGTCATCATGCATGATATTATTCATGATATTATTCATGATATAGAGCATCAGAATAGTGGTAAGTCCCATGTTATTTGCAGGCAGTATCGCACACGTTAATTGCAGTGTATCTTCGTATAAAATGCATTCTGTATTTGTGTTAAAAAACTTAGAAATCTCTGCATCAAGTTGACTAATTTTCTCACAATATTTAAGATAATCATCCCATGATATTTCTGGTAGTGCGCTACCAGTAGCAATTGTTTTGAGAAAGCAATTGTCTTCAATGTATTGCAATGTTGTTGTAGCCTCACTGACTAAAGTCTTGATCCGATCAATGTTTGTTAACATATTGAAGTCCTCATCAACGAGGCGGTACTATACCAATCTTCCTGCGTCAACTGCAATAGTTTGTCCTGTAATAGAATGATGTTCTGCTAAAAATAGCGCTGCTTTTGCAATGTCATTTAAATCAACTTGTTTTTGTAATAAGGTGGCTGACAAGATGGCTTGTTTTTTTTCTTCTGAATAATTATTTTTTCCTTCTGGCCACAGTACATTACCCGGTGCTATCGCATTAACACGAATGGTAGGTGCTAATTCAACTGCGAGTGATCTGGTTAACATGCGCAATCCTGCTTTGGCGCAACTGTAAACAGAATAATTTTTCATCGGTGTTTTTGCATGAATATCTGTGATATTAATAATATTACCGCGTGATTCGCGCAAGGCGTTAGCGGCTGCTTGTGATAAAAAAAGGGGTGCCTTGAGATTACTGTTCAACAAATCATGCCAATCATTTTCAGTGATATTGCCAACGGGTGTGGGTGCGAAGGTGGATGCGTTATTAATTAATACATCCAATCTATTCCAGCGCGCAATACTGTCTTGGATTAATTTTTCATATGCATTTTGTTGGTTTAAATCAGCGTGAATCGCAATGGCTGAATTATTTCTGCGATGATTCAGCGCATCAATTAATTTCTGCGCATCTTGTTTTGAATGGCGATAATGTACGATCACGTTGTAATGGTGTTGATGAAAATAATCTGCAATACCAGCGCCAATGCGACGCGCAGCGCCGGTGATGAGCACAACCGGATTTTCTTTTTTCTCTCCCTGGTTTTTTTCATTCATCAGCCTATAATCTCGTGTTTACTAGGTTAAATCGAATGGATGTCTGAATGTCTACTTTACCGTTTCCTGATTCTGCTGCCAAGGAATTATCAGCTCAACTGATGTCACACATTATTGCTGAAATAAAAGCGCGAGACGGAAAAATATCTTTTGCACATTTTATGGAGTTGGCATTGTATGCGCCACAGTTGGGTTATTATCGTAATGCATTAAAAAAATTTGGACGGGATGGTGACTTTGTGACAGCACCAGAAATATCACCCTTGTTTTCCTATTGTCTCGCGAATCAATGCGCACAAGTGCTTCATGCGTTAAATGGCGGTGATATTGTAGAGTTTGGTGCTGGTAACGGCACCATGGCGGCGGATATTTTAAAATCACTCAAAGATCAAAATCAATTACCCGGTCATTATTATATTTTAGAATTAAGCGCGTTTTTAAAATCGCAGCAATTTGAAACCATTCAGAAAAAAATACCAGAGTGCCTTGATCGTGTTGTATGGTTGAATGAATTGCCTGAAAAACCCATCAACGGAATTGTGTTGGCGAATGAAGTATTGGATGCGATGCCGGTTCATCAATTTATTTATCAAGCCGATATAAAAGAGTGTGGTGTCACCGTTGAAAATAATCAGCTGAAAAGTTGTGTGATGGAAAAATCTGATCCTGCCTTGTTGGAAGCAATAAAACAATATGAAATCAATTTCAACCATCATTATTTATCCGAAATTAATTTATATTTACCCGGATGGATAAAATCCGTGTCTGCTATTTTGGCGCGCGGCGTTGTGATTATTTTGGATTATGGTTTTCCACGATCGGAGTACTATCATGTTGATCGTTCGCAAGGTACGTTGATGTGTCATTATCGTCATTACGCGCACAGTGATGTTTTCTTTTATCCGGGATTGCAAGATATCACCGCACACATTGATTTTACCGCCGTGGCAACTGCTGCGAAAAAAAATGAATTTCAAGTTGGCGGTTTTACACATCAAGCAGCATTTTTAATGAACAGTGGTTTGTTATCTTTTTTAAATCACGCGCCGGATGAAAAAACGCGGTTTATTCAACATCAGCAAGTGTTGCAATTAACGTTGCCCAGTGAAATGGGTGAATTATTTAAAGTCATGGCATTGACAAAAAAATGCGACATGGCATTGCTCGGTTTCCAAACAATGAATCAGGTGATGAGATTATGATGCGTGAAAAAGAAGTGGTGCTTCATTTTAATCATGGAAAATTAAAATTTTCGGTAGGACATTTTACAATATTCTCAGCAACAGAGCGTGAAACATTGCACGGACATAATTATTCGCTTGAAGTTGTGCTGACAACAAGTTTAGGTGAGCCTGGTATCGCATTTGATTATCGCTTGTTTGATGAGAAATTAATTTCATTATGCCAACAACTCAATTGGCATTTTTTAATTCCCGGGAATTCTCCTTATGTGCAAGTGGAAGAGGACGATTCACATTATCAAATTACTTTTAATGGTGAATCCATGTGGCTTTTAAAAAAAGATGTGGTGGTGTTGCCATTGGATAACGTGACACTCGAAACATTATCGCAGTGGTTTGTTGATGAATTAAAAAAAGATCATGCGTTTATTCAGCAGTATCGAATCAAAAAAATAAAAATTAAAGTATTTAATGGGCCGCATCATGCGGCGGAAGCAAAAACAAAAACCACAGATTGTTTTATTTGCGCAGTATGATTTAATGAAAATCGTGAAAATCAGGAGTTTCGCAATTTGAAAAAATATTCTGAAGAAGCGAGTGATGATGTGACTGCTAAATAAATTCTTAACGGCGAGTGGGAAATTGGGCGTATCTGTTTTTGTGTCATGTTCACGAAAAACAGATATGCCCAAGTCACCCACGAGCAACGCGGAAATTAAAAGCAGTTATATCATCCAACGAGCGGATATAAGATTTTTCAAAATGCGAAACTTCCGAAAGAAGGGGGCGCTGTCATGTTGTTAACCGTGTTACATGAAATGAATATTCATCTGCGCACCAGTATTTTTTGTTTGTCGTGTGTTGCGATTGCGGTTGCGTTTATTCTGTTACTGGTCGCATCGATTACTTTTCAAAAACCAGTTCGGGGCAGCGTATCACGCGGTGCTGAAATAGTGTGGGCGGTCATTCCGCTGGTTATGTTGTCTGTGATGTTAATTCCAGTCGCGAATGTATTTGTTCACCAACACAAGGATGCATTATGTTTGACGCACATAAAATAATGAGACGTCTCAGGGTAACGAGTTTAGTGGCAGTGTGTTTGACATTGATTGTGATTGGAGTGGGCGTATTTACGCGTTTGTCTGATGCGGGATTGGGTTGTCCCGATTGGCCTGCATGTTACGGACATTTTATTGTGCCGAAAAATACCAACGCAATGCGCTCGCCGATTGAGGTGAAGAAAGCGCAGATTGAAATGGGACACCGATATGTTGCTGGTGTGCTGACTGTCGTTATATTTGCCGTTGCGTTGTTATCAATTCTTGCTGCGAGTTTTGGTGGAATATCATTTTTACTATCTGCATTGACGTTGTTGTTTTTGCTGTCGTATCAAATTGTATTAGGCATGTGGACGGTGACAATGAAATTAGCGCCATGGGTGGTGATGCAACATCTGATTGTTGGCGTGGGAATTTTGTCTGTGTTGTGGTTAATTTATTTGCGCGCAAAGCACCACGCGAATCATTTTGTTGTGCGAACCGTGTCGGTGAAATTGCGTATGTTTGGTATGTTATGTTTTATATTATTATTTCTGCAAATTATTTTAGGTGGTTGGACCAGTAGTCATTATGCCGGATTAATTTGTCGAGGTGTGTTGGCATGTGATCCTGTGAGAACAGCACATCATCTCACTGCCTCTGACACCACAAAAATAACCATACAAATGACACATCGTTTTGGCGCAGTGATTGTGAGTGTAGCACTCCTCATTTTATTTTTTTGGATCCGATTTGCCTACCGTGATTTTTTACCACTGCGAAAAGTGGCGCATTATTTAGTGATGTTCTTAGTGATTCAGATTGCGTTGGGCATGTTTAATGTTGCGCTGCAATTACCGATATTAATCGCACTGATTCATAATTTAATGGCAGCGATCATGCTGCTTACTTTAGTAACGATTAATTTTTATTTAAACAGGGTTAGGTGTTGATGAGAGTAATGATAGAAACAGATGAAGTAATTGTGGTGCGCAAATTATCTTTTGCGTGGCGTGATTATGTGGCGTTGTGTAAACCACGCGTTGTGTTGTTGATGATTTTAACGAGCATGGTTGGCATGGGCTTGTCCACGAACAATCATTTTTCGTGGACTATTTTTCTGTTGGGTAATGTGGGAATTGCGTTAGTGGCTTGTGGTGCTGCAGCGATTAATCACATTGTTGATCGGCGTATCGATCAATTTATGTATCGCACTCAAAACAGACCGCTGGTAACCGGAAACGTAAAAATCAAAAACGCGATTATTTTCGCAATGAGTTTATGTGCCGCTGGATTATTTGTTTTAATTCAATTTGTCAACATGTTAGCGGCAATTTTAACGTTTTGTACTTTGGTGGGTTATGCTGGAATTTATTCAGGTTATTTAAAGCATGCAACGCCACAAAATATTGTGATTGGTGGTTTAGCGGGTGCTGCGCCACCGTTATTAGGTTGGGTTGCAATGACGGGTCATATTGATGCCGGCGCCATTATTTTAATGTTGATTATTTTTGTTTGGACGCCGCCGCATTTTTGGGCGCTTGCAATTTATCGTGTGGATGAATATGCAAAAGCAGATGTACCGATGTTGCCAGTCACACATGGTATTGCTTATACCAAAAAAAATATTATTTTTTACACAATTCTATTAATCGCGATTACGTTATTGCCTTTTGCTATTGGCATGTCAGGATGGATTTATTGTGTTGCAGCCATTTTATTGGGCGCACGTTTTTTGCAATGGACAATCAGATTAATGCGCACGGATGAAGCGGTTCTCGCGATGACGGTGTTTCGATTTTCGATTTTATATTTATTGTTATTGTTTGTTGCGTTAATTGTCGATCATTTTATGTTGTGGTGATCCACCTCACACTATTTTTCCAATCGCGCTCAATTGTAATTTTTGTAGTGCATCTGCAAAGGCTTTGCCTTGTAATTTTTGCGTGACCAAAGAGTGTGTATCGACACTTTTTGCTGCAACCAGCGCTTTCATTAATATTTCAAAATGATTTTGTGACGGATAAATTGCGTGACAAGCCATTATCCAGTTTGAAAATCGTTTGGGACGTCGAAAGGCATCAACTGATTTTAAAATAGAGAGTAATTCAGCGGCATCGCGTGTATTGAGTTGGTGATAAGTGGTATGAAATTTCGAAACCAATAATGCCAGTTCACCAAATTCACTGGGAATGCGAAATCGATCGCAAATAAAGTTAATGTCGGCTTGTGATAAATAATACAATAAAGCTGAAAATCGCACGATACCTTCTGGTGACAGGGTGACAGCGCGTTGCAATACGGTTAGATCAACGTGATCATTTATTTCTGGAAATAAAATAAATAGTGCGCCACATTTTTTTAGTACCTCAAAAAACCGAACTGGATTTTGTGCAATCAGTACGCGTGATAATTCTTTCCAGACACGTTCAGCAACTAATGCATCTATTTCACCGGATTTTACCATCTGTTGCATGAGCGCGTTGGTTTCAGGATGCACTTGAAAATCGGGCAGCTGAGAAGCGAATCGCGCAACACGTAAAATGCGAACGGGATCTTCTGAAAATGCCGGTGAAACATGATGCAATAATTTTTTCTGTAAATCTTGTTGACCACCATAGGGATCAACCAACTCACCCGACTCTTTATTTTTCGCCATTGCGTTAATTGTTAAATCACGCCGAATTAAATCTGCTTCAAGAGTTACCTCTGCTGCGGTGTAAAAATGAAATCCTTTATACCCTTTTCCCGTTTTTCTTTCCGTGCGAGCAAGCGCATATTCCTCGTGTGTTTTAGGATGCAAAAAAACGGGAAAATCTTTACCGACCGGCTGAAAACCTTGAGCAATCATCTCTTCTGGCGTACCACCCACCACAACCCAATCTTTTTCAACAACTGGTCTTCCCAACAGTTCATCTCGTACGGCGCCGCCTACTAAATAGATCTTCAAGTGTGGTATCCTTCTTTGCTTTAAAATTTGATTATAAGTGAGTGCGAGTGGGAGTGGGAGTGGAAGCGTGAAATACTGGCAACAAAATTTAATTCCGCAGCATTTTTTTTCTCATCTAATGGGAAAATTGGCCAATGCAAAATTGGGTTGTTTGACGCGTTTTGGCATCAAAAAATTTATTGCGCGATACGGCGTGAATATGCGTGAGGCCAAAATAAATGATTATCGACAATTCGTGACATTCAATGATTTTTTTACACGCGAATTAAAATCGAATGCGCGTATTATTTCAACAGAATTCAATAATATTATTAGTCCTGTTGATGGTACCGTGAGTGAGTGCGGAACAATAAAACAAGATCAGTTATTGCAAGCAAAAGGCGCGTATTTTAATTTACTGGATTTGTGCGGGCAGGATGCAGCATTAGCCCATTATTTTGAAAATGGAAATTTTCTGACAGCGTATTTATCACCAAAAGATTATCATCGTTTTCATATACCGATTACTGGAAAATTAATAAAAATGATTTATGTTCCGGGAAAATTATTTTCGGTGAATCAATCATCCGTTAACAATGTGCCGGGATTATTCGCGCGTAATGAGCGCGTGATTTGTTTATTCGAAACGGATATTGGAAAAATAGCATTGATTGCGGTAGGTGCCATGATTGTGGGAAGCGTGTCGATGAAATGGCATGGTATTGTTGCGCCACAACGAAAACGTAAAACAGCAGTGTGGCATTATACGGATCAAAATATTGTTTTCGAAAAAGGGGATGAAGTCGGACATTTTCGATTGGGCTCAACCGTAATCATCTTGACTGAAAAAAATAAGATGAAATGGAGTGACGCGCTGTGCGCAGACAAAAGTTTGTGTGTGGGCGAGAGTATTGGTTTGAAATGCTTCATGCACGATCAAATGGAAAAGCAATCACCTCTGAAATAGAGGTGATTTTTGCATAATACATTAAAAGACGATCTAATCCGATAGCAACCCCCGCGCAAGCTGGCAATCCGTATTTCAGCGCATCAATAAAATAATAATCTATTGTAGGAATGGATTGATTATGGTTTTTTCGCACTATTTGATTTTTTTTAAATCTATTTTCTTGCTCAACAGGATCAGTCAATTCGTGAAAACCATTGGCAATCTCAGCGCCTTGTAAATACAGCTCGAAACGTTCTGCCACCGGCGGATCATCATGACGAATGGTGGAGAGTGCTGCTTGTGTGATGGGAAAATCATGTAAAAATAAAGGTTTTTCGATACCTAATGTTGGCTCAATTACATGTGATAATAAAATTTGTAATGCGGTATCAAAATCCAATTGATCTAAATCGATGCGAATATTATTTTCTACTATTAATTTTTTTAATGCCGATAGAGTGGATTTAAATGGATCGATAGTTAAATGAGTTAAAAATAAATTTTGATAAGAAATTTTTTCTGCTGGTTTTGTATTGATTGTGAATTGTAAAAACAAATCAATTTCATTCATCAGGTCGTGATGATTAAAATCAACGCGGTACCATTCTAGCAGTGAGAATTCAGGATTATGTTGACGCCCTGATTCACCAATGCGAAATGATTTGGTGATTTGGTAAATTGATCCGCTGCCGGCAGCGAGGAGGCGTTTCATTGCGTATTCGGGAGAAGTTTGCAGATAGTAGGTTGTGTGCGTGTGAACTGCAAAGCTTTCAATATGCGGATCAGTAACCGTGTGATGACACAGCAGTGGTGTTTCTACTTCAAGAACATTTCGTTCGAGAAAAAATTGACGGATTTTCGAATATAATTGTGCGCGAAGTTTCAAATTGATTGGTGACGCAGTGGGTTTCCAGACGCTTGCTCCCACTACTTCGCTCTCGACAAATATTCGCCCTTGCGCGTATCCACTTTAATAATGTCACCTTCTTCGATAAAAAGAGGAACACGAACCACAGCACCCGTTTCAAGTGTAGCGGGTTTTGTGCCACCCGTTGCAGTATCGCCGCGAATACCAGGATCAGTCTGTACGATTTTGAGTGTCACTGTATTTGGCGC
This sequence comes from Gammaproteobacteria bacterium RIFCSPHIGHO2_12_FULL_39_24, assembly GCA_001802455.1. Lineage (GTDB taxonomy): Bacteria > Pseudomonadota > Gammaproteobacteria > Coxiellales > Coxiellaceae > 2-02-FULL-42-43. Next base: position 85,191 of record MGXZ01000002.1, read on the forward strand.
TTCGATAGTCAGTGGTACACCATTCCACAATGTCATGATGTAAATATCCTGTTCTTTGAGCCATTGTTTTGTATCACCCACAGCAGTAGCGCTCGCAGAAATTTGTTCAAATGTTTCTGGATTCATAAAATGCCAAAATTCACCATCGCAATATAAATATTGCATATCGCAATCAACCACGTCCGCGCCATCCAGTACATCACCCGATTTAAATGTGCGTTCAAGCACGCGACCGGTTTTTAAATTACGCAATTTAACGCGATTAAATGCTTGGCCTTTGCCGGGTTTAACGTATTCGTTTTCTAAAATGTTATAAGGGTCATGATCGATCATGACTTTTAATCCGTTCTTGAATTCATTGGTGCTAAATTTGCCCATATTATCCTCTCGTCATAATGCCAAGCACATTTTTGGGGCTAACATAGCATAATTGTTTGTAGATTTCACTGCTGAATGTTTGGATAATAACGGCATGCAGCCAGAAACCTTTTTTCTTCAGATCGCCATTCCAACGCCTTTGCGAAAAACATTTGATTATTTGCCGTGCGAAAATGTGCCTCGTTCGATGTGGCAAGTAGGCCAGCGCGTGTCTGTTTCTTTTGGTCGTAGAAAAGTGGTTGGTGTTATCGTTGGTATTTCAGCCGTTTCGGATTTATTAGCTGATAAATTAAAATCTGTGAGTGAGTTGATTGATGAGAAACCATTATTAGATGAAAAATTATTATCTTTGTATCGTTGGTCGAGTGATTATTATCAGTACCCGTTGGGTGAGGTGATCGTAGGAACGTTGCCAAAAAAAATTCGCGAGGGTCGTGTTGAAAAAAAAATGGCAACTGAAAATACGACAACAGAAATCATACGTGCTCTGCCTGATTTTGAATTAAGTGAAGAACAACAGCAAGCGATTAACGCAATTCACCACTCACAGACAGAAAAAAAATTTCAACCATTTTTATTGGCGGGTGTCACAGGCAGTGGAAAAACTGAAATATATTTTCGCATCATCGCTGACGTGTTGAAAAAAAATCAGCAAGCGTTGGTGTTGGTGCCTGAAATTGCATTAACACCACAAACCGTTTCTCGTTTTCAAATGCGATTTTCAGTGCCCGTTTTGTTGTTACATTCTGGATTAACAGATGTACAACGTTGTAAAGCATGGTTGCAAGCAACACACGATAAACCTTGTATTGTGATTGGGACGCGATCAGCAGTTTTTGTGCCACTTAACGCTTGCGGTGTTATTATTGTCGATGAAGAACATGACTTATCATTCAAGCAACACAGTGGTTTTCGTTATTCAGCGCGAGATGTTGCTGTGATGCGCGCAAAAATAGCGTCAATTCCCATTATTTTGGGTTCAGCAACGCCTTCACTTGAAACCATTCATAATGTAAATCAGCAAAAATATCATTTGTTAACTTTGTCAGCGCGCTCCGGCGCTGCGCAATTACCAACCGTTACTTTGCATAATGTGTGTGGCGAGAAATTGCAGCATGGTTTGAGCAAAACGGTTATTGAAAAAATGCAACACCATCTTGCGCAACATAACCAAGTATTATTATTTTTGAATCGACGTGGATATGCGCCTGTTTTGTTGTGCCATCATTGCGGATGGTCTGCGGTGTGCGTACACTGCGATGCACGATTAACACTGCACGATCGTCCTCGAAAATTAGCGTGTCATCATTGCGGATATGAAACTATTCCGCCACGAATTTGTCAGTCATGTCATCAAGGTGAGTTGATGATTTTGGGTTTGGGCACAGAGCAATTAGAAGCAGTGATTCAAAAATTATTTCCAGATAAAAAAATCGCGCGCATTGATCGCGATACGATGACGAATTTTAAAATATTAGAGACTACTTTAAATAAAGTGAATAATCGTGAAGTGGATATTGTAATGGGAACACAAATGTTAGTGAAAGGACATCATTTTGAAAATGTCACTTTAGTTGCAGCGCTTGATGTAGATAACGCCTTATTTTCCAGCGATTTTCGTGCAGTTGAGCGGTTGGCGCAATCGTTAATTCAAGTCGCGGGACGCGCAGGGCGTTCTGAAAAAAAAGGCGAAGTATTGATTCAAACACATCATCCGAATCACCCTTTATTAAAAAATTTATTTGATCACCATTACTTTCATTTTTCAACATTAGCACTAAACGATCGCGCGCAAGCGCAATTACCACCGTTTATACATTTAGCATTGTTGCGCGCTGAAGCAAAAAACAAAGAACGCGTGCATGATTTTTTAATGTGTGCAAAAAATAATATAGTATCATCTGCAATCGACACCGAAATAGCAGGCCCTTTTCCTTCGTATATGGAAAAAAAAGCGGGCTTTTATCGCGCACAAATGTTATTTCAATCATCAAAACGATCCGCGTTAAAACAAACGATGGGAAACGTGATTGATCACATTGAGCAACAGAAAAAAATAGCAGGATTGAAATGGATTGTCGATATCGATCCGATGGAAGTGGGGTAATCATCCGATCGACGGGTCACAGCAAGTAAGTATCGCGCTGTGACCTATCAGTATTTTTAGCGGCGTTATTAAAGAGACCTTCTGAAAGTTTCTTTTAATGCCTCTTCCAGTATTTCATCTGATTTGATTATTTCATCAAGCGTTGTATCTAATATACTTCCAAGCTTACTGGCTTTCGTGTTCGCCAGGTCATATGATTTTTTTAAAGCATCTTGTATTGCAGTTAATCGTTCTAAAGTTACAGTAGGATTGGCTGCTTTTTCTACGAGCGCATCAATTTTTTCAGGGGTTACCTTAATGCCATACTCTTTTATAATTTTTTTTATCGAATCAGCACAACGATTTATTTCAGCGACAGCTGCTTGTTGCTCAGGCGTTTGTTGAGGCTGAGTATTATTACCCCCCCATTGAAATAAGAAATTAAATACTTTTTTCATAAAACATCCCCTTAATTAAATATTCTCAAAATATGGACGAAATGATCACCTATACTTAATAGAACTGAATTAACAACACGCCGAAAATTATAACCTGTATTTATTAAGTTAATATTAGAATAGGACTTACGCTGTGGTACCAAAGCGAAAATGTCCCCTTTTTGTATCTTCTCATAGTGAAATTAAGCGAATATGAATACTTTTTTGTCACAAAATAACAAATTATTACAATTGATTGATTTTATAGTCAAAAATTGATTGTCTTTGAAGTGTATATACCACTCTCACCTAAAAACGCGAACCGCTATATCCTTGCTTTCATTCGTTTGCATTGTCCCATTAAAAACGAAAAAATGAGGATCATTTTTCTCTCCTCAAGATAAATCGCAATGGTAATTGAAGGATTTTTGATTTTTTTGGGTCGGAGTGATTCGACATCCGGTCTCAATCACTCCTAAAATGATCATCCTGGTCATTTTACCGCAAAAAAATAAAAAATCTTGCGCGATTTATAATTCGTCGACAAAAAGATCCTCATTTTTCCTGCTGTTTTTAATGGGACAATGCGAATAATTCTAAAGCAGTGAGTGCATTTTGTGAATTTTTCCTCAACAGCCGAGGAGGTGCTGTGATGTGATTTCCCATTTGTGCAGATCGCTTGCGATCGAAGAAATGGGGTCACATCACGAGCGGATTCCCCACAGGCTTATGTGGCAAAAATTTAAAAAATAAATGAACGGATGATAAGATAAATTATTCGCATGATGAGCAGTGAGTGTACGTTTATACTGTGAGGTCTATATACCCGTTACACCTCAACCTCTTACATCAAACAACGCTCAATACATTCCAAATGTTTTTTAAGTGCACCACGATTGGCTTCGATGGTTTCTTGCGCGCATTTTCCCATTTTTTCACGCAATTCTTTTGCTGAGCACAGTGCTACAACAGCATCAGCAATACTCGTTGCATCCGTAACAATTTGCGCAGCGCCCGCGCTTTGTAATAATTTTGCGATCTCAGTGAAATTATGCAAATTAGGTCCTGATAAAATCGGCAAGCCCACTGCAGCGGGCTCAATGAGATTGTGTCCGCCCACGGGAACTAAACTGCCGCCAACGAAAGCAATATCCACCGCAGCATAAATCATTTGTAATTCACCAATCGTATCGACTAACAAAATATCGGTTTCAGATGTGATGGAAGTTTTCTGTGAACGAATAGCGAGTTTAAATGGCATTTGCAAGCAGGATTCTGCGACTTTTTGAAAACGATCAGGATGTCGTGGTGCGAGTATCAAAAATAAAGTGGGAATTTCTCGTCGAATTTTTTGGAATGCATTTAAAATAATATTTTCTTCGCCGTCATGCGTGCTCGCTGCAATCAGAACACGGCGCTCTTCGCCAATTTGTTTTCGAATGGTTTTGCCTTGTTGAATTAATTCATCAGGAATGTGTAAATCAAATTTAATATTGCCAGTGATAAATAATTTTTTGGGATCCAGACCCAGTTGCAAATAACGTTCACCATCCAGAACGCCTTGTGCAGCAACGGTGTGATAGGTACTGAGCATATGTTTAGTTAATTGAGGAATTAATTGATATCGAAGGGATGAGCGTTCTGACAATCGGCCATTGGCTAACATAATGGGAATATTTTGTTTTTTACACATGGTTAATAAATTCGGCCATAATTCAGTTTCCATGATCACGCATAATGTAATATTTGCGCGACGTAAAAAACGCGCAACGGCGCTGGGCACATCAAATGGCGCGTAAACATGAGTGACTTGATTATTTAAATGTTGCGTTACTAATGCTGAACCGGTTGGTGTGGTAGTGGTAACAATAAAATGATATTGCGGATGATATTGTTTAATGAGTGCTTTAACGAGTGGAATGGCCGCGATGGTTTCGCCAACGGAGACAGCGTGAATCCAAATATTTTTATTATGTGTGTTTTGTTGTGTGATATAGCCAAAACGTTCATTCCATCGTTTGCGATATCCCGTTGTGTGGCGTGATCGCCACAACAACCGAATTAATATAAAAGGCATGATGAGGTAATAAATAATAGTATAGATAATCCGCATTTCTTCTTCGCAACCGCATTATTAATTCGGCTTGCCAAATGTTTCTTTGATAAACAGCGTGGCGAAATAAGCGGCAATTAATCCGATGGGAATAATGCTTAATGCAATCGAGAAATCCCAATTGGTAAAAACGGCTTGTGCGCCAGTGGCAGTTCTGCCGGCCAGATGCGCTAAAATATCTCCAACAACGGGTTGTAAAATCATGCCGCCTGACATGATAATGAAATTCGCAAATGCAACAGCGGTACCAGAAATTTCATGCGAACAATTTTCTTTGCTGAGTGAAAAACACAGTGGATGCGGTCCGCAAAAAAGGCCGAGCATAAAAAGCAGTGCTAAAATAATTTCATGATTTTGAATGGGTAAAAAGATAATACTGGAGCAAATGATGGCTGAGCCAATGGACGCGATGATTAATGGAATTTTGCGTGTTTCAAATCGATCGGATAGATATCCTGCTAAAAAACTAGAAATAATCCATCCCGCTAATGTTAATGATGCACCCACTGCAGCTTCACTTCGCGTGAAATGACGCGCTGATTTTAAAAATGGAATTGCCCACGCATCGACAAAAACAGATGAAGGTAAATAAAGTAATGCGCCCACCAAACCAATCAACCACATTTGCGGCATTTTAATAATGCCCCATAATTGTTTGCACAGTCTTGTATAGGATGTTGTGGCAGGAATGATTTGATTGTCAGCGTTAACGCCCGTTTTATTTTTAACAAACAAGAAAACACAAACAAATAAAGCAGCACCGACATAAGCCGGAAATAACAATACGTTGTGAAAGTGGGTTATGCGAATTAAGTGAGTTAAATAATTATCAGTAACAATTGCGGCGAGCATTCCAGCGCCGGTGAGAAATCCAGTTGCGGTTGCAAAAATTCGACGTGGTAACCAGAGCGATGCAATTTTTAATGCAGTGACATAACCAAATGCAGCGCCGAGCCCAATTAAAAAACGACCTGCTAATGCGATACCAATGTGTTGTGTGTTTGCAAAAATTAACACGCCGCATAATGCGATAATGCAACCCAACAATAAAGAACGTCGCGCACCAATTCGATCGACCGTAACACCAACGGGTAACTGCATCGGTGCGTAAGCAATATAATAAAAACCAGTGATCCATCCAAAGTCATTTATTGACACATCAAAATGATTTAATAAGTGATGTTCCATCACGGTTGGATAGACGCGTAACAAATAAGCGAAACAATAATATAAAATACCTGTGCCAAAAATAATCCAGGGCAGCAATCGATAACTTTTTTCTAAATTTATTTTCGATGGGTTCGATAAATTTTCCATAGAATTAGCCTCATAGATTAAGTCGGTGTAGACTACGCGAAGATGCTCATTTTCGCAATAAGGAGAAAAAATGGCAACCAAAGCACGCGGTGATTCCTATACAGCTGAGGCAATTGAGGTATTAGTGGGATTGGATCCGGTGCGTCGAAATCCTGGAATGTACACCGATACTTCACATCCCAACCATCTTGCACATGAAGTCATCGATAACAGTGTTGACGAAGCCATTGCGGGTCATGCAAAAAAAATTAATGTCATTTTACATAAAGATAATTCATTAACGGTCAGTGATGATGGTCGTGGCATGCCAGTGGATATTCATTCTGAGCATAAAGTATCGGGTGTCGAATTAATTTTAACGCGTTTGCATTCGGGCGCGAAATTTTCTCGTAAAACCTATGAATTTTCGGGCGGTTTGCATGGCGTTGGTATTTCAGTTGTCAATGCATTATCAAAAACATTAACCGTCAGTGTGAAAAAAAATGGTGATATTTATCAAATGGTATTCAAAAGTGGTGAGTCACAAGGAAAATTAAAAATAGTGGATCATTGCGATAAACAAGAAACGGGAACCACGATTCATTTTTATCCTGACGAAAAATATTTTGATTCTGATAAATTTGTGTTGCCCGCTTTGTTGGCAACGTTGCGCGCAAAAGCGGTGCTGTGTCCCGGGTTAACGGTTATTTTTTTAGATGAGAAAAAAAATGAAAAACAAACTTGGTATTATGAAGATGGATTAAAATCTTATTTGTTAGACAGCTTACAAAATTGCGAGCAATTACCCGCTGAGCCTTTTATGGGGCATTTTACGGGTGAGAGTGAAACGGTGGATTGGGCGTTAACGTGGTTGCCCCAGGGTGAAACCGGTGTTGCAGAAAGTTATGTGAATTTAATTCCAACGCAACAAGGTGGAACTCATGTCAATGGGTTGCGCGCGGGAATGTTAGAGGCGGTACGGGAATTTTGTGAAATTCATAAATTATTAACGCGCGGTATTAAATTAGCACCGGAAGATGTATGGGAGCAGTGTCGCTATATTTTATCGATTAAATTACAGCACGCGCAATTTGCGGGACAAACTAAAGAAAAATTAACCGCACGACAAGCAGCAGTATTTGTTACTGGTGTTGTCAAGGACGCGTTGAGTTTATGGTTAAATCAGCATGTTGATTTGGGAAAACAACTAGCTGAATTATTTGTTGCAAATGCACAACAAAGAATGCGTTCTGAAAAAGCGGTGGTGAGAAAAAAAATTATATCGGGCCCCGCATTGCCGGGAAAATTAACGGATTGTTCAGAGCAAGATGTGACGCGAACAGAATTATTTTTAGTGGAGGGTGATTCAGCGGGTGGATCGGCAAAACAAGCGCGTGATAGAACATTTCAAGCGGTGATGCCTTTGCGCGGAAAAATTTTAAATACTTGGGAAGTGTCATCAGAAGAAGTGTTGGCGTCCAATGAAGTGCATGATATTGCCGTTGCAGTTGGTGTTGATCCTGGTTCTGATGATTTATCATCATTACGTTATGGAAAAATTTGTATTTTAGCGGATGCCGATTCGGACGGTGCACATATCGCCACATTATTGTGCGCATTATTTCTAAAACATTTTCGTCCGTTGGTTACCGCTGGACATATTTATGTTGCGATGCCGCCGTTATTTCGCATCGATATTGGTAAATCTGTTTTTTACGCGCTAGATGAAGATGAAAAAGAAGGCGTGCTTAATCGCATTCAAGCAGAAGGATTAAAAGGCAAAGTGAATATTCAACGTTTCAAAGGATTGGGTGAAATGAATCCGTTGCAATTGCGCGAAACGACCATGAGTTCTGACACGCGTCGCTTGGTGCAATTAACATTGATGGACGATACCAGAGAAGAAAACGTGATGGATATGTTGCTGGCGAAAAAGCGCGCTGCTGATCGTAAAGAATGGCTTGAGAAAAAAGGCGATTTGGCGAGCGCGTAAAAAGCAACGCTAACCAGTCAGCTCTTGCGCTTGCTAATGATGATAAATTAAAGTTAGACAATTGGATGAAAGTGTAATTTTACGTTTTCGATACTCTCGGATCAAACGCATCTCTGACTGAATCCGCAAATAAATTCGCAGACAGCACTAAAAAAAACATAAAAATTAATGCGGCTAATAATGGCCACCACACCATCGGTTCACGTGCTAATTCCAGACGTGATGTGTTAATCATATTTCCCCAGCTTGCGGTGGTTGGGTCAACGCCAACGCCAACATAAGATAAAATGGCTTCTGCTAAAACTAATCCGCTAAAATCTAAAACGAGAGTGATAATAATAAGATGCATCACGTTGGGAAAAATGTGACGAAAAATAATACTCATTTTGCGTGCGCCCATGGCAATCGACGCAGTCACAAAATCTTGTTCGCGTAATTTCAATGTTTCAGCGCGCAATAATCGACACAAGCTCGCCCAACCGGTAATGCCTAAAATAAAACACAACGATAGTAATCGCGCATCCGCACGATCTGCAATGGTTGGAAATAAATGCGAATGATTTGAAATAAAAACTTGCATTACCAATACTATCGCGGTAATGAGTAAAACGCCTGGAATCGAACTTAATGTGGTATAAACATATTGAATGATGTCATCGATCCATCCACCACAATATCCAGCAATCGTTCCAAAAAATAAAGCGAATGGCAGCATAAATAATGTAGTGAGCGTGCCAATTAATAATCCGGTACGAATACTTTTTATACTTTCGTAAAAAACATCTTGTCCAATTTTGTTAGTTCCAAAAATATGTAAATGCGCTGTTGCAAATGGTTTTGTGTAAGTCGTTTCATCATGCGGATTGAAAAATAAATCGAGCACACTTTTTTGTTGATGCTGAATGTTGAGATGAATTGAATCCAGTAACCCAATGACAACATACATACTTAAAACAACGCATGCGATCACCGCGATCTTTTTTTGAAAAACAGATTTCCATAAAATGCGATAATGTTGTTGGCTGCGAATCCAACATGCTGTGATGATGCAGAGAAATACAAGGCACCACACAAGGTAATCACTCGGTAGAAAATTAAGCTGCATTCATTCCCACTCCCACTCCCACTCACGCTAACCTTACGCGCGGGTCAACCAATGTGTAAGTCACATCCGTTATGATCAGTCCTGCAATATAAAAAAGCGTCCCCAAAAAAACCATCACGCGCACAATATCAAAATCTTGTTGTGCAATGGCATCAATGGTGTAACTGCCCAAACCCGGAATACCAAAAAAAGATTCCATGATTAAACTGCCCATAAATAACGTAGGAATAATCACAACAACACCCGTTACAATAGGGATCAATGCATTTTTTAAAACATGTTTGAATAACACGCTTAATTCGGACAATCCTTTGGCACGCGCGGTGCGAACATAATCTTTGTTAATTTCTTCGAGAAAAATAGTGCGATACCAGCGAGTGCCTGCACCAATACCGCTGATCATGCCAACTAAAACCGGTAATACTAAAAATTTTATGGCATCAATTCCGCCGTGATATCCAGAAATGGGAGCGAGATTTAATAATTTTCCCAGCAAAAATTGTCCGAGAATAATATAAAATAATCCTGACACCGACATCATGATTACGCAGATGCCCATTGAAAAATAATCAAAAAAAGTGCCGCGAAATAAGGCAATTAATAATGCATACGTAATGTTGATAGCAAGTCCGACCAGCAAAGTGGGAATGGCCAATGCCAGACTGGGCCACATGCGTTCATCAATATCACGGCTAATATCGCGCCCTTGATCAGATTGTCCGAACTGAAAAGTAAATAATTCAAGTGATTTAGTAAAAAATAAAGTGTCCGTGATTTTTTTTATTCCGATTTGCGTGTGGTTGAGAAAAAGGGGTTTGTCATAACCTTCTTTTGCTTTCCATTGTTGGATGGCTTCGGGTGTCACCTGTTTTTGTCCGAGATGCATGCGTGCAATATCATCGGGTGAATTCACTATAAAAAATAATGCAAAAGTAATGATATTGACACCAATTAATATCGGAATTGCGTAAATAATACGACGGAGAAGATAGGCGAACATAACAATCCTGTTGTCATAAAATAATGTATCACCTTGTTATTCAATTGAAATTTTAGCGGGTTTTTCGTGATTTTGCACATAATAGATTTTTTTGTTGTTGAGTGAGAAATTTTAATTGTTATGTACTATACCTTCCAATGTAAGTTCACCCTTTTAATTTATTTTTTTGTAAACAGTGAGGTTTATATGAAAAAGTTAGTAAAAACAGTGAGTGCGTTGGCGGTGGTGATGAGTTTGTGTTTTGCTTCGTCGATGTTGGCAGCCCCAGTGGTGCCTTACTTGTACGTCTATTCTGTCGTTGGCGGTACTCCTTTCGGACAAGCTCAGGCTACATTGGTTGAAGCGGTTGCGGGTGCGGACAGCACCGTCGGTTTGCCTAAAGGTAGCTTACCTCAAACAATAGGTCCAACTGATTCGAGTCCATTAATTGTGCAGAATGGGACGCAAAGTGGCGCAGTATCTGCAACATTGACATACAACTTGGTTGTTGGTCCCAATAAATCAACTTGCACAGTAAACGTTAGTACATCTGATGTTGGAGATAAAACAAAAAATGATGCAAAAGCAACAGTAACGGGTGACAGCGGCGATAATGGTTTGTGCACCTCTTTCTTGGTTCCTGTTTATTCATTCAACCCACAAGATGGTGATCAAGTTATTACGTTAAATTGGAAATCAAGCTTTTAATTTTTTAATTCATAAACAGTGAGGTTTATTATGAAGAAGTTAGTAAAAACAGTGAGTGCGTTGGCGGTGGTGATGGGTTTGTGTTTTGCTTCGTCGGTGTTGGCAATAAAGTCAGAGTCAGCGACAGCGAATGCAGCTTACAACTTTATTTTTAACAAAACTGCAAATGCAAACGCTGTGTATACCATAAAATTTTATTCTGGCGTAGACAGTAATACAGCGCAGATCACTTCCATTTTCGCTGAAAATGTGCAGGAAAGTTTTAGTCTTGCTCCAGCGTTGGGTGTCAAATTTGGGTATGTGGGTAGTGTGTACAGTGCTGATCATAAATCAACAACACCAGTTTTTTACTGTCTCTGGACTCAGCCAGTTGGGCAATTCCCCACAATTACTGGGTATAACGGAACATCCAATTCAGTTTGTCAAAAAAATAAACCCACTATGAATGGTGGAAATTATAGTTTTGCGGGCTATATACCACCCAGTATGTAGGCTTTTTTTATCAACCCCTCGCTATTTTGTGAGGGGGTTTTTATTTCCAGTATTTCTTCACTGTTGTTTTATTTTCTCGCTTCCAATACGTAACAATCAACGGAATAAAAATCAAAATTAAAAATCCCAATAAAATCCACAGCGGCCATAAAATCGGTTTATTCCATTTTTCTTGTAATTGCGCGCGCAACATTGGATTTATTTTTTGATATTGTAATGTGTTGTTGGCAATCGCATGCGGTTTGGTGGGCGAGACCCATTGATGCGATAAAGTAAAATCAATCGGATGAACTCCCCAAATCCACGGCGCGTCTTCTTGCACCAATGCAAGATATTCGCGGATTTTTATCAATCGTTTTTCATCAGTTGGCATATTTTTAATTTCATTAAATAAAGCATCTGCACGTGGATCAGTATAATTCGTGGCATTTTCTCCACCGTGCTTTACTTTCCCGTTTGCAGAATAGAGTAAAAATAAAAAATTCTCAGGGTCAGGATAATCTGCTAACCATCCCCACGAAAATATTTGCACATTACCCGTGCGCACTTTTTCTTGAAAACGATTGTATTCGGTGTGACGAATATTTAATTCAATACCTAGCTTGGCAAATTGTTTTCGCATCCAATTTAATTGTGCTTTGTCATCGGGATTGCCAGTCGAGGTGACATCATAATTAAGTACCAACGCTTTTCCCGTCTTAGGATCAATGCCATTGGGGTATCCCGCTTCCGCTAATAATTTTTTGGCATCTTCAATGGGTTTTCGTTTCGCATTATGTCCATTCCAAAAATAAATCACTTTGTTAATATTATTTTTTTCATATCCAAAAATGCCGGGTGGAATAGGTCCGTGTGCTGCAACGCCACGACCGTTTAAAAATAATTGAATATATTCTTCGTAATCAATGGTAATGGAAATCGCTTGCCGTAATTTTTTGTTGTTACCACCGACCACTTCATCTAGCATATTAAAACCAATATAAAATACAGAAGGGCTAACGGTGGTTTCTAAACGAATACCTTTTTCTTGCATTGCTTTAGTTAAAATGGGATTTCCATTTTTATCTAACTGAATCGCAGAATCAAAACTATCAGCACTAATACCTGAGCGATCATAATATCCCTGTAAAAATTTATTCCATCGCGGAATACTTTCCTTGTCGAGTGATAACACTAACTTTTCAACCTGCGGAATGCTTTCGTTGCTTACCGGATGTTTTTCACCGCGAAAATGAGGATTTTTTGCGAGCACCATTTCTTCATTCGGATTATTTTTTTCAAGCAAATAAGAACCGGTGCCGACAGGATACCAATCTACTGTGATATTTTTTTCTTTCATCGTGGGCTGTGCGTAAAATAAATCGGCTTCATATGGCATCGGTGAAAAAAATGGCATCGCTAACCAATATAAAAATTGTGGATACACGCCATGAATTTTAATGTGGTATTCATATTTGTTGATCACTGTCGCGCCAGCCAGTGGATAATCATGTAAATTAATAAAAGACTTATGTTGATACGCATTTTGCAGTGTTTTTGCGTAATCCGAAAATCCCACAATATATTTGCTCATCACGCCAAAAATAGGCGAGTTTACTGTTGGACTGGCAAGTCGTTTTATTTGATACACATAATCTTGTGCGATTAATTCCCGTTTTGTTTTTAAAGCAGGATGTGGTTGATAATAAATACGCGGTTTAATTTTTAAATCATAAATCGTATAAATAATTTTTCCGTTTTTTGTTACGTAGGTTACGGTTGGCATTTCGCGCAATGTCAGTGGAATTAATTGATAAGGGCGTTTTAAATAATCATACTGCAAAGGTGGCTCATAAATTTGCGCGATGATTTGTGTTTCATCGGAAGAATAAGCACGCGCAGGATCCAGCGTTTTGGGCGCGCTTGAAAAAGCGCCATGCAACGTATTGTGGCTTGTTGATTCGTGATGCGGGTTGTTCCATTGCGCAAAGATGGTGGTGGAAAAAAATAAAATGAGTAACGCATGGCGTAGCTGTTGTATCATTTTAAAATCATATACTATGTTTTACTTTTAAGGCAAAAATATTATTAGTGGGAGTGGGCGTGAGAGAAAACAATCATTCTGAAAAACTGATTCGCTTGGCGGCGTCCTTGTCAATGGTAGATATCGCCACCCGCATTGATTTTTTTAGTCGACAATTTTTGGGTTCACCGTATTTGTCAAATCCACAAGGCGAGGGTGAACATGCTGACATTGATTCGGCGCCGCTATATCGTTTTGATGGTTTTGATTGTGTCACGTATGTGAATAATATTTTAGCGTTGGCATTGTCGCATGATGAAAAATCATTTGAAAAAAAATTACTGCAATTAAATTATTATTATGCGATTCCACAATACGAAAATCGTTTTCATTTTATGAGCGTGGATTGGAACCCACAAAATCAAAAAAATAATATTGTGCGTGATGTGACGCGTGATATTCAGGATGAAAAAAATAATGCTATTGCAGAATGGGCGGAAGGCGACATTGATCGCCCTAATTGGTTTATTAAAAAAGGTCTTGCTCATTTAGCGCAAACAGTGAAAAAAGAATGGGTGCGCTTGCCTTATTTGCCACTGAAAAAATTATTTGATGACAATAAAAATCCCCGCGCATTTTTGTTTAATCAAATTCCCGATGTGAGTATTATTGAAATTATCCGACCCAATTGGAACTTAACAGAAAAAATCGGCACGAATTTACATGTGTCGCATGTGGGTTTTGGTATTCGTGATGCGTCGCAATCATTATTATTTCGACACGCATCGTCTGAGCAAAAAGGCGTGGTGGAGATTTTGCTGTCGGATTATTTGAAAAATTATTTAGAAAGCGAGAGCGTGCGAGGCATCAGTGTTTTTGCCATCGCAAGCATCTAGTTTTTTCTGAGTTTCTGCTATTACTGTTGCATTACATAAATTCGCAGAACAAAAATGCTCTCTTAGAATTTTTTTTATTTGCGTGTGACACCCGTGTTTCTGTTGTTTCTGTGCGGGTAAAAAACGCTGCGATAAAGCGACAGCAGCATGGTCTCTGTGTGATTCTTTTAATTGGTATAGCGTGTTTAATGTTTGTCTTTGTGTTGCCATGATTTTAATATTCTCAAGAGAAGGCTGCGATATTCCTATTTTGCAAAAATATTCCAATATTTCTATTATTATGTTACGGCACGGTATTTTTACTCCCATAAGATAGTCCTGTGTTGCGGTTTCGATAGCAAAATAATATTCACTCTCAGATATTGATGATTCTGCAGGAGATGATAAGCATTTTTCGGAAGGTGAAGGTGGCCACTCTACTGGTTCTTCAAACGCTTCGTCTTTTTGTGATGGAGGTTGATCTTGAATCTTGTTTAACCACAAAGTGATGTCATGTGAATTGTAATATTTACGCATTACTTATTTTCTCCGGTGTATTTATACTTGAAAGATTCCACCTAATACAGCCATTTTTGCAGCACCCGTGACACTGGATAAATTCCCCGGTTTGTTTTCCATGGTTTGTTTTGCAAGCCATGCAAAAGCGCACGCTTCAATCCATTGTGGATCAATGCCGATTTCGTGCGTTGATTTAATGTCAGCATTGGGTAAATGCGCGTGCAAACGTTCAATTAAAAAAGTATTGTATGCGCCGCCGCCGCAGAGCCAGATGGTGGGAATGTGGGTGTGAGTGATTGCGTCTGCAATTGTTTTTACAGTTAATTCGGTTAAGGTGTTCTGAATATTTTCGGCGTGGTCGCTCCCACCCCCACTGTTCCCCAACCAATTTAAATTAAAATAATCACGTCCCGTGCTTTTTGGAAATGGTTTTTTAAAATAGGGATCATCGAGTAAGCGCGCTAACAATTCTGTATTTAATTTTCCGGAGCGTGCCCATTCCCCGTTTTTATCAAATGGTTTATTGCAGTGTTTTTCACACCACAAATCTAATAGTGTATTTCCCGGCCCCGTATCAAAGCCGATTATTTTTTTCTCACGATTTGCCGGTAAATACGTGATATTCGCAATGCCGCCGATATTTAAAATAATTTGATCGTATTTTTTTCTACCGAATAAAGCGGCATGAAACGCTGGCACGAGCGGCGCACCTTGTCCGCCTAACGCAATATCTTTTCTGCGAAAATCAGCAACCGTTGTAATGTTTGTGCGCGCAGCAATAATATTGGGATCACCAATTTGCATCGTAAAAGGATGGGGTAAATGTGGATGATGATAAATGGTTTGTCCATGTGAGCCGATTGCTGCAATTGCATTTGCATTGATCTTTGCTTTTGATAATAACTTTAAAACAGCTCCTGCAAATAAATTTCCCATTTGTGTGTCAGTTTCACCTAATAATTTCAGTGAAATATTGTCGCCGCGACACAGTAAAGTTAAATTTGATTTTATTTTTTCAGGGATGGGAATGGAGATGGTTTCGATTAATGTAATGGCGTGGTCACTCCCACTTCCATTCGTTTCGAATGACACCAGTGCGGCGTCCACACCATCCATGCTGGTGCCGGACATCAGGCCAATATAGTACAGTTGCACAAATTCAACGCCTTAGAGCTTGTCTTAATATTTTGATAATGTTCATCGTGTTATGATAAAACCCAGGGTCAGTGTAACGTGACGTCGATGTTTTTTAAATGGTTTGGTGGATGTATGCCGAAGATAACGAATCAGGATCAAGTTACTAAACTCAAGAGTGCGCTTACTGAAAGCAATAAGGACATGACGAACCGCACTACTGCCACTGGTGTGATGTTTGTACGTGATTGTGTTGTTACCGACAATTTTTACATTGGCGAAGATTCATTTCGAGCACTTTTAGAAAAAAATAACGAATATCATGAGATAAACGTAGCCTTAACTCAGCGCAAAACTCCAGATCATCAAAAGGCTTTAACATGCGCGCAAAACTTGATGTTAGCGTATGCGCGAAAAAAAAATCCAAACAGTAATGAAGACAATTTAAAAAAACAAATTAACAATATTCAGAAATATGAGTCTCAAAATGCTGGAGCTCTTATCAATTTGCTTGCAGTTACGAACCCGTTAGCGCCAATATCTTTTGTGGATTTTTTAACTACTAAGATTCGAGGCATTAAGTTAAACAATTTAAAAACAACTGTGTTTCTTAACGAGCAGCAACAATTTGTTTTTCGAATTTCTTGTGAGTTTATAACACAGGATCCTCAAATCAGCTTAGGTCACGCGCATCAAGATCTTATTGCTACCGATCATGGCTTTGAATATGTCACCGATAAGCAAGGCAATATTGAATATGTGATCGAGAATCCCGTGTTGGCTGATCTCGCGAACTCAGATAATCCTGACACTGAATATCAAAAACAATTTGATTTGTTGCGCAGAGCTGCTTTTTTACACCAGGTGAAACATCCTCGTGTTACTGAGGAGGATGAAGAAAAATTGAATTCAGCGGTAGAAAAAAATGGTGTGTTATTAAATTCTTTTGTGGAGAAACACAAAAACGCGATAAAATCTTATGCACTTGACCTCGCAAACGCCGACCTCGCAAACGCCGACCTCGCAAACGCCGACCTAACAGGCGTTCATTTAGATAACCGCACTGACTTTGAAGGCGCGATTACCACAAATTTAACATGGGATGAGAAAAAAGAATTTACTTATGATATTGACGATACGCGTGATGAAAATAATCAACATCCAGCACAATTAGCATCATTAACTACGACGCTTGATAATTTTTTTGTAGCATTTGAAAAATCATTGGGAAAAAATCACTGTTATTTAACAGAAACTTTGAATAAAATGGCGTCTGAAAAAGGCAGACAATTTCTTATTCTGCGCCAATACGTGCGCGATAATCCCGACACCGATGTCGCTAACGCGTTCAAAGAAACATATTATAATTTGTATGCTAAACAAGAAGAAAAAACAGTAGCTTCGCTTTCTCGTCGTGAACGATTGCTTGAGTTTTTCCAAATGTCTGTGGATCCGCAAATTGTGTTGGCGAAGGTGAGGTTGCAACATCAGGGCGGTGTTGTAGAACAACCTACTGACGACGCTGCACTTAAGCAAAAAAGAAATGCTGCGATTGATGTCGCATTATCCAAAATTTCACTGGATGCAGAGTCTAAGTTTGAGCGTGATTTTTTTACGACAACAGGAGCGAATCTTGTCGCAACAAAAGAATCAGGAAAAAAAATTGCATTGCGAGATTATGTTGGCAACCTTGAAGAATCGACATTAATATTATTTTTAGAGCAAACAACAAAGCAGCCAGCGCCTGAAAAATCACCTATTGCTAGCAGACAAGATAGTAATGCTGATTTTAATGAGTTGGTACGTATCCTGATTGGCGAGGATACCTGGAGTAATTTATCTTCTGAGCAACGCGTTGCTAAAATTTTTGGTGACAAAACTGTTTTGACTTCAGAAGAAGAAAAGTTCACAACTACTAAGAAAGAATCATTGTCATCAAAAAGAAATGCATTAATTGCAAAATTTCGATCGGTGCTTGCGACAAATTGGTTGCGTGACACATATTATCCAGCCCGAGCAGGCACGGTTGCTCCAGATGATCTTGATGATAAAGCAAAAGTTTTTTTTGATGCATATAATCAACTAGCGGTAACAGCGGGGAGAGTAACAGGGGTTGCTTCTGCGCTTCAAGAAAAACTTACTCAATGTGGCATGACAATTAAAGAAAGCGAGGATTCTTCTTTTTCGGTTTGTCAGATTGAGCAAGGTTTTGGTTTGGACTGTAAAGTGAATGCACCCAGTATTCAGATTGTTGAAGGCACTAGTATCAGATCGCTTCCTTTGGGTGGTGAAGTTTCTTACGTGCTAGCAGCGGGTAACAATCATAAATTGCAATCGGTTGATTGCACAGTGTCAGGCAATCCCGCCCTCGCAGCACTCTACGCATCACCCGATGATCCGCAATTGCAATTTAATGTGTTGCAACAAGCGGTGGGTTGTGCGTTAGCAATGCCAAAAGAATCCAGAGATGCTAGTTTGCCTTCGCCGCAGGCATTATTAAATTTGCTTGTTGATTTTGCCAAAGCAGTAAAAGTGCCTTGCGTATTACCTAAAAATGCCGATTTTTCAGGCGAAAATTGTCAAAATTATTTACCAGATAAGGTTGACTTTAATGGCGCTAACTTATCTGGCGCTAACTTATCTGGCTGCACCATTGATAACTTCACGAATTTTTCTGGTGCGATCATGAAAAATTTGGTGGTGGATGCTGCAAAACCTATTACGTATGTTGTTCGTGATGCGAAAGGTGACGTTGTATCGGCAATGTCGATCAAACCCGATGTACTCTGGAAAAAATATCTCAAACCCGCACTTGAAAAACGCGGCAACAATACAACCGAAAATTTCTTGTACTTAATGAATAAACCTAACTATTCCGATGCGCAAAAAGGAATGGCAGCATTGATGATGGCGCAAGAACTTGATAAAAAAACGCCAGATGATATTGGTTTTCAAAAAACGGTGCATAGCGCATTAATCCAAGCACGTTATGATCAATGGAAAGTGACGCAAGGTGAAAAATGCGCGATAGCAGCAGCAGTAACAGATATCGCCAATTTCTCACGTGGGTTGGGCGTGCCATTGCCTGTTGTCAAAGCGCCATTTGATTATTCGAACTTAGAGAGTTTGAACGGTTGCACGATTACGGGAAAAGAGTTTGCAAGATTGGCGCAAATGTTAATCAATATAAAATCCAGTAAATTACGCACATTCTTTCAAGGCGTGAAAATTGTTGGGGAAATTCCAGGAATTAAGTTTGGTGATTCTGAAACAGATAAAATAGATTTAGCCACAGCTGATTTATCACGTGCTGAATTTACAAATTTTAAAACTAAAATCTATTCTGCGGTGAGTTTTAATAACACGACATTAAATCCCAAAACGATTGCACAATTACGAGCTGTCAGCGTTGCTAGCGCTACAAACCAAGTCAAGTTAATCTCGGGAATAGAAAAATTATTTCCCAATTCGTCCGATAATGCTACCCGTGTTAATTGTAGTCAGTTAGAGATAGTGATCGCACTATTCAAACAGGAAGCATCATCATCAGAAGATTTTATAAGTTCTTTGCAAAAAAAGTTAATACTCGAAAGTAAAAAATTAGACAATCAAGAACGCTGCAAAACGCTTTCCTCTTATATCAAACTCTGCCAATGGATCGAAGCACAAGGCGGTGCTGATGCGTTGATCGACTTATCCGAAGATGATCTCAAGCAAAAACTTCAAAAAGCGCAGAACAAAAAAACTTGCGAATTTTTTGGCATGCGTCCCAACGGACCGTTGGTGGATGTGCCGCCGAACTGGATTACGTCATTACAAAACAAAGTTGCTGAATTGAAGCCGCAACCTGTTACGCAGAGTAGAGTAATGTAAGGTGATTATTTCTTCGCCATCCTCGCCTGCTCAAATAATTTCATTTCATTAAACCACTGATCCTCTTTATCAAAAAAAGCATGACGATAACGTTCTGGCACGGATGCGCTGCTGGGAAATTTAACGGTGAGTGGATTGACGGGAACGCCATTTTTATACACGGCAAAATGCAAATGCGGTCCGGTTGCCCAACCGGTTTCACCCACATAACCAACCACTTCGCCTTTTCTCACGTATTCATGTGGTTTAATCGGACGCGCGAATTTTTCTAAATGTGCGTACAGTGTTTTGTACGTGCGATTATATTGAATCATCAATACATTTCCATACCCGCGCATTTGTTTGCAGAAAACAACAATGCCATCACCAATTGCTTTTACCGGCGTGCCTTCAGGCGCATCAAAATCAACGCCTAAATGTGGACGCACTTCGTGTAAGATCGGATCCAAACGATGATACGTAAAATAAGATCCAATACGCACATAATGCACTGGCACTCTTAAAAATGCGGGCATAATACCTTGACCATTTGCTTTGTAATAACCCACGTGATGATTGGGTGCATCAAATCGAATCACACTCACATCGTCTTTTTTTCCAACAATTTTGGCTGCAATGATGTGACCAGGATGATCTTTTTGATCGCCAATAAAATATTCGTGATACAGCACTTCGAGTCGATCGCCGGGATGAATGTCGTGCGCGATGTTTTGATTTGCAAACATTTTATTTAATTGCACATCCATTTTTTTAGTTAATCCCGCATTTTTTTCTGCAGCCGCTAAGCTGTGATAAATTGTCGCCGTTTTAAATGCAACGGTTTTAGTCAGTGGTGTTGGGGTGTGTGGAGGTGGTGTTGGTTGAATGACGACAATTCCCTTTTTTTCAGCGACAACAACGTGCGTGTGGTTTTTGTGAAAGTGACTTATAATGGCGCCGAGTGTGAATAAGATGAAAGCAATTGCAGTGAATCGTTTGCTCAGTGTCCATTTTGTGTGGTCCATTACTTTTTCCCGTTGCCCTAAATTTTTTTCGCACACTACCTTAATCATCAAGTGGATTAGGGTCAACTTTTTTCTCGGAGTTTTTGAAAATGAGTTCGGCAGCAGTAGAAATCATTCGACGTGGTGTGGATGAAATTATTGGAGAAGAATTTTTAATCGAGCGATTGCAAACAGGTGTTCCGTTGCGCGTAAAATTGGGTGTGGATCCCACTTCTCCTGATTTGCATTTGGGTCACACCGTTGTGATTAATAAATTAAAACAATTTCAAGAGTTGGGCCATGAAATATTATTTTTAATTGGAGATTTTACCGCGTTAATTGGTGATCCTTCTGGACGTAATGTGACACGAAAACCATTATCTTCCGAAGAAATTGCCATTAACGCAAAAACATACACTGATCAGGTTTTCAAAATTCTAGATCCGCAAAAAACAACCGTGATGTTTAATTCAGAATGGATGGGAAAACAATCTGCGGCCGATTTAATTCGACTGTCTTCTTTGTACACGGTCGCGCGAATTTTAGAACGTGATGATTTTGCAAAACGATATGCAGCGAATCAACCAATTGCTATTCATGAATTTATTTATCCTTTAGTGCAAGGTTACGATTCAGTCATGATGAAAGCAGATGTGGAATTGGGTGGCACGGACCAGAAATTTAATTTGCTGGTTGGACGTGAATTGCAAAAACATTTTGGACAAAAACCACAATGTGTTATCACCACGCCATTATTAATTGGATTAGACGGCGTGCAGAAAATGTCAAAATCATTAAATAATTATATTGGCATTACTGATTCACCGGATGATATGTTTGGAAAAACCATGTCAGTGTCAGATGACATGATGTGGCGTTATTTTGAGTATTTAAGTTTTCGTCCGATTGCTGAAATAAATGCGTTGCGTGTCGCGATGCAGGAGGGTCGTAATCCGCGCGATATTAAATTTGAATTAGCGCAGGAATTGGTTTCGCGTTTTCACGGTAATTTTGCTGCAAAAAGCGCACAAGAAAATTTCGTGAATCGTTTTCAGAAAAATGAATTGCCGGAAAATTTAGCATTAATCACATTGCCCGGTTCTTTGGGCATTGCGCATTTATTAAAAGCAGCAGAGTTAGTGGCAAGTACATCTGAGGCAATTCGCATGATTCAAGCGGGTGCTGTGAAAATCGATGGTGAACGTGTTTCTGATCCAAAAAAAATTATTTCTGTTGGTGAAGAACATGTTTATCAAGTGGGAAAAAGAAAGTTTGCGCGGGTGATGCTGAAATAATCTGTTGCCATATTTTAAAAACCTGTGTATCTTGCACTCCACATCGGATGTGACAACAATTTACTGAAAATAAAAAAATAAAAAACAGTGTTGACAACAAGATGGAACTGGGTAGAATGATCCTCCTTCTCGCAAGAGAAAAGCTCTTTAAAAATTTGAACATCGAAAAAAAGCAGTTTGTGTGGGTCTTAGTAATAGTCAATTACGATTGAGTATATTTAAGTCCTAGGCGAAAGCTTAGGCAACAAAACTTTGTGACTTAGTTTAAATAGTCACGCCAGTTAAAACTGAAGAGTTTGATTCTGGCTCAGATTGAACGCTAACGGCGTGCTTAACACATGCAAGTCGAGCGGCAGCATGATCTGTAGCAATACAGGTTGATGGCGAGCGGCGGACGGGTGAGTAATGCATAGGAATCTGCCTTGTAGTGGGGGATAACCCGGGGAAACTCGGGCTAATACCGCATAATCTCTACGGAGCAAAGTGGGGGATCGTAAGACCTCACGCTAAAAGATGAGCCTATGTTGGATTAGCTAGTTGGTGAGGTAATGGCTCACCAAGGCGACGATCCATAGCTGGTCTGAGAGGATGATCAGCCACACTGGGACTGAGACACGGCCCAGACTCCTA
>MGXZ01000003.1 GCA_001802455.1 Gammaproteobacteria bacterium RIFCSPHIGHO2_12_FULL_39_24
CGAAAAAAATGTGGATCGGAATGCAAAAAATGCGGAACTTTACTATTGCGCGGGAAGCGCTAATGGATATTTATGGGTAATGACATGGATTATACCCACCACACTTCAACATGCGAATAATTAATCTTACATCCGTTCGTTTATTTTTATGAATTTTTGCCATATAAGCCTGCGGGGATCCGACTGGTGGTGCGACCCCTTTGCCTCGCGCATTACGCGCTCAGCATAAGGGGAATCGCACCACGTCACCTCCTCGGCTTTTGAGGAAAAATTATAAAAATGCGCTCACTTCTTTAAGCATTATTCGCATTTTTACATGCGAACCAATCCAATGGAATGAGAGCGCATTGTCATGGTGTGTTTGAGAGAAGTGTGATTTTCAGGGATGAAAATGACAAGCCTACACGGATGTATTTACGGCGTCTTCTCGAGAACATGCCGTGACAATGCAAACGAATGAAAGCAGGATATAATGGTTCGCATTTTTATTTTCGTTTGATATAGAAATACGGTATTGAAAATTTTCATCAGCAGCGCATACTGTTTTTCACGTTAACGGTGGGAGATTAGCATGAAAAAAATTTTCTTTTTAATTTTATTGTTATTATCAACGATCGCAACAGCTAAATTACACCACGACCCATCACAATTAACCCAATTTCAAAAAACAGGGAAATGTGAATCATGTGATTTTACCGATGCTGTTGTGAATACGAAGGTGCAACCCCCTTTTGATTTATGGCATGCAAATTTATCTGGCGCAACCGTTGAAATGAAAAATAATACTTTGTCAGATTACACGCTGGTTACTGCTATCAAAACAAATTTCTCTTATCAAGATTATTCGAAAGTCAGTTTTGTGAACGCAGTTCTGATTGATGCTGTTTTTGTCGGTGCAGATTTAACCTATACCAATTTTGCTGGTGCCACTGTCACCGATGCTAATTTTTCTAATGCGGATTTGTATGGATCACAAGGCATTAATATCAAAGAAGTGTATTCAGTTTGCAATGCGATTTTACCAGATGGATCGCGCGGGCACTGTTAAATTATTTTAACCAACACGCTGTGATCCGTACTTTCGGCGCACGTAGGTTTCAATCATCGCCTGATATTCCGCAATAATATTATCGCCGCGTAAGGTGGCGACTTTTTCGCCATCCATAAAAACAGGGGCAACCGGTGCTTCACCCGTTCCGGGTAAGCTTATACCAATATTGGCGTGTTTGCTTTCGCCGGGTCCATTCACCACACAACCCATCACAGCAAGCTGTAAATTCTCAACACCAGGATATTCTTTTCGCCACTGCGGCATTTTTTCGCGAATAAAAATGTCCACGGCCTGTGTTAATTCTCGGAAAAAAGTACTCGTTGTGCGGCCACATCCGGGACAAGCGGTAATCATCGGAGAAAATGATCGCAAACCCAATGACTGCAAAATTTGTTGCGACACAATCACTTCTTTGTCGCGTGAGGCATTCGGTTCAGGCGTGAGTGATGTGCGAATCGTGTCACCAATACCTTGATGTAATAAAATTCCCATTCCAATGCTCGATGCAACAATGCCTTTACTTCCCATGCCTGCTTCAGTTAATCCTAAATGCAAAGCATAATGACTTCGTTCTGCGAGCATTTGATACACAACAATTAAATCGGGCACATTGCTGACTTTGCACGAAAGCACTATGTTATCGGAAGATAATCCGCATTTTTCTGCGGCCTCTGCTGAGGTTAATGCAGAAACAACCAATGCTTCGCGCAACACATCGCGCGATGATTTGGGATTTTTTAATTTCGCATTCTCATCCATCATGTGTGTTGAAAGCGATTTATCTAAACTGCCCCAATTTACGCCGATGCGAACCGGTTTTTGATAGTGGATTGCTGCTTCGATCATTTGATTAAATTGATCATCTTTTTTCGCACCAAAACCCACATTGCCAGGATTGATACGATACTTGGAAAGTGATTTTGCGCAATCGGGAAATTCTTTTAGTAAACGATGACCGTTGTAATGAAAATCCCCCACAATGGGAATGTGATCGTAACCTGATTTATTTAATGCATCTCGAATAGTCTTGACTTGCGCTGCCGCGGCTTCAGTATTGACTGTAATACGAACTATTTCAGAACCGGCATCAATTAATAACTTAATTTGTGAAATGGTTTTTACGGCATCAGCGGTGTCCGTGTCCGTCATGGATTGCACAACAATTGGTGCACCACCACCGATGGTGACATGATCAATTTGTACAGAATGAGTTTGATGAGATGTTGTCATGCTGAGAATTCTATCATTATTAAATTAAACTTTCATTGTCTCTTCACGCAATTCACGCCGCAACACTTTTCCCACTGTCGACATCGGCAGCGTATCACGAAACTCTATAAAATGCGGTATTTTGTAGCCAGTTAACGATTTTCGACAAAACGCAATTAATGTTTCTCTTGTTAAATTCGGATCTTTTTTAATAATAAAAGCTTTTAAGGCTTCACCGGTTTTTTCATTTGGCACACCAATTACAGCAACGGTTTGCACACCCGGATGGGATGCAATCACCGCTTCTACTTCATTTGGAAACACATTAAATCCAGACACCAACACCATATCTTTTTTTCGATCAACAATAAAAACATATCCGTGCTCATCCATGTAACCAATATCACCCGTACGCAACCAACCCTGTTGATCAATCACATTGTTGGTTTCTTCTTCTGCGTGCCAATACCCTTTCATCACTTGCGGACCACGCGCCCAAATCTCACCTATTTTATGAAAAAATAAATCTTGGCGTGAATCATCGCGAATAGTTACTTCTGTCGAAGGAATAGGGAGACCCACGCTGCCAGTGAAATACGTTTTACTGATAGGACACAATGTGATGACCGGACTTGATTCCGTGAGTCCATATCCTTCTAACACAGGAACACCGGTTACTTGTTGCCAACGATCAGCAACGGCTTTTTGCATTGCCATACCACCTGAAATCGTTAATTTCAATGTGGAGAAATCAATGCTGGCAAAGCTACGATGATTTAACATTGCATTAAATAATGTATTCAATCCTATTATCATCGTAATGCTAGCGTGTTTAATCGCTTTAATTAAGTAAGCAGTATCACGCGGATTAGCAATAAGTAATGTTGACGCACCCATTGGAAAAATACACATACCACAAACAGTGAGCGAAAAAATATGGTACATCGGCAATGCACCCAGCATCACGCCGCACTGTTGCGCTTTCACACCACGAATCCATGAAACACATTGCAATACATTGGCGATAATATTTCGATGCGTTAAAATCGCCCCTTTTGAACGCCCTGTTGTACCGCCGGTGTATTGCAAAAATGCTTCATCCGTATTTTTTAAGCCAACATAATCGCAAACATATTTTTCACCGATTGCTAAAGCCCGTTTAAAAGAAATTGCATTGTTTAACACATAACGAGGAATGCTGTTTTTGATATAGCGAGAAACAAAATTATAAAAATTGCCTTTGATCATGCCCAGCATGTCACCGACTTTGACAATAATAATATTTTTAATGGGTGTGTTCGGAAGCGCTATCTCCAAGCGATCAGCAAAATTTTCCATCACCACAATCGTTTCAGCGCTTGAGTCTTTTAATTGAAAAGCTAACTCTGGCGCTGTGTAAAGCGGATTCACGTTTACTACAATTAACCCTGCTTTTAATGCACCAAAAATAGAAACCGGATATTGCAATAAATTAGGCATCATCACAGCGATGCGATCACCCTTTTTTAATTTTAATTGTTTTTGTAAAAATGCGGCAAAATTGTTAACCTGATCCTTCATGTGGTGATACGTCATACTAACACCAAAACTGGTAAATACAGGACGATCAGAAAACACTTCCGCGTAGTGATCAAATAAATGAGGTAGTGAATCAAATGCATCGGGGTTAATCGTTTCAGGCACACCAGCAGTATATTCTGCAAACCACACTTTATTATCTTTCATTAAAACGCTTCCGCGCTAAAATCATCTACATTAATCACATTCATTTTTGCGTTAAACGTTGCCGTCAATAATGTTGATTCTTCCTCCGTAATTAATTTTTTCGCAACTGCTGCTGTAATTAATTCGTCTCGCGTTTTAGGATGAGACGTTAACTCACGTCGCGCTGCTGCCAATTTTTTCTCAAGCGGCTCAACCAGAATGACTTGCTCTAAAATTTGTTGCACAAGGGCCGCAGGATTATTGTTATTCGGCGTCGTATAAAGATCTTTTGATAAACGCTCACGAAGTCGACTCGGTTCTCCCAATAATTTTGCAACGATTGCGCCCAAGCGATCACTGGGCGGACACAAATATTTTCCACGCGGAAAAATAATCGTATAACGAATTATTCTTGCAGCCAACGAATTGGGAAAATTTAATAAAATACCGTCTAATTGGCACTGCATTTTGTACAATAAATCTTGGCAAATCCACTTCACCACAGGTAATTCTTCTTCTGGATATTCTGAGTTCTCAAAAAAACGAATCACGCAAGAACCCAAATATAAATTACTCAACAAATCACCAAATCGTCCCGATAATTTTTCTGCGCGTTTTAATTCACCGCCCATAAAAACCATCGCCATGTCTGCCATGAAAGCCAATGCCGCAGAAAAACGTGCAAATTGTTGGTAATACCGTTTCATCGGACCTTGGGGCGCGCGAGATAAACGACCATTCGTTACTGCCAAAATCGATGCGCGTACTTTATTACTGACCATCAATCCCAAGTGCGCAAAAATCGCTTCATCAAATATTTTTAATCCGATTTCTTTATTGTCATTCATCGCCGCCATCATTTCTTTTAAAACATAGGGATGACAACGCACAGCACCTTGTCCGAAAATAATCATGGAGCGTGTCAAAATATTCGCGCCTTCAACCGTAATGCTCACTGGCAATTCAATATAACCTTGCGCAAGATAATTTTTTTCTCCCATGCAAATACCTTTGCCGCCATGAATATCCATTGCATCATTCACAACACGTCGGCTCATTTCAGTAGTGTGATATTTTGCAATAGCACTCGCCACGGCAGGACGCGCACCTTGATCTAATGTTGAAACGGTAAAAACACGCGTTGCTTCCATCGCATATATATTTGTTGTGATGCGTGTGATTACTTCCTCAACGCCACCCATTTTTCCAATCGGCATGTGAAATTGTTGTCGAATACGTGCATACGCTCCCGTTGCTAATGCTGCCATGCGCGAACCGCCTGTTACCATCGATGGAAGTGAAATGCCACGTCCTGCCGCTAAACATTCCATCAGCATGCGCCAT
This sequence comes from Gammaproteobacteria bacterium RIFCSPHIGHO2_12_FULL_39_24, assembly GCA_001802455.1. GTDB lineage: Bacteria > Pseudomonadota > Gammaproteobacteria > Coxiellales > Coxiellaceae > 2-02-FULL-42-43. The sequence continues at coordinate 5,309 of MGXZ01000003.1, forward strand.
CCTTGACCCGCCATTTTAGCGCCACCAATAATGGCATCGATATTAATAACAACATCGTGTCCTTGTGTCGGACCATTTGGAAACGGACTGTGTAAGGGTGCATGACGACGACCAATCTCAACGCCTTTCAAATGCGTTGGAATTAATGCGCAGGTAATGCCGAGATAATCTTGTGATCCCAGCAAATGATCTGGGTCATATAATTTAAATGCAAGACCTAATAATGTTGCAACAGGTGCTAAGGTAATATATCGTTTGTTCCAATTTAATCGAATACAGAGTTGTTTTTTACCTTCAAATTCCGTTTCGCAAATCACACCATAATCTTCAATCGCACCCGCATCTGAGCCCGCAACAGGGCTGGTTAACGCAAAGCAGGGAACATCGTCACCTTTCGCCAAACGTGGTAAATAATAATTTTTTTGTGCTTCAGTTCCATAACGCAATAATAATTCTGCTGGTCCTAATGAATTAGGAACACTCGTTAAAATGGCAGTTGCGCAACTCGCGCTCGCTAATTTGGTAATCACTTGTGAATGCGCAAAATGAGAAAATTCCAAACCACCATATATTTTCGGAATAATCATTCCCAAAAAACCATTTTTGCGCAGATAATCGAGTAATTCAGTTGGAATTTGCATCGTGTGATGCATTTTCCAGCTATTCACCATGCTGCAAAATTTTTCAACCGGTCCATCCATAAATGCGCGTTCTTCAGCGCTCAATGTTGAAAAGGGGATTTTTTGTAATTTATCCCAACATGGCATACCACTAAATAATTCACCTTCCCAACCAACACTGCCCGCATTGAGTGCTTCACGTTCAGTATCCGATAACGCTGGCGTTACTGTGCGATAAAAACGAAACAGTGCGCGTGAAAATAAATGGCGACGCAATGGACGCACATTCAGCAAAATAAATATTGCAGCAACAGTACACCAAAGAATAATGAGTGTGACAAAATGAAAGGTGGAAAAATAAGAGCAGAGCGCTAACCATAACACCATGCTAATGGTCCAAACAGACAATGATGCGCGCTGAAAAAACAGAATAACCATTGCAACCAAACAGATAACAATCCAACCCACTGTCATTTTTTTTCACTCCCTGCTTACATCATTAAGTTGCTAAAAATAACATAATTGAAAAAAAAAATAAGTAAAAATAATTATTTTTGCATGATAATGAGAATCAAACTCAATTTCGTACAAAACTAGACCAGTTCTCGAAAGAATGTTAAATTAATGAAAATTAGACCTCTTGTATAACCTTGAGTAATGCGACGAGGTCACAGAAAAGATTTTCGAAAAAGCGGAGCATACACGTTAGTATGTGAGCATTTTGAGAAAATTTTTTCGAAGAGATCGTCCATTAATCGAGGTTATGCAAGAGGTCTATTGATTTCAACAACCTGAAAGGAATATCCCGTGTTACCTAGCATGGCTGTCGTTGAATTATCTCGCTGGCAATTTGCCTTCACCGCGCTGTTTCATTTTTTATTTGTTCCCATCACATTAGGAATGACATGGTTGCTCGTTGCAATGGAGGCCTGTTATTTAATAACGGGAAAAATAATCTATAAAGACATGACTCGTTTTTGGGGAAAATTATTAGCCATTAATTTCGCAATCGGTGTAATCAGTGGAATCACGATGGAATTTGAATTCGGATTAAACTGGGGATATTTTTCGCGTATGATCGGCGGAAGCTTCGGACCGGTTCTTGCCATCGAAGGAATCACTGCTTTCATGCTAGAAGCAACCATGTTTGGATTATTCTTTTTCTCCTGGGATAAATTAAGTCGACTTGCACATTTCATGGTAACTTTTTTTATGGCATTTGGCGCAAGCTTATCAATCGTGAATATTCTTGCTGCCAACAGTTGGATGCAACATCCCATCTCAACTTTTTTTGATTATCAAAATATGACATTGCAGTTAAACAGCATTGCCGCATTATACATGCACCATCTCGCACAAATTCGCATCGGTCACGTTGCTTTTGCGGGATTATTTTTATCCTCTATTTTTATGATGGGCATCAGCGCATATTACATTTTGAAAAAACAAGACGTGGAATTTGCAAAGCGTTCATTCGCCATTGCGGTTGGTTTTGGATTTATTTGTTCTGTGATGGTTGCTTTTTTTGGTGATCAAAATGGTTTGGAAGTGGCGCAAGATGAACCTGAAAAAATGGCTGCCATCGAAGCACAATGGAAAACAGAACCAGCACCCGCTGCGTGGGTTGTCATTGCATGGCCAGATCAGCAAACACAAAAAAATTATTTCAGTGTGAATATTCCCTATGCGCTCAGCTTAATTGCAACACACTCACTGACTGGCACCGTTGAAGGTATCCAACCCATTATTCAAAAAAATAAAAAACGCGTTGTCAGTGGAATGAAAGCATATACTTCACTTGAAAAAATGTGGGCAAAAACAGCGACAAAATCAGACGTGGCAATTTATCAAAAACATTTGCATGATTTAGGATTTGTGTATTTGTTATTGCCGTATACAAATAATATAGCGCGCGCAACGCCCACACAAATTGCAGCAGCAGCACAAAGTGCTATTCCCAATGTTGCTATCGCATTTTGGTCGTTTAGAATTATGATTGGTCTGTGGTTTGTGTTATTTATTTTGATTGTGACGGGACTGTTTTATTCGAGTCGTGACACGTTAGAAGATCATCCTTTTTTTCTCAAATTATGTGTGTGGTCTATTCCACTGCCTTTCATCTGCGCTGAGGCTGGCTGGGTTTTAGCGGAAGTCGGACGTCAACCGTGGCTCATTCACGACATTATGCCGGTATTTATGGGAACCTCTTCACTTGACACCACTTCTTTAATCACCAGCTTAGCATTATTTTGCTTATTTTATGGTGTATTGTTTTCTGTAGAATTATTTCTGATGTTTAAATTTGCGCGTAAAGGTCCGAGTAGTTTGCATAATTAGGAGTGATTTATGTTTGAATACGAATTCTTAAAAATCGCTTGGTGGTTAATTATCGGTGGCGTGTTAATGGTTTATGTGGCAACAGCTGGTTTTGATGCAGGTGTTACGATGTATATGCCTTTTTTGCGCAACGAAACCGATCGCCGCATCGTATTAAATACCAGCGCACCAACATGGGATGGCAATTTAACATGGATCGTATTTGCTGGTGGCGGATTATTTGTCGTATGGCCCGTTGTTTACAGTACTGCATTTTCTGGTATGTATGCTGCCCTGTTACTGATTCTATTTTCATTATTTTTACGTCCACCCGGTTATGAATATCGTAACAAAATTGATAACGCTACGTGGCGTAAAACATGGGATTGGGCGCTGTTTATCAGTGCTGTTGTTCCCGTATTTGTTTTTGGCGTAGCATTTGGAAATTGTTTTTTAGGTTATCCATTTTATTTTGAACCACACACTTTCCGCCAATTTTGGACAGGTGATTTTTGGGATTTATTAAATCCTTATGCATTATTATCCGGCGTTATTTCCGTTTTAATGGTGCTAATGCATGGCTCAGTTTATTTGCAACGTCGCACAGAAAATCATTTGCGAAAATTAGCGCTGAAAGTACACGTGATCGCAGCAATCTTGTTGTTGATTGGTTTTACAACATCGGGATTATTATTGATGTATAAAATTATCGGCTATAAATTAATTTCAATGGCAACCGATCCAACATTACATCCCATGGATAATGTAGTAAAAAGCGGGATGGGTTATTGGATTCAAACTTATGATCACTATCCATGGAAATATATGGCACCCTTTGTTGCCTATGCTGGTATTATCGAATCATTATGGGCTGCCGCTTATGAATGGGTAAACACCGCGTTTTGGGCAAGTTGTTTTGCGGTGGGTGGTATTGTGGGAACTGCAGGCGCAACACTTTTTCCATTTTTAATGCCTTCTTCTACACATCCCAATCAAAGTTTAATGATTTGGAACGCTTCATCGAGTCAATATGCGTTAAATGTCATGTTATATGTCGGCGTGGTTTTATTGATTATTATTTTGGGTTATAAAATTTTTGCTTACAGCACAATTTGGAGCAAAAAACCAACGCTCACCGCAGAAGATATTGAAAAAAACAAGCACACGTTTTATTGAGGTTTTATTATGTTCTACATTATTGCGTCATTGGGAATTATTATTGCCATTGCTTTTGGTATAGTTGTTTCATTAAAAGCAGATAAAAATTGTGACTAACCGTTGGTTAGTCCAACAAAAAAAGCCGGCTTCTCGCTGGCTTTTTATTTCAACTCTGTTGGGAATTTTTTCTGGATTACTCATTATTTTTCAGTCAGGAATAATAGCGACCATCATAGACCGTGTTGCTATTCACCACGCATCCATTCACGCTGTATTGTTTTTTTTACTATGGTTAATCATGATTATTTTTTTTCGCGCCACAATCACTTTTCTTCGCGAAACAAGTTCTTTTTATGCAGCAACCGCCATTAAAACCACGATACGAAAAAATTGTTTTCAGTATCTAACAACCTTATCGATTAATAAAATTGGGCAATTAAAAACAGGTGAGTTAACGTCGATATTGATCGAACAGATCGAAGCACTACACGGATTTTATGCAGACTATCTTCCGCAAATGATGATTGCCGTTATTCTGCCCTGTATTATTTTAATAATTGTATTTATACAAAGCTGGATGGTCGGATTAATTTTGTTAATCACTGCGCCATTGATTCCCCTGTTTATGGCGCTCATCGGAATGGGTGCTACTAAACTCAATCAAGAAAACTTTACCGTACTCTCGCGTATGAGTGCTTATTTTCTTAATTTATTACAAGGAATCACGACACTCACTTTATTTAATCAAGCACGCGCACAGCAAAATAGTATCGAAAAAATTTCAGGTGATTTTCGTCAAACGACCATGCGTATTTTGCGTGTCGCTTTTTTATCTACCGCAATATTAGAATTATTTACCACTATTTCAATCGCCCTGATTGCAGTGTATTTGGGATTGGGATTATTGGGTTATTTTCATATCGGATTGGGTAGCATGCACATCAGTTTGCAACACGCCTTATTTATTTTATTGCTCGCACCTGAATTTTTTATGCCGCTGCGACAACTCGGTACATTTTATCATGCGCGCGCAGAAGCCATTGCGGCTGCAGAAGCGATTCAGAAGTTAGGGAGTAGGAGTGGGAGTGGGAGTGGGAGTGGGAGTGGGAGTGGGAGTGTACGTAACAATGTGTCATTACCACTGACAGTAGAAAATCTTTGTTTTTCTTATTCAAACAATATTCCCATTTTTAATAACTTTGCTTTAACCATTCATCACGGCGACTGCATTGCCATCACAGGACAAAGCGGTTCAGGTAAATCCACTTTATTGCAACTGCTTGCTAAAATTATTTCTCCACAATCCGGCGTTATTTTAGCAGACAAAATTAATTTAGCGGAAATCGAAGATGATCACTGGCGAAAACACATTGGTTTTCTGCATCAAAACACTCGATTATTTTATGGAACGATTTTAAGCAACATTTTATTGGCTAAACCGACTGCCACACAAAATGAAATTGAAGCAGCAGCCCATGCTACTGGTGTTCTTGATTTTACAAACACGTTACCTAACAAATTAAATACAGCAATCACCGAACACAATGGCAGCTTATCCGGTGGGCAAGCACAGCGTGTTGCGCTGGCTCGCATTATTTTAAAAAACGCGCCCATTATTTTATTGGATGAGCCCACTTCCTATTTGGATAAAACCAATGTCAATATTATTTTGAATTTACTAAAAACATGGCGCGGTAAAAAAACAGTGGTCATTGCAACACACGATCAAAGAATAATTGATCTGTGTGATACACGAGTGAATTTGTCCGCATGAAATCATTATTATTTTTTTTAAAAAAATTATCGGAATATAAAATGCAATTGTTGGGTGGCATTGCATTGTCACTCATATTAACGGTTGCTTCCATCACGCTGCTTTCACTGTCAGGTTGGTTTATCACTGCATCGGCATTAGCTGGCCTAACGGCAACGTCAGCCGTTGCTTTTAATTATTTTATTCCCGCCGCTTGCATTCGTTTTTTAGCATTAACACGCATTTTATCACGCTATTTTGATCGCGTCGTGAATCATGATTTTACGTTTAAAATTTTAAGCACGCTACGTGTTTGGTTTTATCAAAAACTCATACCACAAGCGCCAGCGCAATTACTCACTTATCGCAGTGGTGATTTACTCAACAGAATTATTCATGATATTAATACATTGGATCATTTATATTTAAATATTGCATCACCTCTCATCATCGCATTTTTTATTGTAGTGTCAGTAACGTTATTTATTGGGCATTTTTCATTGTCATTGTCCGTATGGATTATTATTGCCTTGCTGACAAGCATGATCAGCATTCCACTGTTTATTTTCAAAAAATCACTCGCAATAGGATCGCGTATTCAGCAAGCCACTTCCGATTTACGCACGCAAACAATCGATTTTATGCAGGGATTTTTGGATGTATTGTTATTTACCAAAAAAGAAAACAGGCTGGATTTTATTTTCAATGCCAATGCAAATTTAACCTCAGCACAAAAATTATCAGCACAACAAAAAGCAATCACGCTATCACTGATGCAGTTACTGTCTGGTTTCACAGTTTGGTTTTCCCTTCTGCTGGGTATTCCGCTGGTGATAAACCATACGATCACTGGCGCTGTATTAACAATGATTATTTTGTTGCTAATCGTTTCTTATGAACAATTATTATCGCTCCCCACAGCTTTTCTTGCATTGGGAAAAACAAAACAAGCGGCTGATCGCTTATTATGGATTGCACACAAAACTCCCAGCGTTATTTTTCCTGAGCAATCGATTACCGTTAAACAGTATTCCATCGCATTTGAAAATGTTTTATTTTCTTATCCGAATGCTATTTTACCAACAGCTAAAAATATTTCATTTCATATCCCGCAACAGTCCATCTTTGCGATTGGTGGCGACTCCGGCTCAGGAAAAACAACGCTCTTACATTTAATTGCGCGCATCTGGGATCCTACTGTCGGCAAAATCAGTATTGGAAATGATTCACTACCCCACTTTTCCGAAAATGATCTACGCAACACTATTTCGTATGTCACACAACAAGTTCATATCTTTAATGCCAGCGTGCGCGATAATATAACATTGATGCAAAATGGTTATTCAGATGATCACTTATTTTCTGTGTTAGAAAAAATGGATTTGGCACATCATATTAAAAATTTACCAGACGGTTTGGATACGGAAATGGGTGAATTCGGAAAAAATTTTTCGGGTGGACAGATTCGCCGAATTGCCATCGCACGCGCATTACTCGCCAATACACCCATTATTTTGCTAGATGAACCTTCTACTGGATTAGATACTTTGTTGTTTGAAAAAATATGGAAAAATTGCGAGGCTGATTTTCACCATAAAACCATTGTCATTGCGACGCATGATCTCAATTTATTATCTAAGGCGACGAATCGTTTTTTACTACATTAGAATTATCACTCACAAAAAGAATACAAGCACTAATCAAAATAATGTATAATTCTGCGCTAATTTGAAATATAGCGCCACCCAGTTAGCTTTAGACAAGGCGCAGGCGAACGAGTCGAAGGAGTGTACGTGTTTTAGTACATGACTGAATACGAGTAAGCCCGCAACGCAGTATAAAGCTAACTGGGTGGCGCTATAACAGTTGCATTACAAAACGTACGAGATGTTCTTATGCACAGTGATTCTCATGAATTAGAGGCACCTTCCAGAGAAATAATTTTAAAAGACGTGAGAAAAATTCTACAGTTTGGTTTCTCGCAAGTCGTTGCTGATAGTTATGCATTTAAAATGTTTTTGTTTTTACCGTTATTTCTAAACAGATTACACAACGATCCAGAACATGCTGCGGCGAATGGATTAATTCTATCAACACTGAATCTACTCTTTATTCCTGCCATTGCACCATTATTTGGTATTTCACCCGATGTATCGGGATGCTTTGGTGAGCTACGCGCAACAGAAGATGACACTAAAAAAGAAGTGTTGCGCAATAAAATTCGTTCAACATTTCAAAATGGTTGTTTATACGCATTACTCGTTGCCACACCGGCTGTCACCTTACCACTTATTTTTTCTGAAAAAATTTTCACAATGCTTAATCAGGAAAGCCAGGTTTCAACAATCAGTAGTTATTTTTTAACGCGATATGCAAACACGATCGCACCAGGATTTTTTTGTTTTTTTGCAGGTCAGTTTTTTATTGCGAGCGGTAAAACCAATATTTTGCTCGCAGGTTCTTTCGTATTAGGATCCACTTTACTACTCTCCGCTGGACTGAGTTTTGGATTAGGGGGTCTCCCCCGATGTGATGAAAATGGCGTGCTGATTGCTTATTCCATTGAGTCATGGTTAACGGCTGCACTCTATGCAACCGTTCTTTTTTTTCATCCTGAATTATCGTGAGTTTCATTTTTTTAAATCATTATTTAAATCCCTGAAAGGAAATGGCGAGCGATTTCTACAATTTTTAAAATCAGGTTCTGTTCCCATGATGACAATCATCAGTGAATTTACACTGATGTTTGCATTAACCGCCATGAGTATTTCTTTTGGGGTAGCATCACAAGCTGCTTTTTCAAAGGCGTTATATTGCTTATCACTCAATACTATTTTCAATATTAATTTTGCGGTTGCGGGATTGTGTATTCTTGCTCAAACCAATGGTGAAATGATCAATGAAAGTGAAATTAAAAGACGTCGTCTTTTTTATATTGGCGCAAATAGTATTATTATTAGCTTGTTAGTTGCCTTACCACTACCCAGCTTGTTTGCATTTTATCCTGAAAAATTCATTTCATTATTTTCGACTCAAAATAATCCCGACGTGATGAAATATATTGATGCAATCGTCACTCCAATTGCAATGGAAAGTGTATTAAAAGCACCGAATTATCAACTGTTATTTCAAACACGCCCGCTCACCGGTGGTATGTTTTCTGGAATTCTATTTTCAATTGCGATGCTATGCGGATTGCTCGCTTCTATATTGCTTGCTTTTGCAATGAATTGGAAAACACAAGGTTTGGCAATCGGATTTGCTTCTGCGATGTTTTTTTCAAATTTATTTTTATATCCTGCTTGGAAAAAGGATATTTGGAATGCGATTGAAAAAAAATCGGATGACTCATTTACTTGTGTTAAAAATTTAATTTCTGCAGGACTATATCGGTTGAGCAATAGGTCTGAAGGTGAGCAACATAACCCTATTGAGTTAACCAACGCATGAGCTTCTGAAGAACTGCCTTAAAAAAAGCATCATCAACAACACCGCGCCCTTTCGCAACATAAAAACGATCATCTGCAAAGCCACGACATTTCACCGCATCTTTTTCTGTCATCAAAATAATATCAGCATGCCTATGATCAAAATCTTTTTTCTGAAAAGAATGATGATCCGGAAAAGCAATTGCATCAAAAGAAATTCCCAATGATGTTAATGATTCAAAAAAACGCTCAGGATTGCCAATGCCCGCAATCGCTATTATTTTTTGATGGCGTAATGTTGCGATATCACATTTTATATTTTCATTTTTCACAGACACGATACCATCAATGACAAATTGCATGGAAAATTCATTTTTATGAGCAGCCCCATTGGTAACCATAAAATCAATGGATGTTAATCGTGATAGTGGCTCACGCAATGGGCCTGCTGGCAAACACAATTTATTTCCGAATCGACGCATGCCATCAATCACGACAATCTCAATATCACGCTGCAATGCATAATGTTGCAATCCATCATCACTCACAATCACGTTGCAATTAAAATTACGTACCAATATTTCTGCGTTGTTGGCACGATTTGATCCAGCAATCACGGGGACTTTTGTATTTTGTGAAATCAATACCGCTTCATCACCCACTAACAATGGATCGCTATTGTGGTTAACAACTTGTGGCCACACTTTACTTTTTCCACCATAACCACGCGTCACCACACCCGGATTAAAATGGTGCGATTTTAAATAATTCACCAAAGCGATTACCAATGGTGTTTTTCCGGTGCCCCCCACGGTGATATTACCCACGACAATAACGGGCGCTGAAATACGATATGATTTAACAATATTCTTTTGATATAAAAAATGACGAACAGAAATAATAATGCGATAAAGGAGAGAAAATGGCGCGAGAAAATATTTTAAAATATTTTTTTGGTACCAGAGAACGGATAACTTATTCTTTAAACTGCGCGCGATACAGTGCCGCATACACACCTTCTTGACTCAGTAGAGAGTGATGCGTGCCAGACTCTACAATTTCGCCATTATCCAGCACAATAATGCAGTCTGCATTTTCAACCGTTGATAAACGGTGTGCGATCACCAACACCGTACGATCTTTCATTAAGTCTTCTAATGCCGCTTGAATATGACGTTCTGCATGCACATCCAATGATGCCGTCGCTTCATCCAAAATTAAAATGGGCGCATCTTTTAATAATGCTCGTGCAATGGCAATACGTTGACGTTGTCCACCCGACAACAACACACCATCTTCACCAATCTTGGAATCAAATCCGTGCGGTAATTGCGAAATAAATTCACTGGCGTGCGCGGCTTCTGCTGCACGCATAATTTTTTCCTTATTAACCGGCGCGATGGAGCCGTAGGCGATATTATTAGCAACGGTATCATCAAATAAAGTGGTATCTTGTGATACGTAAGCAAATTGTTTTCGCAATTCTGCGAGTTGATAAACAGTGATGTTAACGCCATCAATCGTGATTTCACCCTGATTGATTTCATAAAAACGCGGCAATAAATTCATGAGTGTTGATTTTCCACTACCGGATTTTCCAACAATCGCAACGGTCTGTCCTGCTTTCACCGTAAAACCAATGTTTTTTAATACCGGTGTTTTAGAAGTATCGTAGGAAAAATTAACGTTGCGAAAAACAATATCGCCTTTTACGCGTGATAATGTTCGCGTGCCAGTGTCTTTTTCTATGGGTTCATCTGCCATTTTAAAAATACTTTCTGCGGCCGCCACACCCTTTTGAATTTCTGTATTGACCATACTCATACGACGCACTGGACGCAACAAAGAAATCATGGCAGCAACAATTCCAGCAAAACTACCCGCTGAGATATGCATGGCTGGGTTGGTTGCAACTAATAATGTAATCGCGATGGGTATTGAAAATAATAGTTGGATAGAAGAGGTTCCCACACTGTTGGTCACTACCACTTTCATTTCACGCTGCAAATTCGCTTTGGTTGCTTGTTTAAATTTTTCGTATTCATATTCTTGTCCGCCATACAAACGAACGACACGATATCCATCAATCCCTTCACCAGCAACATGCGTTACATCGCCAACTGATTGTTGCACATTATTACTTAATCGACGCATGCGCACACTACTCCATTTCACAACCCACGCAATTAGCGGCACAATAAAAATAAATAACAGCGACAACTTCCAACTCACTACGAACATGACGATCACTAACCCTATCGTCAATGAGGATTCTCGCAAACAAGTTAACAACGCATCCGAACAAGCTTGCGCCACCTGCTCAACGTTATAAACAATCGTTGATAAAATATAACCTGAACTGTTGCGATCATAAAATGTCGCGGGTAAATTTAATAATTTTAAAAAAATGAGTTGTCGTAAATCTCGAACCACTGTGCGCGCAACACGTGAAATAAAATAACTCGACACAAAACCAGCCATACCGCGCACAATAAAAATAACAAAAATTAAAAGGGGTAATAGATGTATAAAAAAGCCATCGCGTCGCACAAAAGCTTGATCGATAATCGGTTTAACCAATCCTGCAAAACCAGCATCGGTGGCAGATAATATAATGGTACCCACCGCACCCAAAACAAATAGCATCCAATAGGGTTTTGCATACTGCAATAATCGTTTGTAAGTTTGTAATCCGTTATTATTTATTGTACTCATGATATCGCTCGTCAATCTCCCATTTCGCTGCTCAATCTTACATCACCTGACTTCAAGAATCGAATAGAAATTGCGCCTTGATTTGCCGTGTTATACAGCATTACATGATGTGCCGCATAACGCATTAACACACTATTTACCGGCAAATGATAATGATTGTATTTTCCCGCTGAGATAATCGCATAACGCGGTGAAACGGCATTCAAAAACGCTGCGGTGGATGACGTTCGACTACCATGATGTGGAACAATTAATACTGTTGCGCGCAAATGATCAGGATCATTTTGCACTAATCGTGTCTCTACTGATTGTTGGATATCACCTGTTAATAACACACTTCCCGCAACATTCGAAATTTTGATAACACAAGAACTATTGTTATCTTCGTAATGTTCATTTTGTACTGGATTTAACGTATCAAAATGCACACCATCCCAATCCCATTGCTGACCACGCAAACAATATGCTGCGTGAAACTGTGAAATTAATTTTGGTGCACTGGTAAAAATAGCATTGACTGCAAAATTGTTGATAATGGCTTCTGCACCACCACTATGATCATTGTCGCCATGACTGATTTCCAGACGATTGATTGTTGAAATGCCTTGCTGTCGCAAAAAAGGTGTGACAATCGACTCCCCCATATCAAAACCACCCGGAATGTGCGAGCCCGTGTCATACAGCATCACGTGATGTGCTGTTTGCACTAAAACAGATAAGCCTTGCCCAACATCAATCACCTTCACCCAATATTCTCCTGATGCGGGATGGGGATAATGCATAAAAAAAATTGGCAGTAGTCCAAACAATCCTAATTGTTTTGCAGGAAATTTTTTTGGCGACAGTAAAAAAACAACGCCCATGACGATCAAAAATAAAATAAAATCAGATGATATTGCATAATGCCATGTTGAAAAAGACAAGCTTGCCAAATAACACAGTAATTTCCATAGTGGCAATAATAATTTTCCACAACACCACAATAATAGTACGCTAATAAAAAAAGCATGGAAAATAAACGCAACACATGAAAGCAAAACCAACGGTAAAATAATAAAACCAATCCAGGGAATGGCAATAGCGTTGGCAAAAAATGAAATCAGTGACACTTGTTGAAAAAATAAAAATAATAACGGCAATAAACCAATGGTCAGCGCACCTTGCATTTTAATCCAGGAAATAAAATGATGGGTTGATTGCAATCGACCACTCATCACCCACGCCAAAATAGCAATAGAAGAAAAACTCAACCAAAAACTCATCTCAACTAATTCAAATGGATTGATGCATAAAATAATGAGAGCAGCTAATAACAATCGTTTCCCTATTGTTACGCGTAAATAACATAATCGCGTAATCATAAAACAAAATAACATAATCGAAGCACGTTGTGCTGGCACAGCAAAACCAGACAACGCGGTATATCCTATTGCGGCAAGCAGTGATGCACTTTCCGAAAAACGTGATGCAGGAATGGTTAATAAAATTTTTGGAAAACATCGAATAAAAAAATAAGACAAAAAATAAATAGCGCTCACAACAAAACCGATATGTAATCCCGCAATCGCCACCAAATGATTGGTGCCTGTTTTCTGAAAAACTTGCCAATCATGTTGTGTTAATCCATCACGAAGACCAACACACAATGCAGAAATAAACGCTGCCAACGTTGGATCACGAATGGATTGCACAATCAGTGCGTGAATTTTTTCTCTAAAAGAATCGAGAAAATAAATATGATTACCACTGATTAATTTATTTTGCTCGGATTGATTAATTACATAACCCGTTGCGGAAATTTGTCGATTTTTTAAAAACGCAGCATAATCAAACTCGCCAGGATTATGCAATCCAATGGGCGGCTTTAATTGGACGCTGAGTTGCCACGCTTGTCCCACTTTGATTGCGGGCGGATGCTGATACCATGCAATCAATAACTGCGCTGATTGTTTTTGTTGATTGATTTTTTCAGTTTGAAATAAAAACCGAACGCCATGAAAAGTTTTTTCGGGAATGGATTTAAGCACACCTTGAATTAAGACAGGTTGTTGAATCAATGCCGGTGGTATTTTCCAATAATGAATTTTAATCCACAAAAAATGGAAAAAAATAAATAGAATTAAGAATGCGATGACGAGATAATGGTTTTTATCATATTTCATTATTTTTAATGCGAATAATTGATCTTGTATTCGTTCGTTTATTTTTGTGAATTTTTGCTATTGGTGCCTGCGGGGATCCGCTCGTGATGTGATCCCATTTCTTCGATCGCAAGCGATCTGCAAAAATGGGAAATCACATCACGGCACCTCCTCGGCTTACGAGGAAAAATTCAAAAAATGCGCTCACTGCTTCAAGTATTATTCGCATTAACGATACACTTTCACAATACCGTATTACCAAACAGTCACTTCGCCAACCTCTTTCATCGACAATCGCACACGACCTTGACGATCGATTTCAATTACTTTGACTTTAATTTCTTGGCCTTCTTTTAGATAATCAGACACATTCTCAACGCGTTGATCAGCAATTTGAGATACATGCACTAAACCCTGTTGATTAGGCGTTACTTCAACAAACGCACCGAAATCAACAAGTTTAACGACCTTACCTAAATACGTTGCGCCGATTTTCAAATCTTCTGTTAATTGACGCACGCGTAATTTTGCATGTTCTAAATCATCACCATTTACGGCAGCAATTTTCACAATGCCGTCATCAGAAATATCGATCGTTGATTTTGTCGACTCTGTTAATTCACGAATTGTCACACCACCTTTACCAATGAGATCACGAATTTTATCTGGATTGATTTTAATAGTTTCTACACGCGGCGCATGTTTCGACACACCTTCGCGCGGTTTTTGTATCGCTTGATACATTTTATCGAGCAAAAATAATCGTGCGTCTTTTGCTTGTGACAATGCCACTTCCATAATTTCACGCGTAATTCCCGTGATTTTAATATCCATTTGTAACGCAGTTATACCGGTTGTCGTTCCAGCCACTTTAAAATCCATATCACCAAGATGATCTTCATCACCTAAAATATCGGTTAATATTGCAAAGCGATCTTCTTCTTTGATCAAACCCATTGCGATACCCGCAACCGGCGCTTTGATTGGAACCCCTGCATCCATTAACGATAAGCTGGCGCCACACACCGTTGCCATCGAACTTGAACCATTGGATTCTGTAATTTCAGATACCACGCGCAATACGTAAGGATAATCTTCTTTTGGAATCACTGCATTTAAAGCACGCTTTGCTAATTTTCCATGACCAATTTCGCGACGCTTGGGTCCACTCATCATGCCAACTTCGCCAACACTGTACGGAGGAAAATTATAATGCAACATAAACGCATCTTTGTATTCACCTTCCAAATCATCGATGATTTGCGAATCGCGTCCTGTTCCCAATGTTGTCGCAACAATGGCTTGTGTTTCACCGCGGGTAAATAATGCTGAGCCATGAACACGGGGTAGTATCGTTAATTCAATATCAATTGCGCGAATGGACGTCGTATCACGACCATCAATACGAGGTTCGCCTGACAAAATTTGACTGCGCACAATGCGTTTTTCTAATTCATGAAAAATATTTCCCACCGCTGAAGTCGTTGGCGCATTTTCACCAACACAAATTTCTGTTGTTAATTTATCAAGAATATCGCCTAAACGCGCAAGACGTTCTACTTTCGTGCGAATTTGATACGCTGCTTTTACTTCAGTTTCTACAGCAGAAACAATGCGTTTTTCCAAATCAGCATTCGATTGATGCGGCGTCCAAGACCATGTACCTGCACCCACTTCTTTGATAAATGCATCGATCGCATCAATCGCGACTTGCATTTGTTGATGGCCAAAAACCACTGCACCCAACATCACTTCTTCAGACAATTGATCAGCTTCTGATTCCACCATCAATACCGCATCACGCGTACCCGCCACGACCAAATCTAATTTTGAATGTGTTTTTATTTCTAATGTCGATGGATTTAATAAATAATGACCTTCATGATAACCCACGCGTGCAGCAGCCAGCGGGCCGTGAAATGGCATACCCGTTAATCCAATAGCAGCCGCCGCACCGATAATCGCTGGAATATCCGTTTGCACTTGCGGATCCAGTGACATCACCGTTGCAACCACTTGCACTTCATCCGTAAATTCATCTGGAAATAAAGGACGAATCGGACGATCAATTAAGCGTGAAATCAACGTTTCTTTTTCAGAAGGACGTCCTTCACGTTTGTAAAAACCGCCTGGGATTTTTCCTGCAGCATACGTTTTTTCTTGATAATTGACGGTGAGAGGAAAAAAGTCACGCCCCTCAGGTCCAGAAGATTTGCCCACCGCCGTCACTAAAATAACGGTATCACCCATGGTTACCACAACAGAACCATGTGCTTGACGCGCGACACGTCCCGTTTCCAGCATCACTTGATGTTGGCCATATTGAAAAGTTTTTACAATTTTATTCACATTAATTACCTTGAAAATGATGGAAAATTAGAACGATTATTTTAACGACGCAAATTCAAACGTTCAATTAAATTGCGATAACGTACAGAATCAGTACGTTCCAAATAAGTTAATAATTTGCGACGCTGACTGACCAAACGCAACAAACCACGACGAGATTCGTTATCATGATTATGCGCTTTGAAGTGTTCAGTTAAGCGGTCAATGCGCGCAGAAAGCAGTGCAATTTGCACGTCAGGCGATCCTGTGTCTTTTGCACTGGCTTGATATTGTTTAACGATTTCGGCTTTATTGACTGTACTAAATGACATATTTTTCTCCTTACTATTTAAAAAAATCATGCACCACTGTCATTGGCAGGAACATGATCGATAAAGCGGGGCATTATAGCGGAGGTTGTGGATAAATACCACACCCGAAAAAGTTACGGAAAGAATTAGTTTTTTAATATCGATTTTGGTGGAGTTCGTGTTTGTTGTGTTTCTTCATCTTGTTTTGTTGTTGTAGCAGTAGGCAATGTGCTTTGTCTTGTCTGTGTTGCATCGTATTCTAATTCCTGACGAGCTTCTTGTATGATAGAAACTGCTTCATTTTTTAATTTCTCTTCAATAGCCCCAGGATGCAATAGGCGAATAAAGCCATTTAATCTTTCTTTTGCGGGAGTATTTTTATTTGTAAGTTGATCAGAAAGCGTGGTTGAATTACGTGATAATAATAACTGAATGGCTTTTTCACACACTGCTGTTTCATCTGGTGCTGGATGATAAAACATCGTCTGCGGTGTTTTACTAACAACAACTGCAGACGGCTGCGTTTCAGGCGGCGGTTCATAAGTAGGTATCGTTGATGCCTGAGCTTTGAGAGCATTGATATTTGCTTCTCTGACTAACGCATTAAATTCTTCTGGTTTTAATTCTTTTTTCCAGTGAGCAACGGAATGCATTTCAGTAAAAAACCCGACCTCCGGATACTTTTCCGAAGCCAACCGAACAAATTCGTCCTCGCTATTTTCTGATAATTTTTCATAGGCGACTTCGCTATAAGGTGGTGGAGGTGGCTCAGCAGCTACTGCTACTGTTGTGTGTGCTTCTGAAGATTTTTTCGCTGATTCTTCAAGTTTTTTGTATTGCGCTTTGCATTGTACTGATAATTTTTCCCCTATTCCAATCACATCATTTAAAATTCTTCCCAGTCCTTTATTGTTCAATCCATAGAACCTTGTAAGAATAGAATGATGTTTTTCATTTAACGCTGCGAACTCCTGTTTATATTCTTCCAGTTTTTGTTTTATCGTGCTCCATTGAGATAAGGGAAATGCATAGTTTTTTTCCGCATCATTAAAGATTTTTTTAATTTTAAGCACTAACTGAATATATTCTGATTCTGCGGTGTCGTTCAAATCATACTTAGCGATCACTACATGCATTAAATTACACTGTTTTGAAAAATCAGATCGCAATTGACAATTAAATTGATAATTCAACTCTTGTTTTGGCAACGCTATTTTTTCCCGCATCAACGGAACAAAACTCCTCTGCCGTTGAGGGTTGAGATATTGCGTTGAAAGCGTAGAATTATCTACTAAACCAGTTCGCCATGATGAATCAATCATCCTGTAATCAACTTCTAGGATTGCACCAATGGTTACTATCTTGCGTTTTGCACCACTATCTTTTACCGAATCTATTTTATCAAGATATTGATAAAGCACTGGGCACGTGTTTTTATCAATTTTTGCTAATAAATTATTTTTGAGTTTCTCGGTAGACTCAATCGCCTGTTCGCGTGCTTGCAAAATAGATTCTTGGAATTTTTTTTGCAGTTCGAGTGCAGATTTTTCTAAATTTTTCTCAACATGAACAATTTCGTCAGATAGTTCGTTATAAATAACCCGCAGCATGATTTCTTTTATGGCTTCTAATTCACGCTGATATCCTTCAATTTTTGATTTAAGTTCCGCTGTCATGCGATAAGTAATATTCACTGCCATTTGACTGTGACGATGAGGAGGTGGTTGAAGAGCTTTCGCTTTTTCAAGAAGTGATAAAACATCTTGATAGCGCTTTACTTTCAACAGACACTCACCCACAAACGTGGGTGAAATACAGTCGGCGATATATGCTTCAAAACCGCTTGAAGAAGTATGATCTGAGTGTTTAACTTTACCGGGATCAGGTCGACTCATAACCCCCTCTTTTTTTGCAGCTTATTGATATCTTTCACCAGTATAGTCAATAGAGGCAAAAAAACAGGTTGGTATTCGATTATTTTCTAATTACTGAAAATTCAAACGTTTTCATCACCTTAATCTTAATCCCCCATCTAATCGAATTACGGAACCATTCAGATAATCATTTTCAATAATGTGCGCACACAATTCACCGAAATAAATTGGATTGCCCAATTGTTTTGGAAAAAGCACATCCGCTGATAATTCTGCTCGCACTGTTTCTGTCATACTCGCCATCATCGGTGTGTCCATAATACCGGGCGCAATCGTCATAACACGAATACCGAATCTGCTTAATTCTCGCGCGGCAGGTAATGTCATTGAAGCAACGCCCCCTTTCGATGCCGCATAGGCAATTTGACCTAATTGCCCTTCAAATGCAGCAATAGAGGCAGTATTAATAATCACACCACGTTCGCCATTTTCATTGATCGGATTTTGCGTAGACATTTTTTCAGCACTCAGTCTCAATACATTAAATGTGCCAATCAAATTAATTTGTATCACACGCGAAAAATCTTCCAATGGCATCACACCATTTTTTCCAACAATACGCGCGCCCTGCACCACACCCGCGCAATTAATCACAGCATGAATGTCATCACATGCCGAAAGCACTTGTTTTACAGAGGATTCGGAAGTGATATCACATTCAAATGCGGAATCATTTATTGTTTGCAATGTCGCTGCATTGCGATCCACTACAATAATCTTAGCGCCGCGTTGCGATAATTCACGGGCAGTGGCAGCGCCTAAACCAGATGCAGCGCCGGTGATTAAGATGGTTTTGTTTTTGATTTCCATAATATAGACCTCACACTCCCACTCCCACTAATTTTTCACAAATCTCCTGCACCATTTCTCTTTGCATGTATGGATGAAATGGCAAACTCAATACGCGTTTTGCACAACGCTCAGTGTGGGGAAACGATAATTTTTCACGGGTAATTTTCGCAACAACCGGTTGTTGATGCAAACCCACTGGATAATGCACCGCCGTTGGAACACCTGCTGCGTTGAGTTGTTTCACCACGTTTTCACGATCATCCACTTGCACTGTGTATTGCGCAAAAACACTTAAATTATGGGATAAAATTGTGGGTGGCATTAAAAAATCAGGTAATTCGGCACGATACCAATTAGCAACCACTTGACGCGCTTTTATTTCTTTTTCAAAAATGGCTAATTTCTCGAGTAAAATCGCTGCTTGCAATGTATCCATGCGACCATTCATACCGATGGCAACATGATGGTAACGAGATTGTTGTCCGTGATTCATAATCAAACGCATTTTTTCAGCCAACGCATCATCATTCGTAAAACAAGCACCGCTATCACCATAACCACCCAATGGTTTTGACGGAAAAAAACTGGTGCACGCAATATCACTTAATGCACAGGATTTTCTACCTTTGTATTCGGCACCTAAACTTTGCGCCGCATCTTCAATCACAGCAATACCATGACGTTTTGCAATAGCATTAATCACATCCATATCAGCACATTGTCCATATAAACTCACAGGAATAATGGCTTTGGTTTTCTGGGTAATTGCTGCTTCTAATAAATTCGGATCCATCAAATAAGTCGTGGGATCAATATCAATGTAAACAGGTTTTGCACCAAGTAAATAAATTACTTCCGCAGTTGCGAAAAAACTAAATGGCGTTGTAATGACTTCATCACCCGGCTGTATCTCTAACGCCATTAATGCAATATGTAGTGCTGTTGTGCCACTCGACATTGAAATACAGTGTGTCACACCCACCGTGCTTGCTAATTGACTTTCTAATGATTTCACTTCGGGTCCAAAGAGAAATTGACCATGGTTCAACACACGTGCAATTGCAGCATCAATCTGCGCCTTGTGTTGCTGATATTGGGTTTGCAAGTCAATAAATTGCATAGGGTTTCCTATCGTTTTTAAAATCCAGTTGTACTATGATTGAGAAGAACTGACAAAAGTCATTGCGGAGCCATTATGCAGCTTTCTTCACTTACCGCCATTTCACCATTAGATGGACGTTACGGCAATCAAACAGAACAATTGCGGTCAATTGTAAGTGAATACGGTCTTATTTTCTACAGATTACAAATTGAAATTACCTGGTTAATAGCATTATCTGATCATAAACAAATTAGCGAAGTAAAGTTGTTCACACAAGACGAACGCGAATTCCTAAAAAAAATACTCGATCAATTTGACGAACACGAAGCACTGGCCATAAAACAAATTGAACTGAAAACCAATCATGATGTGAAAGCGGTTGAATATTATCTCCGTAAGAAATGCGAACAACATCCCGCGCTCAAAAAAATAAGTTCGTTTATTCATTTTGGATGTACATCAGAAGATATTAATAATTTAGCGCATGCATTGATGGTAAAAAAATCACGCGATGAAATTATTTTACCCGCATTAAAAAAATTAATTGAGCAGCTGAATCAACATGCACGCGAAACAGCGACGTTGCCTATGTTGTCACGCACACACGGACAAGCGGCAACACCCACTACCATGGGAAAAGAATTTAAAAATTTTTCCACGCGCCTAGCAATACACGTAGCGTATTTTGCAAAAATTCCCATCAGTGGAAAATGCAACGGTGCAGTTGGTAATTTCAATGCGCACGGAGTGGCTTTTCCTGATGTGGATTGGCAGCAGATGTCAAAACAGTTTGTTGAGTCGTTGGGTTTACAATGGAATGCCCACACAACACAAATCGAACCGCATGATTATTTCGCCCAATTTCTTAATGCACTCACGATTTGCCACACCATTTTAATCGATTGCTGCAGAGATGTGTGGGGATATATTTCTCTGCATTATTTTTTGCAGAAAAAAATAGACGGCGAAGTGGGTTCATCCACCATGCCACACAAAATTAACCCCATCGATTTTGAAAATGCTGAAGGCAATTTAGGATTGGCCATTACGCTGGCTACTCATCTATCACAAAAATTACCGATTTCTCGCTTTCAAAGAGATTTAAGTGATTCTACTGTGCTGCGCAACACAGGCAGTATTTTTGGTTATACCATTATCGCTTATCGCTCACTCACCAAAGGATTAAATAAATTAATTCCCAACCCTGATATGATGAAAAAAGAATTAATGCAACATTGGGAACTGCTAGCAGAACCCATTCAAATGGTGATGCGCCGCTATGGCATGGATGATGCCTATGAACAACTAAAAAAAATCACGCGTGGTGAAACCATTACGCAAAAACAATTACATGATTTTATTGATACACTACCCGTTCCAGATCAAGCAAAAAAAGAATTAAAATTATTAACGCCGGAAAATTATGTGGGAATAGCTGCTCAATTAGCGCGATAAGGGAGAATCATGTCACTCGGTAATTGGCTTGTCAAAAAACTCAGTCAATTTTTATTAACCACGGTATCACCCTCGCGTAGTTATTTATGCGATTTTTCGCGTATCAAACACGAAGTTCGTTTAGCTGATGTACTATTAATTGAGGGTCGAAATCGCATCAGTCGTATTGTGCAGCGCATTACACAAAGTCCGTGGAGTCACGCGGCATTATACATCGGTCATATTTATAATATTGACGATCCCAAACTCAGAGAATTTGTGCAACAAAATTATAAAGGGCCATTATCAGAACAGTTATTGGTCGAAAGTATCATCGGTTTGGGCACGATTATTGTGCCTATTTCCAAATACAAAAGTGAACACATTCGTGTTTGTCGTCCAACTGGTTTATCTCATCTCGATGTGCAAAAAGTAGTGTCGTACGCCGTGAACAGTATTGGCAGAAACTACAATATTCGGCATTTTTTTGATTTAGGACGATTTATTTTATCCAGCAAATTCATTCCGCGTCGCTGGAACTCGAGTTTATTTCAAAAAAATGCAGGGAAAGCAGAACAAGATATTTGCTCTGCCATGCTCGCAAAAGCATTTTCATCCGTGAAATTTCCGATCTTGCCACTGATTCGAGAAAACGATCAGCAGCAACTTGAAATGATTCGCCGCAATCCAAAATTATATACACCCAGTGATTTTGATTATTCGCCCTACTTTGACATTATCAAATATCCCATGATGCCTGTTGTCGGTTTTAGTATTTATCGTCATCTGCCTTGGCAAGAAGAACTCATGAGCAATGATGATGAAGGAATATCGGAACATCATGAAGAGAATTAATCATACCGCTGCATCTCCTGCAGCGCCGCTGCAAAATCAGACGATGGCACTGTTTGATTAGGCAATGCATTCATTTTGCGATCTGTAAATCGATACAAACCTGAAGCATGAAATAACATAATTTTATTTTCGGTGATCAAAGCAAAATAAGAATAATTTCCAGCCAGTGTGAATAATGGCTGTTTTTTCGAGAAAAAATCATCACCTACCGAATAATCGCCAACAGGATTAGAAACGCCCAACACGCGTTTTAATAATGTTGGCGCCAAATCATAGTGTGTTGTTTGTGCATAAATCATTTTGGGTGCGCGATTTGGCCATGCCATAATCAGAGGCGTGCGAACTTGATATTTTGAAAAGTCACTCGCGTGCTCCCAATAATTATTTTTATTTTCATTGTATTCTTGTCCATGATCAGCCGTAATAATCACCACCGTATTTTTCATGAGATTATCTTTTTTCAATGCATGAAATATCTTTTCAATTAACGCGTCATCCACCAATACCGCATTTTGATATAAATTATAAAAAGGCTTGGGCGATGTTTCATTGTCGATACTAAAATAATTTAAATAGCCAATGGGTTTAAAAGGGTGTGTTAATGTCAGTGCATTATAAGCATGCGGTGCATCATAAAATAAAAAACCAAAAAAGGGATGATGCGTCACGGTTTGCTTATTTAAAAAATTCTCCATCTGTTCAGTAATTTTAATATCGCGATCAATTGGTGTTTTTCCTGGTGTTATCGTTTGAAAATGTTTAACCGTTGCAAAAACAGTTTTATCAAATTTCGGAGATAATAGCGGTGCGCTCGCAAATAATCCCAAATGATAATGGTTTGCTTGAAATGCGCGAATAACAATGGAGCCTTGCGAATGACGTTTCGCCTGACTCCAATATGTTGCAGGAATACCATAAAATAATGAAAAAATACCCGGCTTGGTACAATCTCCGCCACTGAGATTATCTAAAAACCAATCTGCATGTTGCGCAAAGCGATATACGTTTGGCATATTCGTTGGGTTAATCATGTCGTATCTCAACGTATCAACGACAATCAGCAACACATTGAGTGGCTGTGCTGGAAAATGATACCGCAATGAATGCAGAGGATAATGCAGCGCGGATGGTTGATTCAAAGTGATTTTCAATTCATTCGAAATTGTTTTTGCTTTCTGATGAATAAATCTCGCCCACGATAAATCATAAAAATACGGTACCTTCGTTGCATACTGTGCAATACGCATATTATCTTGCACACTTAACGTAATAAAACTCATTTGCGCGATACCGTAAATAGCAACCAATAATAAATAATTTTTTTTCAAATAGGTGTGATTGCGTAACGCACGTGCCAGCACCACTGTTAGAATAGTGGTTATTAAAAAAGCGCTGGCCACCAAAAAAATCCACCAATACATGGTGTCACACACTTCAAAAACTTGTGAACCACCGCCCTTAGAAAAATACATTCGCAGTAAAGTGCCATTCACATGCAAACGCCAGAATGCATACACCTTCGCATTCATAAAAGTAAAAAACAAAGCAAGTCCAACGGGGATAATGGCTAATATTATTTTTAATCGATCAGATAGGTTTGTTAAAAATAGTGGTAACAACACAATTCCCAGCATACCAGCAAAAAGAAAATTTTGGGAAATATAAGCGATAGCATAAAAACCACTTGCTAAAAACGAATGCGGTATCGGATCGGTTAACAACGAAGGCAGTCCACTCGCACACAGAATCACGGTATTGAGTAATGTTAACGTTAACAGCCAACGCACACTGTTTGATTGATTTTGCATATTACTCCACTTTCAGGCATGCTAAAATTTTTAATTGATGGACGATCCAATAATGAAAAACTTCTGTCGACGCACACTGTTTCCGCTTTTTATTCTGTTAACTTGTCCGCTCACTGTTATTTTAGCGTGGCATATTAACACAAGCCTAAATGGTTCGTTACTTAATTTTGCACACATCGCAATGCAAAATGGAATGGGACATACGATCTGGAAAATAGAGCAACCCGTTTTTTTTGGCACGTTCACTGCTTGGAAAATAATTTTTATATTTATGGTAACGCAATTAACGTTAATGCGTATTATTCCTGGGAAGCGTATCACAGGACCAGAAACACATAAGGGCAATATTCCCGTTTATAAGGATAATGGTTTTTTGTGCTTCATTATCACCATGGGTTTATTCTATCTCTGCACAGTCCAACTCAATTTATTTTCAGCCACTATTGTGTATGATCACTTTGCAGGAATTTTAGGTGCGTTGAATATTTTCAGTGTGGTGTTTTGTTTGTTTTTATATTTCAAAGGTAAATTCAAACCTTCCTCCAGTGACAACGGAACAACGGATAATTTTATTTTTGATTATTACTGGGGAACCGAATTATATCCACGCATTTTCGGCTGGGACATCAAACAATTTACAAATTGTCGATTTGGTATGATGAGTTGGCCTGTTATCATTTTTTCTTTCGCTGCAAAACAAGCACAATTATACGGACTCAGTAATTCAATGATAGTATCAATCGCCATCATGCTGGTATACATTGCCAAATTTTTTTGGTGGGAATCCGGTTATTTACGCTCAATGGATATCATGCATGATCGTGCAGGATTTTATATTTGCTGGGGCTGCTTGGTGTGGGTTCCTGGTATTTACACGTTACCTGTATTGTATTTGGTAAATCACCCTTATCATTTCTCTCCTGTGATTGCAGCGAGTATTTTATGTTTGGGTATTTTTTCTGTGTTACTCAATTATCTTGCCGACGCACAAAGACAAAAAGTACGTGCAACGAATGGCCATTGTTTGGTGTGGGGAAGAACGCCACACTTAATTCACGCAAACTATCTTGATCAACATGGAAAACAAAAACACAGTATTTTGTTGGTGTCTGGTTGGTGGGGAATTTCACGTCACTTTCATTATTTACTAGAAATCTCACTTGCTTTTTTCTGGACGCTACCCGTTTTATTTTTGCATTTTTTGCCGTGGTTTTACGTAATATTTTTAACGATA
The DNA here is from genome assembly GCA_001802455.1 of Gammaproteobacteria bacterium RIFCSPHIGHO2_12_FULL_39_24. Classification (GTDB taxonomy): domain Bacteria; phylum Pseudomonadota; class Gammaproteobacteria; order Coxiellales; family Coxiellaceae; genus 2-02-FULL-42-43. The sequence continues at coordinate 31,238 of MGXZ01000003.1, forward strand.
CTATTGGTTCATCGTGCTTATCGTGATGAAGATCGTTGTAAAAATAAATATGGGAAATATTGGGAGGCATATTGTGAAGCAGTGCCCAATAAAATTATTCCGTGGGATTTTTTATTTCACTCGCAGCAACAACACAATCCCAATTAAAAAAAACACACACGGTGGAATGATGGCTGCAAGCAATGGCGGAAATTGATAGACCAATGTGATGGGGCCAAAAAGTTGATACATCATATAAAATGCAAAACCAATTAACACGCCCGCAATAATTCGCACACCCATCGATGTACTTCGAAAAGAACCAAATACAAATGGCACTGCCAAACTGATCATGATAAAACTCGTTACAGGTTGCAGTATTCTTTGCCAAAAAGAAAATACAAATTGATTAACACTCAATCCGATCGACTGACGATATTGTATCGTATGATACAAATTAATAAGTGATTGTTCTGCTGAAGCAATTCTCATCTGTATCTGTAAAACAGGCTGAAAAATCACATTCAATGTATTTTGTTTTTCACGTTGTATTACAACACGATTATGGTTAAAAACAGTGCGTGTTGGGTTTGACAATATCCATTGACCCTGAATCAATTGGGCTGATTTCGCAGTAGTAATTCGCAACAAGTGGCCATCCTGCGAAAAATGATATCGTCTAATATCAGACAAGGTAGATTGATCCTGTAATTTTCCGATATAGGTATAACTGTTTCCATCATGCAACCAAATGGAGTGCAACAATGATGAATCTGTCAATGGAAATAAATCGTGTTGACGCGTGGTTGCTGCAGCTTGTTGTAAAACGGGTCCACCAATTTCACCCATCACGGTCACGATTATAATCATTAAAATAGCGGCCTTCATCACACTCCACGCAATTCGAAAAACAGAAACACCTGATGCACGCATCACAATTAACTGACTGGTTGAAGATAATCTGCCTAATCCAATCAATGCGCCAATGAATCCTGCGATTGGAAATACTTGATAAAACTGCGCTGGCAATTGCATTGGCACAAATAAAAATACTTGCGCCATGCCATAATGATTTTCACCCACATATCGAAATTCTTGAATCAACGTGAGAAAACTTTCAATACCCACAATCACCACGCTCACCATCAACGTCGACATAAAAATAGCACGCGCAATGTAGTGATCTAATATTTCCATATACGTCCTTTCATTAAAAATATATTACGGATGCGATACCAACCCACGCGGTACAACATTAAAATAATCGCTAACAATAACGCAAAACCATGCACCCACCACATTCCCAAGTCAGGGGTGATACGCCCTAGCCGTATCCATGCTCGTGTCAAAAAAATTAAATCAGCATACGTTGCATAAATTAAAATAGCGGGTAAAAGTTGTGTAAATTTTCCATAACGCGGACGCACAACACTCAGCGGCACTGCCAACAATGCAAAAACAAGCGTTGAAATAGGCATCGCCATGCGCCACTGTAATTCAGCTGCTGAGTCCGTGTCGTTTGGACTCAAAGACCATAATTTTGAAATAGAATAATATTGCACTGCGTTATCTGTTGAAATTTTATCCGTATAAATACGCACACCATATTCATCAAATTTCAGCACGCGATAATTTTTCTCGCCCGGCACACCCGAGTAACGATAACCATTATTAAAAATCAAATAACGCCCCAGCTCATCTCGCAAATGTTTTTCATAGGCTGTTTTTGCGATCACAACACCCCACTTTTCATTTTTATCTTGCTTTTCTTCCTGCGCCAAAAAAACATGGTGCAGCATTTTGTGATTTTGTACATTTTGTGCGTAAAAGATTAATTGATTCTCACCCTTTTTTCCAAATCGCATAAAGCGACCTGGGATCACTTGCTGAACGGATGCGGTGGCTGCAGCAGAATTCATAATCTCATTGATCTCGCCCTGCGCTTGTGGAACGACGGATGCCATCAGCCAGGCAACCACGGCAGCGACACATAACGCAATGCAAAAAACCATGCCGGCAATTTTCGCATGACTCACACCACAAGCTGATAACACGGTCATTTCAGATTCGAGATACAAGCGACCCAGCGTGAGCAAAACACCCAAATATAAACCCAGCGGTAATAAATATGGAACCAACAGCGGAATCTGCAATGCAATGAGTCGCAGCAACTCAGTAACCGGAATTTCACCGTTTGCGGTGCGCTGTAAAAACTGAACAGATTGGGTTGTTAAGAAAATAACGAGTAACACTAATGTTGCAGCAAATAGGGTTGCTAAAATTTCTCTCGTTAAATACCGAAAAATTATCACTGACAAACTGAACCTTTTATGGAAAAATAACTTCTTAAATTTTATCAGATATCTTTTATTTTTATCACAACCCTGTGAAAAATAGCTATGCGTACAGATGACTTGGAAAAAACGTATCAACCCACCGACATCGAATCAAAATGGTCACAATACTGGGAAAAACAAGATTTTTCTCAACCAAGCGGTTCCGGAAAGCCATACTGCATTATGCTGCCACCACCGAATGTCACTGGCACATTACATATGGGACATGGTTTTCAACACACGTTGATGGATGCATTAATCCGATATCATCGCATGCAAGGCGATAATACATTGTGGCAAGCAGGTACAGATCATGCCGGCATTGCAACACAGATGGTGGTTGAACGTCAACTCGCGGCCCTCCATGTTTCACGACATGATTTAGGTCGAGAAGCTTTTTTAAAAAAAATCTGGATGTGGAAACATGAATCGGGTCAAACCATCACGCAACAAATTCGCCGCATGGGCGCATCCATCGATTGGACACGCGAACGTTTTACGATGGATGACAATATTTCACGCGCAACGCTAGAAGCATTTATTCGTTTATACAACGAAGGATTAATTTATCGTGGCAAAAAATGTGTGAACTGGGATCCGCAATTAAAAACGGCGATTTCTGATTTGGAAGTGTCTATTGAAACAGAAAAAGGATTTCTCTGGTATATTCGTTATCCAATCATAGATAGCGATAAATATTTGGTGGTTGCCACCACGCGTCCTGAAACCATGCTTGGCGATACCGCTGTTGCTGTTCACCCTGATGATGCGCGATACCAAAAATATATTGGCAAAAAAATTAAGCTGCCACTCACTGATCGCTTCATCCCTATTATTGCAGATGATTATGTTGATCGTAAATTTGGAACGGGTTGTGTGAAAATTACCCCTGCGCATGATTTTAATGATTACGCGATGGGACAACGTCACCAATTACCCTTAATTAATATTATGACGCTGGATGCAAAAATAAATGATGACATGCCAGCAGCCTATCGCGGATTGGATCGTTTTATTGCACGTAAAAAAATTGTCAACGATTTAGAAACGCTGGGATTACTTGAAAAAATTGAAAATCATGAACATAACATTCCACGCGGTGATCGTTCTGGTGTAATCATTGAACCTTTATTAACAGACCAATGGTTTGTCAAAATGGGTGCAATGGCACACGAAGCCATTGATGCCTACAAAAAAAATAATATTGAATTTATTCCTGAGAGCTGGGGAAAAACATATTTGCAGTGGTTGGAAAATATTCAGGACTGGTGTATCAGCCGACAATTGTGGTGGGGACATCGCATTCCGATTTGGTATGACACTGAAGGCAATCATTATGTTGGTCTACATGAAAATGATGTTCGCGAAAAGTATCAATTAAAAGAAGAAATGTTGCTTGAACAAGACAACGATGTATTAGACACCTGGTTTTCAGCATCATTATGGCCTTTTGCCACACTGGGTTGGCCAGATCACACTGCGGATTTACAAACTTTTTATCCCACCAGTGTGTTAGTCACAGGCTTTGATATTATTTTTTTCTGGGTTGCGCGCATGATGATGATGGGTTTGAAATTGGTTGGTAAAGTACCTTTCAAACAAATTTATATCACGGGATTAATTCGCGACTCGCAAGGCCAGAAAATGTCTAAATCAAAGGGGAATATTTTAGATCCGATTGATTTGGTTGATGGAATTACTTTAGAAAAATTATTGGAAAAACGCACGAGTGGTTTACTACAACCGCAAATGGAAAAAAATATTCGCAAACAAACCGAAAAAGAATTTCCGGATGGCATTCCCGCCAGCGGCACTGATGCATTACGATTTACATTTTGTGCGCTCGCCACACAGGGACACGCTATCAATTTTGATATTGCGCGCTTAACCGGTTATCGCAATTTTTGCAATAAAATCTGGAATGCAGCACGATTTGTGATGATGAATGTGAGTGGTGTGGGTGTGGGTGTGGGTGTGGGTGAAAGTTTAGTGGATCGTTGGATTTTGTCTCAACTGCAGCAAACCATTACTCATATTCGCCACGCATTTTCACAATATCGTTTTGATCAAGTCGCCAATTTATTATATGAATTTATCTGGAACGAATATTGTGATTGGTATTTAGAATTAGCGAAATGTGATTTAACCAGTGGCACGAAATATACATTACTTTTTGTGCTGGAAAACACGATGCGATTACTACATCCCATCATGCCATTTATCACCGAAGCAATTTGGCAAAAAATCGCACCGATGTTAACTATCAAGGGCGATAGCATTATGTTGCAACCCTATCCAACAGAAAATCCAACGCTAACTGATGCAAATGCAGAAGCACAAATCCAATCCATTAAAAATATTATTACGGTGATTAGAAATATTCGTGGTGAAATGCATGTTTCACCGGCAAAAAAAATTAATGTGATTTTTGATAAAGGTAATTCACACGATGTATTATCAATCAATAAATATAGTCATTATTTAAAATCACTTGCGAAAATAGAAAAAATCTCATGGCGCGATAAAAAAGAAAATGTATCGGCTTGCACAACGTTGATCTCAGATCAATTAGAAATTTATATTCCATTATCAGGATTAATTGATAAAGCAGCGGAATTAACGCGCTTAAAAAAAGAAATGGAGAAATTGGAAAAAACAAAATTACCATTAGAAAACCGATTAAATAATTCGACTTTTGTCGAAAAAGCGCCTCAAGCAGTGGTGGATGAAGTACGTGCGCAATTAGAAACGGTACAACACACACTGGAAAAACTAACCGTACAGTATCAACAAATTGAAAAACTATAATGGACTTTATTATTTGTGTTACGCGAGTATAATTAATTTTTTTGAATGAAAATAAAATGAGGCGAGAAAAATATGAGAAGAGAAAACTTACCCGAGTTAAATCAAATTTCTGGTTTTGCTGTTTTTATATTTTTATTGTTTTTATTTGGTTTATTTGTTGAGTTATCCGTCAAAGCAGGTGAGACATCACTCAATGGATTGTCTAGAATCGCTGCGTTACTCACTAAACCAGTCTTTGCAGCAGTCTTGCTAGTGATGTTTGCGTTTTATCAACGACAAGTGCAGCCTCGCATTATCACCGCAGCTGATAGACTGAAACAAACTGCTGACACAGCAAAAAAAACTGTTGAGCAAGTTCAAAGTGCAGTTAACTCAGTGAATACGACAGTTAACACTTTCACTGGATTAGTTGGAATGTTTCAGTTGCCATTACCCAATAATCTTTTATTACCCCCCCAACCACCTTCGACTTTGACGACACAACTAATGAGAGAAGAACTAAGAGAACTAGCGCTAGAAGAACTAGCGAAAGAATTATTATGTCAGCCGTCTGGAACGGGGGCGTAGCAAAAAAATAACAAATCCGCTATGATTGCCGAATCTAATTAATGCGAGCAATGCTATGAAACAGTTACGCTTCTTTTTATTATTAATCACTACAGTGTTATGTGGTTGTGCGTATCATCACCCTTTCGAGCAAGGTAACATTATTACGTTATCAAAAGCGCAGTCGATTCATCCCGGCATGTCATCCAGCGCGGTCATCTCACAACTTGGCTCACCCGTTTTGGAAAATGTGTATCGAGATCAGCGCATGACTTATGTGTACACTAGCCAACCTTCGCGCAATAAAACTATTGTGAAAAAATTGGAAATTGATTTCCAAAATGATCACGTGACCAATATCAGAACGGCTTTATAATTTCAAATTTCGCGCTTTTGCTCTACGCGCCTCTTTTGGATCCATTATCAGCGGCCGATAAATTTCAACACGATCACCGTCATGGACGATAGTATTGAGTGTCACACACTTACCAAAAATCCCTACTGAATTATCTGATATTTTTATTTTTGGAAATTGATCAGTAATTTTTGAAAATGCAATGGCTTGCGCGACCGTGCAATTGTCTGCGACAGTTATCGCAATTTCGACTTGCTTTTCAGGGGTTGCGTAGGAGATAGTGATTAGCATGTTAGTTAGTTATTTGTTATTTGTTATCAAGTATTATAACAACTCACACTGATAACTGACTCGCCCTTTCCACAAACGCGTCCACCAATTTTCCAGCGACCTGTTGAAATACTGATCCAAACATCATCGTAACCATTTTATTCGACAATTCAAATTCCAAATCAAGTATCACTTCAGAATGCTTTTCATCTTTATTGTCAAATTTCCAAAAGCCTTCTAAATTTTTAAAAGGCCCATCCATTAATTTTATTTCCACCATGCGATTTTTTTGCAAGCGATTTAGAGTCGTAAATGATTTTTGAAATCCTTTTGCGGATAACGTTAATGTCGCGCGAATTTCATCTTCTGTTTTTTCATGCACGACACTTGAAGTGCAATACGGCACAAATTCTGAGTAACGCGTAATATCATTAACTAATTCGTACATTTGCTCGGCAGAATAAGGCACAATCGCACTGCGATGAATAACGGGCATAGGTCTACAATCTCGCGAATTTTTTGAGTCAATGTTACACTATCGTGCAATAAAGTGTGAGTGTGAGTGTGGGTGTATATGACAAAAAAATCCGAAGACAAATTAATCGCCTCTAATAAAAAAGCACGTCACGATTACACCCTGGAAACACAATTCGAAGCGGGATTAGTGCTAGAAGGCTGGGAAATTAAAAGCATTCGCGCAGGTCACGTACAACTCAAAGAAAGTTATGTGATATTAAAACAAAATGAAGCCTGGTTGATCGGTGCGCATATTACTCCTTTAAAAACAGCCTCAACACACATTGATCCCGATCCCACTCGCTCACGAAAATTATTATTGAATCGCCGCGAAATCAATAAATTAATTTCTGCGCGCGAACGTGAAGGTTATACCATCGTACCACTTGATTTGCACTGGTTTAAAAATCGCGCGAAACTAAATATCGCGATTGCGAAAGGTAAAAAACAATATGATAAACGTGCATCCACAAAAGAACGTGATTGGAATCGCGAAAAACAGCGAGTTCTGAAGCGATAATTTCAGCTATTTTGCACAAAAAACTTGCATTTCTGTGCGCTATAATTACAATGTGATGGCCTGAATGATGGGGGGCGATTTTGGTTTCGACATTGACATTGAAGCCAAAGGTGCATGTCGAACGATGCAATAAGTTCGTAAAATAAAAATTGCAAATATGTAGATGCTAAAACTAGTCTACAAGGTGTTATGGCTGCAAACGACTCCGGTCTAGTTGCAGTCGCTGCCTAAAAAACAGCGTCACCCTACTGCTCGGATCTGCTTATCGGCCTGAACCAGTAGTCATATAGATAAGATCGTAATCGCTGCATGGCTCGTGCAACGATTATTAAAACACCCGAGCTCGCCGTTAAATAATCCTGACTGCTGGAGTGTTAACGGTTAAATTAAAACGCAGCTCTAAACATGTAGAGCCGATGGGTGAGAGTCAGTGGACGCGGGTTCGATCCCCGCCGCCTCCATTTTATACACTTCCGAGGCTATGTTGCTCAACAAAAACAGTCTATTTCGCTTGTCACCATTACTACTATTAATTTTTATCGATTCTTTTAGTTTTTTTGTTGTTATTCCTGTTTTATTAAAAATCTTTTACCACAATCACTATGCTTTATTACCATCAACGACCCCTATTTCAGAACGCAATACATTAACCGGAATAGTGATTTCATTATCGATGTTTTCAGCATTATTTTCCGCGCCGATTGTGGGAAAAGCATCTGATCAGTATGGACGAAAAAAAACATTATTATTTTGTATTGGCTGTATCTCATTGGGATTTTTATTTCCTATTATTGGTATTATGCAAAAAAATATTTATTTGATTTTTATAGGTAGGATTATTTCCGGTATCGGTAGCGCGAGTCAACCCATCGCACAAGCGGCAGTTGCTGATGTGTGTCAACGTGAAGATAAGGCTGTTTTCCTGGGTTCAATTGCACTGATGATGACATTGGCTCTTATTTTAGGCCCCTTAGCAGGGGGTGTTTTATCAAATACGCAACTATTCCATTGGCTTAACAGCAAAACACCATTTGAATTTGCACTCATGCTTAGTATGATTAATTTATTGCTAATTTTATTTTTCTTTACGGAAACAGCAAAGATAAATCAACAGTCAAAACTAGTTAGTCTGTGCGAAGTAATAATCGGTTTACCGCGGTTGATAAGGTCTTATCAATTGGGCGGATTGATGCTTTTGTTTTTCTGTCTTGAATTAGGTTGGAGCCAATACTATCAATCCATTTCTTTATTTCTGCATTTGAAATCACACTTTTCGGTTGAAAAAATTAGTTTATTTGGTGCCAACATGGGCATCGTTATGGTCATTGGATTATTGATTTTATATCCGTTATTACTGCGCATTTTTTCCGTTAAAAATATCATGCGATACAACGTCATGCTCGTGTTTTTTGGATTATCTGCTTGCGCTCTATTCCCACTCTCAACCATTCAATGGATTTTTTCAGCACTAGTTGCGCTTTCTACGGGCATGGCTTACGTTAGTTTAGTCACTTTAATTTCCAACCAAGTTGCGGTTAACGAACAAGGATTGGCAATGGGTTATCTCAGTGCAATTTTATATTTTGCATGGATGGCCACAGCATTTTGTAGTGGCTTTTTGATTTCGCTATACATCGTATTGCCATTATACGTAGCGGCATTATTTTTACTGGTTCCTGGTTGTCTTGTGTTTTTTAATTTCAGGGCTAATCAACAACGTTATTGATATGGTATGCTTACGAAAAAAACAGCCGTGAGAAATACCATTGAAAATCGCTATTCTGTCGAGAAATAAAAAATTGTATTCAACGCGCCGTTTGGTTGAAGCAGCGGAAGCGCGAGGACATGCAGTACAGGTGATTGATTATTTACATTGCTATATGAACATCACTGCTGAGCAACCATCAATACAATATCGCGGACAGGTTCTCGAAAGATGTGATGCCATTATCCCTCGCATCGGCGCAAATAGAACATTTTATGGTACTGCTATTTTGCGTCAGTTTGAAACCATGGGAATTTATTCAATTAATTCATCTCTTTCTATTACACGATCGCGCGATAAGTTACGCTCCCAACAATTGCTTGTGATGAAAAACGTTAAAATGCCCATCACTGGTTTTGCGCATGAAGCCAGTGACATTGACGATTTAATTGATTTAGTCGGCGGACCACCTCTGATTGTGAAATTAGTGGAAGGCACGCAGGGCGTCGGTGTTGTACTGGCCGACACCCGAAAAGTAGCACAAAGTGTGACGCAAACATTACGCGGATTAAATGCCAATATTATTATTCAAGAATATATTGCTGAATCCAGAGGATCTGACATTCGTTGTTTTGTCGTGGGTGATAAAGTAGTTGCCGCAATACAGCGCAATGCAGCACCGGGTGAATTTCGCGCAAATATTCATCGTGGTGGTTCTGCCAAAATGATTCACATTACCAAAGCAGAACGCAATGCTGCCATAAAAGCTGCTAAAATAATGGGACTGGGAATGGCGGGTGTTGATTTGATTCGCTCAAAACGTGGTCCTTTAATTTTAGAAATTAACTCATCGCCTGGGTTAGAAGGCATCGAAACAGCAACAAAAAAAGATATTGCGAGCATTATCATTCGTCACATTGAAAAAAATGCGAAGCCCATTGGATCTCGAAGTCGTTATCAGGGGTAGAAATCAGGCCATACTTAATTGCATTTGTTGTGGGGTCATACCATGAACGTGATTCAAAAAAAATATCCTACCAAAAGATTACTACTCGGTCGTCATGAATGGTGTTCATTACCCGATCTTCATATTCCTGCGATAAAAGCAAAAATCGACACGGGCGCCAAAACATCGGCATTACATGCATTTCATATTCGTGTTGTGAAAAAAAATCAAAAACGTTTTGTGCGATTTGACATTCATCCACTTCAAAATGATGAAAAAATTTTAGTGTCTTGCATTGCGCCGCTGATCGATGAGCGGCACATTACCAGTTCCAGCGGACATATCGAGTGTCGTTATGTAATCATGACAACATTGGTCATGGGTGATCAAGAATGGGGGGTTGAAGTGACACTGTCCAATCGAGATCCAATGCGTTATCGCATGTTACTCGGTCGAGAAGCACTGAGTAGCCGCGTCTTAATCGATCCTAGTCTCACGTGCCAACAAAAAAAGATCACACGCAAAACAGCGCTTAAACTTTATCATTAAGTTGCCTAAGTCAATCAAGCTCGTGCTAGAATAATTTGTTTTTTAACTCAATGTTACTTATGGAGAAATACATGAAAAAATTAGTTCTAGGATTGAGCATTATCGCACTCACCGCACTAAGTGGTGCATTCGCAGCTGATGCTACACAAGGTGCAACTCAAGTGGCACCCGCACCCGCTACTCAACCACAATCAACTGATGGTTTGACTACACCCAATGGCTTAAGCCCTCAAGATCACCTGACAACACCTGATCAAGGCGCTCCAGTTACTGACGCAACAACCACTCAAAAGACGACTAAAAAGCCAGCAACCAATCCAACACCAACACCCGAAGACACTCAAAACACATCAGGCAATCCCAATAACTGATTATTTGTTTTGATTAAATACAAGAAAAGCGAGCAAAACACAATGCTCGCTTTCCGTGCGAGCTCGATTTTTTAAAGCGGAATTAAAAAATAAAGAATTAAGCGATCCGAGTAAAAAAACAGCGCCAAACGTTAAGGCAACATCTGGCGCATGCTACAAGACTAATAAATTAACCTTGTTTTGCAGCAGCAGCTGGAGCTTCTGCTTTTTTCATCATTTTTTTGTGCTGCATCATTTTTTTGCAATGTTTTTTGCAATGTTTAACGTTTTTAGCACCATGGCAATGCTTAACACAATGCGCTGCAACAACCTGTTTTTCAGCATGCGCATCAGCAACTGTTTTTGTGTTATCAGCCACTGTTGTTGTTGAAGTTTCAGCTGCAAAAACGCCTGTTACAAACAAGCTTGCAGTTGCAACAACAACCACTTTTTTAAAGATATTTTTCATTTGGAGTACTCCTAAAAATAATAAAACCGCCATGACTTGTGACATAGCGGACCGTTTAGTCAAAGTTTACACTTGACAATGGTAACTAATTACCATAAGAAAATATATCTTGGATGAATGCATCTGACAACAAAAATCTTCAAAAATATGAAAGAAAAAATACCTTAATTCAAAAAGATAGTACCCACCTTGCCAAAACTGCTTATACGGCCAATTGAATCGTTCCGTCCTTTTTAATCGATTTCAAAAATGCTGATAAGAGACGCTCCTGTATTTTTTCAGCATCCTGTGAAAAACAAAAATAACGCGTGACGACATTTACTTTAGATAAATTATCTTCTTTGGGTTGCAGCGACACTGTCGCACCCAATCGAATACGACGAGATAAATTTTTATTTTTTTTTAACAAGTAATCTGATGAAAATTCTTGTTTATCACGATAAAATTCAGTCAACACATTTTCAACAATCGTTTTAACTGTTTGCTTTAAAAAAGCAAAATCATTATCACCTGAAACCAATAAAATAAAACGTTGTTCAAGCAAATGTGAACTCTGTGAAAAATTAATAATGGGATTAGTCGACACCAATCCATTGGGAATGCGAATTACACGACCCGTAATACCACCACCCAAATCAGATGTTTCATACAACGATACATATAACACACCGATTTTTTTCACATAACCTTTGTATTGCTGAATTTGAATTAAATCTTCTTCTAAAAAAAGTCCACGCCACGTAATAATTAACCATCCAACAAAGTTCATGATGGTTTCTTTGTTCGTGACAACCAATGCAGCTGACACTAAGCCTAAAATCGTTAATAAATGCATAAATCCATTTACCCAAATATGCGCCATCAAAAAAATAAAAATCACGCAGGCAATATAAAAAGAACGGATACGCATTTTTTGTTTTTGCTTTTTACTTTCTATTTTTCGAATAAAAAAAACTTCTTCAAGAAAATAAATAATAGAGATCGCTGCAAGCGTAATCAGGGTTGCGAAAAAATTTAAATAAACGCTATTCCAAAATTGATTATGCATACTTTACCGTTTTTTTTTGCTTTTTTTACTACCCATGTCGTGATAAATTCACCCATGCTTAAATTTACAGATTGTGGATAGTAGTGAGATCTATATACTTGAGAGCCTGTCGTCATATTGTACATTATTTAAAAACCGCATAAATTGGCGTAAATTTTTATAAATTCTCAGCGAAGATTAAAGAATATTCACTTCGAATTTACAAAAATTTTCGCCTAATTTCTGCAATTTTTCAATTAATGTACAATATGACGACAGGCTCTGAGATTGCACAACCCAACCAGTCGCAGTAAACTACTAAGCGCTTATAGCATGCTAACAGAGCAAAAAAATGTCAACCTCTCGCAAAAAAGAAAAAACCAACATCGTCACAACCGTCGATTTTGAAAAATCACTACGGCAATTAAACCAATTGATCGAGAAAATGGAAAGTGATCAACTCACCCTGGAAGCATCACTACGGTCTTTTGAAGAAGGAATTACGTTAATCAGGCAATGTCAGCAGGTACTGGTTGATGCAGAACAAAAAGTACAGATCTTAACTGAAAAAACAGGTAAACCATCACTTGATGGTTTTCATCATGATGACTGAAATAGTGTTTAATAAAACACTCGTCAATTACCGCAACAGAATAAATCACACATTATCAGAAGCCATCGCTTCTCATGTTTCTTCCGCTACACTTGCAGAGGCAATGCGTTACTCAACGATTGATTGCGGCAAACGATTGCGACCCATTTTGGTGTATGCCGCTGGAGAATGTTTTGGGCAATCGCTTGAAACGCTGGATGCCATTGCAGCAGCCATTGAATGCATTCATTGCTATTCGCTCATGCATGATGATTTACCCGCCATGGATGATGACAATTTGCGTCGTAACAAACCCACCTCGCACATTGTGTTTGGTGAAGCCATCGCTATTTTGGCAGGAGATGCGCTGCAAGCACTGGCGTTTGAGTTGCTGAGTGCTAATAAAAAAACTGCTATTTCGCCGCAAAATCAACTAAAAATAATTGAAATACTCGCCAAACAAGCAGGCGCATCTGGCATGGTCGGCGGACAAACATTGGATTTATTAGCGGAAGGTAAAACTATCTCGAGCGATGCTGTTATTCAAATTCATACGCTCAAAACGGGTGCATTAATTAAAGCGGGCGTCATCATGGGCGCGCTCGCAGCAGGTTGCGACAATAAATTGGAATTAAACACACTCGATCAATTTTCATCTCGAATTGGTTTAGCGTTTCAATTACAAGATGATTTGTTTGACATGATTGGCAATAGCAAAACAATAGGGAAAAACACGGGGCAAGATAGCAAACATCAAAAAGCCACCTACCCTATTTTATTTGGCAGCAATGAAACAAAAAATAAAATTAGTGTGCTGTTGAATGAAGCGCTCATTGCATTAAAAACACTGCAACGAAACACATCATTCTTAAAAATGGTATGTCAAAAAATGATTATTGCTGATTAACGGTAACTGGCATTTTCCAAGGCACGCCGTTAATACTCACTTTCTCGCCAGTACCGGTTAAATCTGCAAGATAAGCATCGCCCGTTTTTTTCAAATAACCTTCGCGAACCGCATAATGTAAAAAATCAGCGACTTGTTTTTCAAATGATGGTTCAGCTTTCGCTTCAGGGCTGTTGACGACAGGTTGCGCAGACAATGAACGCTGTTGATCGAAGAAAGTAGTTACATAAACCGCTGGAAATTGCACACGTAAGCGATAAGTTGAATCACGCATCAAATCTGATAGTGTTGTTTTTTGTGTGGGTTGCAATGCGAACCAAGATAACTGACCCTTCATCTGAACGCCTCCTTGTGCTGTTTGCATCGCATAATTCAACAACACCTTTGTGTTGGGTTCAACCAGGTTTGCGTAAGCATTTCCTAAATCAACCCAACGCGCCTGCATGGATTCTGTTGAAGTCGGATCAAATTGAACAATTTTCTGCGTTGCAGCGGCAATACCACGAAACGCATTATAATTCATGTGTAAAAATTGCAAATCGCTTGTAATCTGATGTAGACAATCATTCGTGTTACACAACTTATCAATTTGCAATTGCATGTTTTGCGACAAATTCAAAATGTTTCCATTCAATTCAGACTGATATTGCAATCCATTCAGCGAAAAACCCGTCGTTGTTGGCTGCATTTTTGTATTCAAAAAAGTCAATGCGCCCACCTTAAGTTGCGAGTGACGAGAAAAAACAGTGTTGTTGTAATCGTTATAATTTAAATCAGATAACGACAATTGCATATTATTTTCTGCGTTGGAGTAAGTCCATTTTGGCACAGAAACCATTAGCGTTCCCACATTGCTCGTCGCAATATCAAAATAATCGTGTTGTGATTTTAGTGTTGGAAAACTAGCTGTGTAATGCGCAGTGATATCTCCCATCGGAGAATGAACCACCAAATTTTTCACATTAAACCATGTATCATTTTCGATTATTTGCGTCAAAAATTGCTGAATCAATCCCATCCATTCAGCGGGTTTTACGGGTTGTTGCGCATCGGTTGCTTGTTTCAATTTCACCACATCCGCTAACCATTCCCCGATTTGTTGTGTATCAAAATGCAATCCTTGTAAATCCACCCGGCTAGCATCAGCAACCAATGCGGGCGCTGTGTTTCCGGGTAATATCACCGACACATGGTTCGTACCCAAACCAAATCCAAACTGCAATTTCCAATGACGGTGACTAACATAACGTGCCGTTAATGTGGATTGCAAATCTTGAAGCTGAACTTGCACGGAATGATTGGGATCAACATAACTAACCTTTTTTCCATCTAAACCAAAAGCAAAGAAATTAGCGTCTACATTGCTTTTTACATGCAACACAACGGAATCAAAATGCACATTGTTCGATGACGATTGTTTATTTTTATTGGCAACGAATAAAAATGCGCCACGTTCGCCGGAAAAACCAATATTGTCGTGAAAGCTCACCTCGTAAGCAGATTGATCTATCGGGAAATCAGCAACACGTACCAAAGCAACGCCTGTCCAAAAATGATTGTTCACACGATAGGAAGGACCATGCACAATCGTTAATGGAACTTTTTGAATAATTTCAAAATTACCATCAGCTGTTTTTCTTTCAACTTGCAAAAGTGCTTTGGATGTAAACCAACCGCGATTGTATTGCGCAAAATCCAGGTGAATTCCCAATACTTTTCCGAGCGTGTCATTTTCATTCGCCAAAAAACGAAAAGAATATTTTTGAGCCGCGATACCAAAAAAGTAAGGCGACAGTAAATAAATTCCGGCAAGAAGAGCAACAATGATCAAAATTTTGAGTAAGCGGCGCATCTCGCCTCCAGAAAAGTAAAATTAGTCTATATTGACAAACTTTTTTTGCTAAAACAATGTTTTGCTTTTTTGACTGTTACAAAAATCGCCTTTTCAAATAAAAGCGGTATAATGTGCCTTATTTTTCTTGTCATTGATGGGTTGTGTCATGATATCAATATTGCCAGACCAATTTCCGCTGCTGAGCCAGGTGAACAACCCACATGATCTTCGTCAATTATCGGAAGAACAATTACCTGCACTCGCAACAGAATTACGCCACTACTTAGTGAACCGACTGGATCAATGCGGCGGCCATTTTGCTGCGAACTTTGGCGTTATCGAGTTGACGATTGCATTGCATTACGTTTACCACACTCCGGAAGATCGTTTGATTTGGGACGTAGGTCATCAAGCTTATCCACACAAAATTCTCACGGGACGTCGCGATCAAATTCATACCGTCAAACAATTCAACGGATTGGCTCCTTTCCCAAAACGCGATGAAAGTATTTTTGATAATTTCGGAACAGGACACTCCAGCACTTCCATCGGCGCAGCATTGGGAATGGCTGTGGCTAGCAAGTTAGATCAAATTGATCGCAAAATTATCGCTGTTATTGGTGATGGTGGTTTAACGGGCGGACAAGCATTTGAAGCACTCAATCATGGCGGCGCTATCGATCCCAATATGCTGGTCATTCTGAATGATAATGAAATGTCGATTTCTGAAAATGTGGGTGCGCTCAGTCATTATTTGGGGCGTATTTTATCAGGAAAAACGTATTCGGCGCTGCGGGAAAGCGGAAAAAAAATTCTCTCTAAAATGCCACCCATTTCTCGACTGGCTAAAAAAACAGAAACACATTTAAAAAACATGATTGTGCCTGGCGCATTATTTGAAGAGCTGGGATTTAATTACAGTGGTCCCATCGATGGACATGATTTACCAGCATTACTCAGCACACTCAAAACACTCAAAACGTTAAAAGGCGCTAAATTACTGCATATTATTACCACCAAAGGAAAAGGTTACGCGCCAGCGGAAGCGGCGCAAATCGATTATCACGCGGTAAAACCTGGGTTTCATTCAAAATCATCATCAAACCCATCACCCGCTAAACCCACTTACACTGATGTTTTTAGTGATTGGCTCTGTGACATGGCAACCCTGGATTCACAATTAATTGGCATCACGCCCGCTATGCGAGAAGGTTCAGGGCTCGTGAATTTCGCAAAACAATTTCCAGAAAGATATTTTGATGTGGGTATTGCAGAACAACATGCGCTTACTTTTGCAGCAGGATTAGCGTGTGAAAATAAAAAACCCGTCGTTGCAATTTATTCAACATTTTTACAACGGGGTTATGATCAATTAATTCATGACATCGCACTGCAAAATTTAGATGTAACATTCGCTATTGATCGCGCTGGCTTGGTTGGATCGGATGGTCCAACACACGCAGGTAGTTTTGATTTAACGTTTCTACGCTGCATTCCCAACCTGATTGTGATGGCACCTTCTGATGAAAATGAATGTCGTTGCATGTTAACAACCGCCTATCATTACCAAGGTCCTGCCGCGGTGCGTTATCCGCGTGGTTCAGGAACTGGCGTTGTCGTCGAAAAAAAATTAACCTCAATTCCCATCGGAAAAAGTGTTGTGATGCGAGACGGAAAAAAAATTGCATTATTGGCATTTGGTAGCATGGTGACGCCGGCGATCGAAGCGGCAGAAAAATTAAATGCAACCGTTGTCAACATGCGATTTATCAAACCACTCGATGAAAATATAATTTTATCGATGGCCGCAACACATGACCTGCTCGTCACCATCGAAGAGAATGCTGTGATGGGTGGTGCTGGATCCGCGGTAATGGAATGCCTTGCAAAACACCAACAATTCCCCGCTGTTTTACAATTGGGTTTGCCTGATACGTTTATCGATCATGGTGACCACAAAGCAATGCTGGCTTCTTGTGGCTTAAACGCACACGGTATTATGCAATCTATTCAGCAAGTTCACGAACATTTTGCCATGAAGCAGCCTGCGCTGCGTACCGCATAAAAATCCCATTTAACTGCTATAATTTCGCTGAATGAATAAGTTCTCATAAGTGAGTACAGCATGACCAATCGCACCACTCACCGACTACTGCTCGTTACCGAAGATTCAGCACTCAAAGCGAAAGTTGAAGCACTGTGCTCGTCTGTCTCGACTGATCAATATCATATTGAAATACACAATCCACCACTCAATCAATTGAGTTGCGAATCTCGCCTCTGTGATGCCGTGCTGATTGCAGATGATAAAAAAGAATTATTACTCGAAAAAAATCTTCCCTCGGTTGAATGTGCCATTATCTATCTCCAACAGCATATCAATGGCGATAACTCTGTTCTGGATAAACGCATCGAAGAAACCATTGATATGAATAAAATTACCAAAACGGGTTTTTTACGCGCCGTTACCAGCGCCATTGAAAAGTGTTATATCAAAAAAGAATTAAATGACCAGAAAAAAATTCTCAGTCAATTAATTCATTCAACAAAGGGAGTGTTGGATTCATCAACACCCAATGATATCAGCACAGAAAATTTAATCGAACAAAATCGACATCTGATCGAAACAGTTCAAAAACAAAACGAAGAATTAAAAACATTATCACGCATTGATGCCCTAACCAAAATAAATAATCGTCTCAGCTTTGAAGAAAATTTAGCGAGAATGATTTCACATGCGAAACGACACAAACATATCTTAGCGCTGTTGATGATTGATTTGGATAAATTCAAAAATGTGAATGATACCTACGGCCATCAAATGGGTGATTTATTGTTGCAAGCTGCAACACAACGTTTACAAGAAGTGTTACGAAAAGATGATTTTATTGCGCGATTGGGGGGTGATGAGTTTGCTATTATTTTAAATGAAATAGAAAGTGCGCACGCCGCTGGTATTGTCTCTTGGAAAATCACACAAGCCATTTCCAAATCATTTATCATTAATCGCACTGAAATCAATATTGATATCAGCGTTGGCATTGCGTGCTACCCTCTCATTGGGGAGGCAGCGGAAGATCTGATCAAACACGCCGATATTGCCATGTATCAAGCTAAAAAATCACGTACACAAAAATATACATTTGCGAGTTTAGATGCACAACAAGATTATCTCAAGAAAATAAAACTCGCCAAAGAATTAAAAGATGCCATTCAACGAAATGAATTGCACATGGTGTATCAACCCATTTATGAAATCCCCTCGAGACGTTTGCACGGATTCGAAGCACTGATTCGCTGGGAAAATAAACATCTGGGTAAAGTATCTCCTGCTGAATTTATTCCTATCGCTGAAGATTCGGGACTCATCCATCCTATCAGTAATTGGGTGCTGGATTCGGTCTGCAAACAAATTTCTCTGTGGCAACAATCACAATTGCAGTCCGGACGAATTTCAATGAATTTATCTCCGGCGCAATTGTTAGAAGAAAATTTATCAGAGACCATTAAAAATACGCTAGAAAAATATCATCTTTCATTGGATTCAATTGAGTTTGAATTAACGGAAATGGCGGCAATTCAAGAAAATGAAGTGGCAAACACCACAATGAAAAATTTACGTGAATTGGGTGTGTCTCATGCGCTCGACAATTTCGGAACCGGATATTCATCGATGCAATATCTGAAATACTTGCCCGTCACCACTATTAAAATCGCGCAATCATTTACAAGAGGATTAGGCGTACATAAAACCGATGAAAAAATTATTGCTTCTATTATCGCGCTGGGAAGAAAGATGGGACTGCGCGTTGTTGCAGAAGGCGTCGAAACAGAAAAACAACTGACCCTGTTAATTAAAGAGCAATGCGATTACGCGCAAGGATTTTTATTTTCAAAACCACTTTCGGTGGAACAAGCTGGGGAGTTAATTAGACATAAGAATACAGAAAAAAAATAATCTTTTATTTTTTATTATTTTTTTCCCACTCATCAACAAATTTTTCAACCTGTTCTATTAATAACGGTCTCGAATAATAGAATCCCTGCAAAATCGTGCAATTATTATCAAACAAGAAATCCACTTGCGCCTGTGTTTCTACGCCTTCTGCAATCACAATAATGTTCATTTCTCTCGCTAACGTGGCAATACTTTTAATAATACTACGACAATTGCTATCATTTTCAATCTCCTGAACAAATGACTGATCAATTTTGAGTATTTTAATCGGCAACTCTCTTAGGCGGGAAAAAGAAGAATACCCAACACCAAAATCATCAATGGCAATTTTGATATGCGTGTTGGTGGTGCGAGAAAATTGTTTTTTTAATACATCAATATTTTGTATGATATTGGTTTCTGTTATTTCAAATACAACTTTTTCAAAATCAATATGGTGTTTTTCAATTTTTTGCGATAACACTTCAATCAAATTTTCTTGCAATAGTTGAACCGCCGAAACATTGATGGAAAATTCTACTTTATTTTTTTGAAAATATTTTACTGTTTTTTCTAGTTCAGCTTGTGTTCTCAAAGCTTCATCAATAATCCAGTCACCAATTTGATTAATCTGCTTTGTTTCTTCAGCAATCGGAATAAAAATGCTGGGGGGAATTTCACCATAAGCAGCTTGCTTCCAACGCACCAACACTTCAAACCCAAAAATTTTAGTGCGAATAATGTCAATTTGAGGCTGAAACACAATATATAATTCACTTTTTTCGATGGCATGTCTTAATGCATTTTCAATAAAAACGGCGTGTTGAATTTCATGATTCAAATTTTCAGTAAAAATTTCATAACAGTTTCTGCCGCGCGCTTTCGCGCGGTATAATGCTTGATCCGCTTTTTGAATAATTTTTTCAGCATCAATACCACCCGTGGTATTTTCAATATAAGCAACACCAATACTCAGTGTCGTCAAACATTCATTACCATCAATGTAAAATGGAGTACGAAATTCGGTTAAAAAACGATCCGCTAAAAAAGCAATTTCGCCAACACTGTTGATGTGTTTTAAAATAATTAAAAATTCATCTCCACCAATACGCGCTATCACATCATATTTTCGCAAAATAGATTTAAAACGTTGCGCGGCTTGTTTCAATAAATCATCACCCGATTGGTGTCCCAATAGGTCATTCACTTTTTTAAAATAATCTAAATCCACGTAAAAAACAGCGAAAGGGTTTAACAACCCTCGATTGGATTCGCTGATAATCACTTGCAGCGCATCTTCAAAAAAACGTCGATTGGGCAATGAGGTTAATGGATCATGCAGCGATAAATTTAATAATTCATCTTCTGTTTTTTTCAAATGCGTCACATCGGTGACAGCTCCAATGTATTCAACTGTATTTTTATCTGAAACTTCCGGAATAAAATTACATTTAACCCAAATTTCCTTTCCTGATTGAGCAATCACTTTTGTTTTGATTTCAAATGGTGTAAATGCTTTAAGATGGGCATCTAATAATTTTTGAAAAGCGCGCTTTTCTTCCTCTGCCACAAATTTTACCCATCCGCCATCATCCAACAACACTTTTTTCGAATATCCCAGCATTTCACACAGAGGCTCATTGACAAAAAAACATTTTCCTGCTTCATTCATTTTAAAAATACCGGTCTGCGTAATTTTTAATACTTCATCTTGTGTTTTTTCTTGTTTTTTCTTTAGCAAAGTATCACGATGCTCTTTCAACGTACGACTAATAGCAGACGGTAATGTCGCTAGATTTTCTCGTAAAATATAATCGTGCGCACCCTGCTTGATGAGATCGATGGCAGTGGAATAGCCAATGGCACCAGAGATAACGATAATGGGTAATTCAGATTCTTTTTCTCGGACGCAGCGAATAGCGTCTTTTGCATTGAAATGAGGGACATCATAATCCATCAAAATGAGGTCTAATTTTTCTTTATCGAGTTTTTCACAGAAGATTTCCTTGTTATCCACCACAAGCACATCCGCTTGAAAATCATGCTCTTCAAGAACCAATTTGACCAATCCTGCGTCAATACCATTATTTTCAAGATATAAAATTCGAATGTCGTTCATTCGCCATTCCTATCGCTCACAACATAGTGCAAATATAGCATATATATGGGATAATGTGTTGTTTTACTTAATAAAACAGACTTGAAGCGGATCGATGAGCAAATTCAAGGAAGTGCTTAAAACAGGGGGTCGTGTCGCGCGAGATAAAGCGTTGACCGCGATACGCGCCATTTTTTTGTATTGCATGCATCTGAAAAAGATTGTCTTGCACTGGACTGCTTTCATTTTGAAAAAAACACAATTTTATTGGAACCAACATTTCTGGCAAAAACTCCGCGAAACCACCATTCAAGACGAACCTATTGGAGCATCGATTGATAAATCCGTAGCACAGTTAAAAGAATGTCGAGATAAATTACGCGCCTGGTTATTTCAATATGATTGGGTTAGACAATTACATGATGCGTCACAAACAAGTACACAGCTCACCACACTGGTCACCAGTTTATTTTCAAATATTTTGGCTCTCGCTTTTCCACTGGCTGTCATGCAAGTTTATGATCGCGTTATTCCCAATCGCACACTGAGCACACTCCTATTTTTATCGCTCGGCGTCATTCTAATTTTTCTCATCGACATTGCATTACGCACTTCTCGCTCCTATCTCAACATCTGGGCTGATACCAAATATGAATACACGTTGGGAAAAAATGCTTTTACAAAATTAATCGATGCGCCATTGTATGTATACGAACAAACGGATGTCGGTACACGATTAAAACAGTTTGCTGTATTGGAACAAATAAAAGGGTTTTACAACAATCAACTACTCATCGCGCTCTACGACATTCCTTTTTTATTTATTTTTTTAGCAGTCATCGCTTTTATTGGCGGCTGGTTGTTTCTAGTGCCGTTAATAACAACCATTGTTGTTACGTATTTCTCTTATCGTTTTATTGCAAATTCTGAAAATTTATTAGAAACCAAAATTGCAGCTGAATCGAAAGAAAGTGATTTTATTGTTAATGTGCTTAGCAATATTCACACTGCCAAATCCATTGGTATGGAAGAATTATTAATTCGTCGTTATGAGCGATTGCAAAAAACAGGCATGCGCATCAATTTACTATCCAGTATTCATGCGGGCGATTTATTTACTATCAAAACCATTGCAAGCCAACTGTCCATTATTTTAATGGCAGCGGCGGGTAGTCTCTCTGTGATACACGGTGATATCGCTATTGGCGGTTTGTCTGCGTGCATATTACTCGTTGGTCGCGTCATGCGCCCACTGGATCGCATTTTAGATGCGTTTAATCGATTAAAAATGCTATCTATTATCAGAAAAAAACTAGATCTTATTTTTTTATTACCAAGTGAAAAAAAATCAAATATCACTTCGTTAGACAATTTTCAGGGTGAAATTACTTTAAAAGAAATTGGTTTTTATTTTGAAGATTTTACAGAACGCTGGATATTAAAAAATATTAACTTAACTATCTCGCCTCGCACGTTGGTTGTCATCACTGGAAAAAAACAAGCACAAAAAACCACTCTGCTGAATATTCTCGCCACCATCACCAAACCCACTGCAGGTCAATATTTATTAGACAATCATGATGTTGATCAATATCAAGAATACGATTTACGCAAGCAAATTGCTTACCTCACTCGCACCGGAAAATTATTTCGCGGCACCATGATGGACAATTTATCTGCGTTTGATGACAGACTCATTCCAACCGCGCGGCGTTTTGTTGATAGTTTGGGCTTAAATTCCGTTGTTTCTCGATTACCCAATGGCTTCGATACGTTCGTGGGTGACAGAGCGGTTGAAGCATTACCCGGTGGTGTTATTAATTTAATTTTTATTATTCGCGCATTGGTTAACAAACCTAAAATTGTTTTGTTCGATGAAACTAACATTAATTTAGATGCGCAATCCAGCAGAAAAATGACTGAGTTGCTCGTACATTTAAAAGAATTTGCAACGGTAGTTGTATTACCTGGCAATGAATCCACGATTGCATTAGCGGATGTCGTTTATGAATTTCAAAATGATCAATTAATAAGAGTAGATCATGCAACATAACGAATCAGAAAATAAAAAACAGCATGTTTATTTAGATCGATGTTTAAGGCCGTTGCTGAAATTATTACAGTGGGATGGCAATGAACGCATGTTGTTTGAAAGTCTGCCACACTTAACCTCCATTGAAACCATTGAAAATTTTCAATGGGTGATGGAAAATTTAGATTTTCACAGTCATGTCATCTCATCCCGATTACAACATGTCGATAAACGCTTATTTCCTTGCCTTTTTGTGCCAACAGAAGGAGGTGCTCCCAAAATTTTAATTGAGCAAAATGAAGAAGGATTGTTGGTGTATGATTCCGAAGAAGATCACAATATCACGCTCACTGATTTGGCCATCGAGGGTGTGCTGGTCAATTTTAAAAAGCAAAGCGAATCCGATATTCAGGAAGATCGAAAACATTGGTTTCGACACATTCTTTTTCAACAACGAAACACACTGCTTTATATTGGCTTTTTAACTTTTCTGCAAACCATTTTTTTAGTCGCACCATCCGTTTACATCATCAGTATTTATGACAAAGTCATTGAAGCGAGCTCTTATCGCATGTTATTCACATTTTCTATTGGCGTTGGATTAATCCTGTTTGCATTAACCATCTTGATGGCAGTGCGAACTCGCCTACTGGGTGAGTTAGGTAATTTTGTTCAGCAACACATTGGCAATGCTATTTTCAAACAACTCCTTAAGTTACCGCCGATTTATACTGAAAATGCATCTGTGGGCAGACAAATTATTCGCTTAAATGATTTTGGTGTTATTCGTGATTTTTTTAGCGGATCATTGTTGGTGTCACTATTTGAATTTCCTTTTTTATTTATTTATTTTATCGCCGTCTGGATTGTAGGTGGTATCTTAGTTTTTGTACCTGTTATTGCGACATTAATTGCTTTGTTGTTTTCACATATTATTTGGCAACTTTCTAAAAAAACCATTCACGAAAGTACGCTAACCAAAAGTGACTATCAAGATTTTTTGCTGGAATCATTATCTGGCATGCGCTCATTGCAATATGCGGGATTACAAAAAAAATGGTTGGAGCGATTTCGCAACATCAGCGCAACATCGAGTTTTTTCAGTAAAAAATTGCAATTCATTGGTAGCCTCAATGACACCATTTTTGACATCATGACATTGTTAGCGGGTCTTGCCACACTGGTGGTGGGAACAATATTAGTTGTGGATAATCATATGGAGCTGGGCGCATTAATTGGAACCATGTTTTTAATTTGGCGCATTCTAACACCTATTAAAGTCATCAACACCATGCTACCTAAATTAATTCAATTAAAAATGAGCACAAAACAAATAAATGAGTTAATGAATTTACCCATCGAATTACCTTCTGAGCGTCAATGGAAAAGCACGCCAAAATATATCGCGGGTTCAATTGCTTTTTCACAAGTCACTTTTCGTTATCCTGGTGCCGATACACCGGCATTAAAAAATATTTCTTTTTCTATTAAAACAGGGCAAACATTACTCGTTATCGGACCCACCGCTTCCGGCAAAAGTACTATTGGTAATTTAATTTTAGCCATTTATTCTCCGCAGGCGGGGTATATTTACTTGGATGGTCGCAACATCAAGCAATTTGATGTGAATGTGTTACGAAAAGGTATTGCATATGTACCCCAAAAATCAGAATTATTTTACGGCACCATTGCACAAAATATTGCGCTATCACAACCATTGACATCACAAGAACAAATCATTGAAGCAGCACGCGCTGCTAATTTGTTAAAAGAGATTGAAGCATTACCTGAAGGATTTAATACACGCATTAAATTTTATAATGAGGAAATGTTGGGGCCTTCTTTCTGCCAAAAAATTAATTTAGCACGCGCTTATTTACGCGATTCGCCCATTTTAATAATGGACGAACCCACTGGCACACTAGACCCAGAAAGTGTACAAATGTTTGAAGATTTTTTAACGAAAATCAGAGGTAAGAAAACGATTATCGTTTTTGCACATAATACAAAATTCATGCATCTAGCCGATGCCGCCGTAATTCTATACGATGGATATATTGTGACGAGCGGTGATACGACAACCGTGATGCAGAATTTGCCTAAAGGGATTATATGACAACGGAAGAGCGTCAACCCGATAGCGAACAGCTCAAAGAAATTTCAATCGCACACTTAATCGAAGAAGGTGGGCATTCGCAATTGGTAAAACGCAGCATTTATTTTATTTGCGGCATGTTGTTTCTTTTTGTTTTGTGGGGCACTTTTACCAAAGTAGATGAAGTTGCAGTCAGTTTCGGTGAAGTACAACCGGTCAAAGAAATTCAATCTATTCAACATTTAGAAGGGGGTATTGTTGCGGCCGTTTATGTCAAAAATGGTGATGAAGTGCACGCGGGCGATCCGCTGTTAAAACTCAATCCAGAGCAAATTGCCGCTGAATTAAAAAAAGCGCAGGGAAAAGAAATTGCATTGCAACTGGATTTAACTCGATTACACGCTTTTATTGATTCCACACCGGTGGGACTCGTACAATGGAGATCAGCCGTCGCTAATTCGCCGTATAATACACCTGATAATCACGAAAAAGTGGAAGCCATGATTCGTGAAGATATCGATTTGCTCAACAAACAAAATCAAGAGCGTGATGGTCAGCGTGCAATTTATGTTGAAAAAATACAGCAAAAAAAATCGCACCTTAAGCAATACACGGATAGCAAAACAGAACTCGAAAAAAAATATGCTTTAAACAAACAAGAAGAGGACATGCATGCGTCGCTGGTAGATGAAGGATATGTTTCTCGACGTGATTATATTGAATCGCAACGCAGAACAATTCAATCGGTATCAGAAATCAAAGAAACAGAAGCGAAATTAGATCAAGCAAAAAGTGAATTGCTCGAAGCAGAAACGGAATTACAAAAATTAGATTCTACTTTGAATAAAGAGGCGTTAAAAGAAACCAATCAACTCGAAGGTCAATTGCTCGAAATAAGTTATACAGTCCAACGACTCTCTGCGTTGAGCCAACGTTTGATAATAAGCGCGCCCGAAAATGGGATCGTGAAAGGATTGGTAGCGCAACCAGGTTCAGTGATCGCGCCCGGTGATGTCATTCTAGATATTGTTCCCACGCAAGGCGAAATGGTTATTCAATGTAAAATTAGCACGCAAGATATCGGTCACGTCAAAATAGGTGATCCCGCAAAAGTAAAAGTAAATGCCTACGAATTTACGCGTTACGGTATTGTGCATGGAAAAGTAACTGAAATTTCTGCATCCACTTTTTTAACAAAAGAAAATCTTCCTTTTTACAAAGCCAAAGTAGCGATTGAGAAAACCTATGTCGGATCTGATTCTAAAAAAAATCAACTCAAACCAGGCATGACTGTACAAGTTGATATCATTACTGGCAAAAAGTCAGTGATTGCCTATCTGATTAATCCCATCACACGTGGACTGGAAAATGCCTTTCGTGAGCGTTAATTGACACCCTCTGTCAAGGATATTTAAAATAATCAATTTTTTCAATATGATATAAATATTTTTTAAACCATTTTCTACCACATCAGTACTATACTTTAAGTTGTGGATGGATGTGTGCGGTTAAGTGGCAAGCATTTTGCCGGGGGTTGGTCATGAGCGATGCACCTGTTCCCAAAGTACAAGCGCCAACACCAAGTCAGCCAGATGACAGTATGATGGTTGGTAGTCAAGGCGAAGCAGCAAATGATGCTCAGCATAATGTGTTGTCTGATGCACAGGGGCACGCTGGGATATTGCCACCTGATCACAAACAAGAAGTCCAAGTTTCCAATAACGATAAAATTGGAAAAGGTAATCAAATAGAATCTTCCAGTGAATTTACCAAAAAACAAACACGAGAATTTGAAAAAGAGTCTGATCAACAAGAATCTGACATCACTCGAGCCGAAAGAGCAAAACAGGGTGAAGTGAGAACAGCGCGTCTTGAGGTAGAAAAAGCAAGAACCAACAGTGAAAGCATGATGCAAGAAAACATCAGCGAAGAAGCAAAAACAAATCCGTTTTTATTCACGCTCTCTGATGTTGCACGTGCCGGTGCTTTTCAAGTCATCACAGCAGGTTTTGATCGGCTTGATCTCAGAGCGGCTGAATTTGGTTCACAACAAAAATCATTTGGAGAAAGTCAGGCGCCTGGCATTTTCATGCAACAAGTAGTGAGTTCTTTTGGTTCAAAAGATTCGGGTGGAAAACCACCAATGGAATCATCTGCTGGTGCTGCGGGGGGAGGAAATCAACAACCCATCATCTCCTATGGCATTGCTAGTTTTGGTAAAACAGGGGAATTGTTCACTGTACCAATAATGGCATCACCGCCACTGTCCACGGTAACTTCCGGACTCATATCAACATCACCGCTGGAAGCAATGTCAGACGAAATTAGTCAATCAGCTGGTTCTTCAAAATCGCTTGCGCCGCCAATAGCACCTCCACAACAACAAGTCATTAATGACACTAGTTCATCTGACACTACTCCACCACCCCCGCCACCTAATTCATCTCCCTCTACTGCCGATGTAGCAAGATCAATAGCGGAAGGCGCTTCGCAGGTTTCTGGTTTATTAACCGCAACAGATGCAGATGGTGACACACTGGTTTTCAGCACAGCCAGTTCTGCGGCATACGGTACGTTGTCATTATCAACGTCCGGTGCTTACACCTATCAACTCAACAATAATTCGACAGTTAATGCGCTCAGTGTTGGTGCAAGCTTACTGGATAGCTTTACTTTTTCAGTGAGTGATGGACAGGGCGGTTCATCATCCAGTGTTTTAAGAATTACGATTACCGGCGTTAATGACGCACCTTCTGCTTCTGCCGGCACCAAAGCGGCAACGGAAGATGCGGGTGCTGTGACAGGCACTTTAGTTGCAACGGATGTAGATACTGG
>MGXZ01000004.1 GCA_001802455.1 Gammaproteobacteria bacterium RIFCSPHIGHO2_12_FULL_39_24
TTCGACGCTGGGCTTTTTAAGTCCTGAATTGTTTGAAGTTAAAATGGTCGCTTAGCAAGGTGTCCGGAAAATTGTGGCTGGATCAAATATGTAACACAAGAAGAATATGAATATGCAAAAAAACAAAAAGATGTAAAACAAGAAGATGTAAAACAAGAAGATTTAAAAAAACAATTTGAAAAATCTCCTGCCCGCTTTATTTTAATCAACGCTCTTATTTCCCGCTTATACCATGCTGGATATTATTCAGAGGCGATTCGTACGTTTAGAAAATATTTTGGTGATGTTAAGCGTTTTCTAGAAAATACAGAAAAAAATGAATTTGATTTTCATGGATTGCATCGTGAGTCTGCCTGCATTGCTGCTGTGTTGTGCCTAATCAATGCATGCAAAGTTAATGAAGCTGATAATGACGAAGCTGATCAAGTACCGTTCACCATTATGGTAGGCCAACACGGAACCGGTGTTGTGCGCGAAGGTGTTGAAAACGCAATCCGGCTGTGTCAATTGGCTGGTGGTGCGTTCACGTGGCGCGAGGATCGAATAGTAATTCAATCAGTTGGTGATGTGCTGAAAGCACAGATACAAACATGGCAACTTGAAAAAAAGCAGGAATTCACACAAACGCTTGAACAAGAAATGAAACAGACTATTGAGCAGGGACTGAATAGAGGAATTGAACAATCCAATAAAAAAGTTGAGCTTTGCGATGCAGAAAAAAATGCAAGAGACGTTGTTCTTCGTAGTGAACTAGAAACACTACATCTAGCAGGCGCTAGAGCAATTGTGAGTGAATTTAAGATTTCTCTAGGTGTATTATCACGTACATTGTCACTAGGGGAACAGTTACTAATGTTTCCCGAAGATGAACGTATTGTTCGCGATGTCAATATTGGTGGATCGGAGGCAACTGCTTTTGCATTACTTCAAGATTTTTTTGTATTGTCTCAAAACACACATCGGCAATTTCAAGCGTTTCTTGCCAATGGAAATAGTGAGGTACTGAATTATGGCAGACAAAAAAATAAATTGTTTTGTGATTCGAGTTCTTTGAAACTAGAAAACGTAGAAGAAAGTGCTCGTGATTTTATCGTCAGAGAGGAAGAAATAGACCGTGATCAACTTCTTAACAACAGCCCAAATTTCCGAATAATATTACATTTGCAAAGCATCTTGTTGGCAATGCAGACTTTTGAAGTAGCTCAGAATCTGGCAATCTCTTCATGCTTTTCACACCAGTTTGAGTTGCAGTTTAAAGAGAGATGTCTTTTTGAGATGGACGTCAATTTACTTGAACTTACAAAAAAAGAGCATTTTGAATCCATAACTCGTCGTCTATTAACTTTTTGTTGGAAAAAAACACTGTGTGCCGAATCAGCTTATTTTACATCTTCTTTCTTTGCTCAGTTGCGTTCCATGTTAAATCACTCACAAGATAATAGTATGTTTTTTTTAATAAACACTTTGTTTCAATTATTTTTTTCTTTGGGTGTGGATACTGATTATTATTATTACGCTTCTGATATTGAAGCTTATCGTGTAGCAACTGCAGCAAAAGAGAAGTTAGATAAAAGTGAAGCGTTATCACACACTGATCGAGAAATAACTAACTGTGTAATGGGCGGAATTGTTAGTGCTATTTTATTGAATTATATGATGCACTTGGATATATACTTGGGTATCAATCCGTCGTCGGGTCTCAGAAATACATCGCAGGTTTTATTTGCGCTTCGTTATTTGTATTTGATGTTACTTATTTTCGATTTCAGTCCAAAACAATGGTGTAAAAACACAATCTCATTTTTTTCTTCACGATCAGGTAGTGCACAAGGTAGTGCACAACGCACGGAAACTTTACCCACAAGAAGTGATTTACTGGACGCACCACCACCATCGAATCAACCCCGTTGCGCAGTCTGCTAAAGCTATTCGATTGATCAACCAGTGAAAATCATTTAAGATTCGCACAGTATTTTATTATTTCAACTCACTCAACTGGACATTTCAGTATGAACCTACACGAATATCAAGCCAAAAATTTATTGAGAAAATATCACGTTGCTGTGCCGGATGGTGAAGTGGTTTTTAATCCAGAAGAAATTAAAGAAGCGGCGGCGCGTTTGGGTGGAAATCGGTGGGTTGTCAAAGCGCAAGTGCATGCGGGTGGTCGCGGAAAAGCGGGCGGCGTGAAATTGGTTAATTCAGCGGATGAAGCAGCGCAGGTCGCGCAAAAATTATTAGGCACACGTTTAGTCACTTTTCAAACGGATGAAAAAGGCCAGCCGGTTAATCAAATATGGATTGAAAAACCCTCTGACATTGCGCGCGAATTATATCTAGGTGCTGTCATTGATCGCGCAACACAATCAATCATCTTTATGGCGTCAATCGAAGGCGGTGTTGAAATTGAAGAAGTGGCGCACAAAACGCCTGAGAAAATTTTGAAAGCGATTGTGAATCCGATTGTGGGTTTGCAGCCATTTCAATGCCGCGAATTATTTTTTGGTTTGGGTTTAGCATTATCTCAACTGTCCGCATTCACAAAATTAATGATGGGTTTGTATGATGCCTTTGTTTCTAATGACATGAGCATGTTGGAAATTAATCCGTTGGTGGTAACGAAAACGGGTGATTTAATTTGTCTCGATGCCAAAATTAATTTAGATGATAATGCGTTGTATCGTCATTCTGAATTAAGAGAGATGCGTGATACCACACAAGAAGACGAACGTGAAACGCGCGCGCAACAATGGGAATTAAATTACGTGGCATTGGATGGTGATATTGGTTGCATGGTGAATGGCGCAGGCCTTGCCATGGCAACAATGGATTTAATTAAATTACACGGTGGCAATCCTGCCAACTTTTTAGATGTCGGCGGTGGTGCAACCAAAGAACGCGTAACAGAAGCATTTAAAATTATTACGTCTGATAAAAATATCAAAGGCATTTTAGTAAATATTTTTGGTGGCATTGTGAGATGCGACATGATTGCGGAAGGCATTATTGCCGCCGTTGCGGATGTGGGCGTGAAAGTGCCTGTTGTTGCGCGCTTAGAAGGCAATAATGCAGAATTGGGTGCGAAAAAATTAGCAGAAAGTGGATTGAATATTACGCCGGCAATTGGATTTACGGAAGCGGCGAAGCAGATTGTTGAATTAGTGAAGCGCTAAATAAAAAAATGATGAGTGAGAATGTTTCATGAGTATTTTAATTAACAAAAACACCAAAGTGATTACGCAAGGTTTTACTGGAAAACACGGCACATTTCATTCAGAGCAATGTTTGAATTACGGTACTAAAATGGTGGGTGGTGTCACACCTGGCAAAGGCGGTGAAACACATTTGGGGTTACCTGTTTTTGATAGCGTAAAACAAGCATATTTAAACACAAAAGCAGATGCAACGATGATTTTTGTGCCAGCGCCATTTTGCAAGGATTCTATTATTGAAGCGATTGATGCAGGGATCAAATTAGTGATTTGTATTACTGAAGGTGTGCCCGTGTTAGATATGATGGCGGTCAAAACGTATATGAAAAATAAAGAGGTGCGTTTGATTGGACCGAATTGTCCCGGCGTGATTACACCAGGTGAATGCAAAATTGGAATTATGCCAGGTCATATTCATCAAGCTGGAAAAGTAGGGATCGTTTCTCGTTCGGGTACATTAACGTATGAAGCAGTCAATCAAACAACGGCTTTGGGTTTTGGTCAAAGCACGTGCGTGGGTATTGGTGGTGATCCAATTGCAGGCACTAGTTTTATTGATGTATTAGCGCTATTTGAAAAAGATCCACAAACGGAAGCGATTGTGATGGTCGGTGAAATTGGCGGATCAGGCGAAGAAGAAGCAGCAGAATATATTAAACATCACGTGAAAAAACCAGTGGTTTCTTATATTGCGGGTGTTACCGCACCCGCAGGTCGTCGTATGGGTCATGCCGGCGCGATTATTGCCAGCGGCAAAGGCACCGCAGCAGAAAAATTCAAAGCGCTGGAAGCGGCAGGTGTTCACACCGTGAAATCACCTGCTGATATTGGCAAAGGGGTTGCTGAAGCGACAGGGTGGGCGCATAGCGCCACCCACTAAACTTTATACTGCGTTGCGCGCTCTGTCGTCATCGGTCATGTACTAAAATATGTACACTCCCTCGACTCCTTCGCGTGCGCCTTGTCTAAAGCTTAGTGGATGACGCTATAGTTTTTTCAACTCATCGCGCAATGTCGCTTGTTTTCCTGTGCCGGTTTTTGCACCGGTAATTGCAATTCACTTGCAACCATAAAACACACAGGCGTGTCAGTAAAAAATAATTTCAATAATTCTGCGTGGATAACAGGTTCGTATTGATTTTTACCATTTAATATCCATTGATGCGCTAATAATTTAAATATCGCTTCCCACGCAGATTCATTTGAAACCGCTTCAATTTTTCTAGACAGAACACCATGATTTCTACGCGTATTAGCATCAAATTTATTACCACCCACCGCGGTTTTTAAATTTTTTAATAAAACAGATAATGAAATGAGCTCGGTCGTTGGATCTGCATACGCCGCAATGGTGTTTAATCGATCATTGTTAACGCTGCCATCCCGATTAAAAATTTCAAACGTACCCGCATGCAATTTGAATTTGTAATCGGTAGTTTCGCCTGGCATGCTGAATGTGTTTTTGCCAAACGGACATTGCCCTGACACAAAGGTATTGAAAAAATTAACGGCGGTTCCAGTGAGAGTAGGATTTGGCCCGTTTTGATTTTTGACTCGGTTAGCGATCGTGTTTGATGAAAACTGTATCGCGCCTTGTAGATTGTGTTCGCCAAATGCAAAAGCATGCTTGTCTAGCGCGGTCCAAGATACATAATTGGGAATTGCAGCGAGCATCACCTCTTTTTTTTCAATACTCATTTGATCGATAGTACGCATAAATAAAACTCCTTTTTATCAATTCACACTCACACAGATAACTCACACTGATAACTTATATAACTTCCTCCCTCCTTTTTGTAAACACTTCAACGCCATTTTCTGTCACACCCAATGTATGTTCCCACTGCGCAGATAAACTATGATCGGCAGTGGTAACGGTCCAAGCATCTTGTTTATTTAATTTTACATCGCGTTTTCCCATGTTAATCATGGGTTCAATGGTGAATGTCATGCCGGGTTGAATTTCAATTCCGGTTCCGGTTTTTCCATAATGCAATATTTGTGGATCTTCATGAAATATTTTTCCAATACCGTGTCCGCAATATTCACGCACTACACTGTAACGATTTTTTTCTGCATGCGCTTGAATAACAGCGCCGATGTCACCTAGTGTTATGCCGGGTTTACACAAACGAATGGCAAGATATAAACATTCTTGTGTGATCTGAATTAATTTTTTTGCAAAAGGCTTAACATCACCAACACAATACATTTTACTGGTGTCGCCGTGGTACTCATCTTTGATCACTGTTACATCGATATTTATAATATCTCCATTTTTAAGCGGTTTATCGTTTGGAATGCCATGACATACTACGTGATTCACTGACGTGCAAATGGATTTGGGAAAGCCTTCGTAATTTAATGGTGCGGGAATAGCATGCTGTATTTCAGTAATATATTGATGACAAATATCATTTAATTCATTGGTGGTAACACCGGGCTTAACGTAAGGTTCGATCATTTCCAACACGTCAGCCGCTAATTTTCCGGCAATTCGCATTTTTTGAAATTCTTCGGGTGTTTTGAGGGTGATGGACATAATTGATGGTTAACAGGTTGTTGATGAATATGAACTATGGTATAAAGCACTGCTGAAATAAGCAAACTGTTATTAACTTTTAAAAAAACTATCACGTTTATTGATTAAGTTGTTTTAGGGTGTCTGACAACAGATTAAAACAGCAAATAAACGATCGACTAACCCTGGAGAAAAAAATGGCTTTTGCTATCTCGATGAAACAAATGTTAGAGGCGGGTGTACACTTCGGACACCAAAAACGTTTCTGGAATCCTAAAATGGCGCCATTCATTTATGGTGAACGCGAAAAATTACATATCATTAATCTTGAAAAAACACTTCCTAAATTTCGCGAATTATTAGAAACCATTGCACAACTCACTTCAAAACGTGGCAAAGTGTTATTAGTGGGAACAAAACACGCAGCACGTGAAATCATTAAGGAAGAAGCAGTGCGTTGCGGTATGCCTTATGTTGATAATCGTTGGTTGGGTGGCATGTTGACGAACTACAAAACCATTCGTCAATCTATTAAACGCCTTAAAGAGTTAGAAGCAATGTTGTTAAATCCAAAGGCATTAACTGGAAAAACGAAAAAAGAAGTGCTCACCATTCAACGTGAAAAAGACAAATTGGCTGCAAACTTAGAGGGTATTAAATCGATGGGCGGTTTGCCAGATATGTTATTTGTGATTGATGTTAAACACGAAAAAACCGCTATTTTAGAAGCAAAAAGATTGGGTATTCCTGTGGCTGCTATTGTCGATACCAACGCAAGTCCAGAAGATATCGATTATGTTGTGCCTGGAAATGATGATGCCATGCGCGCTATTCGTTTTTATTGCAAAACCATTGCTGACGTTATCATTGAATCTCGTCGTAGCATTATTCAAGAAGAAGCGCAAAAAGAAAAAGAACGGACTGAGAAATCAAAATCAAAAGCAGCGAAACCAACAGCAGAAATAAAAACTGCGAAGAAAGTAACTAAAAAAGCAGTTGAAGCAGAGGTGGTGGTTGAAGAAATAACAGTAGTAGCAGCAGCAGTGCAACCTGTTGAAGAAAAAAAACCAGCGCCTAATAAGAAAAAGACCGCGAGCAAAGCGAGCAAATAAACATTATTCAGAACCGCGCGCGAGGAAGTGCGAAGCACGACCAAAGCAAGCGAGTGTTATTATGAGGTTTTAAAACATGTCAGAAATAACTGCATCCATGGTAAAAGAATTACGTGAGATTACAGACGCAGCCATGATGGATTGCAAAAAAGCATTAGTAGAATCAAAAGGTGATATGCAATTAGCTATTGATCATTTGCGTAAAAGCGGTCAAGCCAAAGCTGCGAAACGCGCTGGAAAAATTGCTGCAGAAGGTGGAATCGTGATTGCATCAACCAGCGATAAAAAACGTGCTTGCATGATTGAAGTTAATTGCGAAACGGATTTTGTTGCGCGCGATACTCATTTCAAAGCATTTTCGGATCAGTTGGCGCAAGCAGGTTTGACTGCGAATACAAATGATGTCAACCAATTGATGTTGCAAAAAATGTCAGATGGAAAAACAAGTGAAGTGGTGCGTGAAGCATTGGTTTCAAAAATGGGCGAAAATATTCAATTGCGTCGCGTAATTACGGTATCTGCAACCGGTTGTGTTGGTGCTTATTTGCATGGAGATCGCATTGGTGTGTTGGTGTTACTTGATCAAGATAATGCAACATTAGCGAAAGATATTGCAATGCATGTTGCTGCAACGAATCCATTAGGAGTAGATGCATCAGACATATCAAAAGAAGCAATGGCAAAAGAACGTTCCATTTTCACGGCACAAGCACACGCTTCTGGAAAACCCGCCAATATTGTTGAAAAAATGGTTGAGGGTCGCTTGCAAAAATTTGTGCAAGAAGTATGTTTGATACATCAGCCCTTCGTTAAAAATCCAGATCAAACAGTACAAGATTTATTAACAGCAGCGAATGCCAAAATAATTTCTTTTGTGCGATTTGAAGTGGGTGAAGGTATTGAAAAACCAGTGACGAATTTAGCAGCGGAAGTGAGCGCAACGTTGAAAGAAATGTGAGTGGAAGTGGGAGTGATCGGATGAAACCAAAATACAAACGTGTTCTGCTCAAGATGAGTGGCGAAGCACTAATGGGAGACGGTGTTACCGCTATTTCTCCTTCCGTGTTAAATCGTTTGGCAAATGAAATTGATGAAGTGCGCAAATTAGGTGTGCAAATTGCCATTGTCATTGGCGGTGGAAATTTTTGTCGTGGTGTTGCGTTGTCAGAAGTGGGCATCAATCGCATCACGGGCGATCACATGGGAATGGTTGCAACGATTATGAATGCGTTGGCATTACGCGATGCATTTGAGCGTTGTGATATGCCAGTGCGTATTTTATCGGCCGTTGCCGTGGGTGGGATGGTTGATTTATTTCATCGACGAAAAGCAATTCATCATCTCGAACAAGGACGGGTTGTTATTTTTTCAGCAGGAACTGGCAATCCTTTATTTACCACTGATTCTGCAGCGAGTTTACGTGGCATTGAAATTGGTGCGGATGTGGTGATGAAAGCAACGAATGTCGATGGTGTCTATTCTGAAGATCCACGCAAAAATCCAAAAGCAATACTCTACAAACAATTAACCTATGATGAAGCATTAGAAAAAGAATTCGCCGTGATGGATTTGGCGGCATTTTGTCAGTGTCGCGATTATCAAATGCCATTACGTGTTTTTAATATTGGGAAACCCGGCATGTTTTTAAAAGTGGTGATGGGTGAAGAAGTAGGCACGTTAGTCGAATAAGGCAAATCACATGATCAACGAAATAATAAAAGATACAAAATCACGCATGGAAAAAACTACTGATGCGTTAAAAATTGAATTAGCAAAATTGCGTACCGGTCGTGCACATCCTACGTTAATTGAACATGTCATGGTAAATTATTACGGTGTTCCTACACCATTGTCACAGGTGGCCAATATTGCTGTTGAAAATGCACGCACATTGATGGTCACCCCTTGGGAAAAAAATTTAGTGCAAGATATTGAGAAAGCCATTTTAACTGCTAATTTAGGTTTAAATCCGAATACCGCCGGTACGGTTATTCGTATTCCCATGCCGCCACTAACGGAAGAGCGCCGCAAAAGCTTGGGGAAAGTGGTGCGAGAAGAAGCAGAAAAAGCACGTGTTGCGGTACGCAATATTCGTCGTGATGCGAATAACGAATTAAAATCATTATTGAAAGATAAAGAAATCAGTGAAGATGAAGAGCATCGCGCACAAACAACCGTGCAAAAAACAACAGATGAATTTATTACGCAAATTGATTCTGTTTCTGCGACTAAAGAAAAAGATTTGATGGAGATATAGACGCAAGATGAGATGTCAGTTAGTGGACGTTTATAGTGTGGGGTCTATGTAATGTTGCCGCGTCACGTCGCAATCGTCATGGACGGCAATGGTCGTTGGGCACAGCAAAGGTTCATGCCCCGAATTGTGGGTCATCGTGCTGGTGTGAAATCAGTACAAAAGGCCATTGATTTCTGCGTAAAAAATCATATTCAAGTTTTGTCGTTGTTTGCATTGAGCGTTGAAAATTTTCAATCTCGTCCTGAATCTGAAGTTCAGTTTTTAATTTCATTGCTATCCGAAATGTTATTAAAAAATTTAAATGAAATGCATCAAAATAATATTCGCATTCAAATCATGGGTGATGTTTCTGTTTTTCAATCCAATGTGCGTGCGCACATTGAAGCAGCACAATCTCAAACAAAAAATAATACGGGTTTAACGTTGGTTATTGCTGTTAATTACAGTGGTCGTTGGGATATTTT
Organism: Gammaproteobacteria bacterium RIFCSPHIGHO2_12_FULL_39_24; assembly: GCA_001802455.1. GTDB lineage: Bacteria > Pseudomonadota > Gammaproteobacteria > Coxiellales > Coxiellaceae > 2-02-FULL-42-43. The sequence goes on from MGXZ01000004.1 coordinate 9,567, forward strand.
TCAAGCGGCACAAAAATTATCGAAACATGTCATCGATCATCAATTAGATCCACTGGCGTTGACTGAAAAAGATTTTGAGCCGTTTTTATGTTTGTATGATTTACCTGAACCCGATTTATTAATTCGCACAAGCGGTGAGCAAAGAATCAGTAATTTTATGCTGTGGCAATTTGCCTATACGGAATTATGTTTTGTTGATGTATTTTGGCCTGATTTTAACGAAACTATTTTTTCAACGGCCATTGCCTCTTTTCAAAAACGTGAGCGTCGATTTGGAAAAACAGGTGAACAACTAATCAGTAATTAATTATGTTATTACAAAGAATACTAACCGCATTTGTTTTAATTCCTTTAATCATAGCTGGAATTATTTTTTTGCCACCTACTTACTTTTCGACTGGTGTGGGTGTTTTTATTTTAGTGGGTGCGTGGGAATGGTCAGCGTTAATTGGTTTTAAAAAAATAAGCGCACGGTGGGGTTATGTTTTGTGCATTCTGCTGGGTATGTTGATTTCTATTTTTTTACCGCAACATTTTATTCTCGGCTTTACTTTTATTGTTTGGATTTGGTATGCCGTTGCTATTGTTCATTATCAGCATAAAGGCACGGGTCTTGGGTTTCAGTTGCCCGTGGTTCGTTGGTTGGTTGGATTGTTGATATTGGTGTCAACGTGGATTGCTATCGTCACACTGAAAACCGGTTCGAATTTAGGTACTGGCTGGTTAATATTAACATTGTTGATTATTTGGGGTGCTGATGTTGGCGGTTATTTTGGCGGACGCTTTTTTGGTATGCATGCATTGTGTTCGCGCGTGAGTCCGAAAAAAACATGGGAAGGTTTTGTGGGTGGAGTAATTTTAGCGGTTATGGTTACCGTCATTGGCGGCGTGCATTTCCCATTGTCTTTTCAGCAATATAGTTATTTGATTTTTTTAACGTTAATTACTGCGTTATTTTCTGTGGTTGGTGATTTGGGTGTGAGTATGTTAAAACGAATGATCAATGTGAAAGACACAGGCAATATTTTTCCAGGACATGGCGGCATGTTAGATCGCATGGATAGCGTGATGTCAGCAACAGTGGTTTTTGCGTTGGGATTAATATGCAATCCATCACTATTTTAGGCTCCACTGGATCTATCGGACAAAGCACGCTGGATATCATCGCGCGTCATCCCGATCAATTTCGAGTGGAGGCGTTAACTGCGCACAAAAATGTTGCGTTATTGTTTCGTCAGTGTCAGCAATTTAAGCCTCGTTTTGCCGCTATTTCAGATGCAACGCTCGCACAAGCATTACAAATAAAATTAAAAGAAAAACAAATAAACACAGAAGTGGTGTTAGGTTCAGATGCAATCATACAATTGGCGGCTGACACTGCTTCAGAAACGGTGGTTGCAGCGATTGTGGGTGCGGTTGGATTGCTGCCAACATTGTCTGCGATTTCTGCTGGAAAAAAAGTATTGTTAGCCAATAAAGAAGCGCTCGTGATGGCGGCTGATTTATTGATGCAAGCGATTAAAAAATCTCACGCGACATTATTGCCGATTGATAGCGAACATAATGCCATTTTTCAATGCTTGCCCGCTGGTTTTTTACCAGGATTAACACCACTCAACGATGTGCATTCCATTATTTTAACCGCATCGGGTGGCCCATTTCGCACCACCCCTCTTGCAGAATTAAAAAATAAAACACCGATGCAAGCGATTGCCCATCCGAATTGGAAAATGGGCGCGAAAATTTCCATTGATTCTGCCACGATGATGAATAAAGGATTGGAGGTAATCGAAGCATGTTGGTTGTTTGGTTTGTCAATTGAACAAATTCAAGTGCTGATTCATCCGCAAAGTATTATTCATTCGTTGGTTTCTTTTGAAGATGGTTCGTTCTTGGCGCAACTGGGGTGTCCCGATATGCGCATTCCTATTTCATACACATTGAGTTGGCCTAAACGAATTGCGTCAGGTGCAAAACGCCTTGATTTACAGGAAATAAAACAGTTGGATTTTGAGCCGGTTTCTTATGAACGTTTTCCGTGTTTACGTTTGGCGTTTCAGGCATTAAAGACGGGCGGAACTGCTACGGCGATTTTAAATGCAGCAAATGAAGTGGCGGTAGATGCTTTTTATCATAACCAAATTCGGTTTGATCAAATTGCGACGATGGTAGATGCCGTTTTGCAGAAGAGTAATATTACCTGCGTTGCCAGCTTAAATGATATTTTAGATTCAGATAAAAAAGCACGAGAATTGACTACGCAATTGATAAAAGAGTCGGTATACTCGTGCCAGTAAAAAATATGAGGAACCTCCATGCGTCTTCGTCGCGTATTGTTTGCCGTAGCACTTTCGCTTTCAGCTCCTGTTTTTGCCACGCCATTTGTCGTGCATCATATTCAAGTGCAAGGTTTGCAACGGGTGAGTTCAGCAACGGTAATGCATGCGATTCCGTTGCATGTGGGTGAAACTTATAATGCAGAAGAAGGTAATCGCATTATCGCTGCATTATTTCACACAGGATTTTTTAGTGATGTGCGACTCAAGCGCGTGGATGATACGCTGGTTGTTAATGTGGTTGAGCGTCCTACCATTGATTCTGTTTCCATTACTGGCAATAAATCGATTAAAGCAACACAATTAAAACCGGTATTAAAAAAATTAGGCATTGTGGTTGGATATACGTTTGATCCATCTGAATTGCACTCCATCGTTTTGGGATTGCAACAACAATATCAATTGATGGGTCGTTCTGCAGCAGTGGTTATTCCCGAAGTAAAACAATTATCGCGTAATCGTGTTGCGATTCACATTGTGATTAAAGAAGGTATTGCATCGATTGTTCGCGGTATTCATTTTTCAGGTAATCACGCTTTTTCAGATCGTGAATTACGTGATCAATTTAAATTAACCACGCCCAGTATTTTTACGTGGTTTAATCACAATGATCGTTATTCTTCTATGCGATTAGATGCAGATTTACAAAATTTACAAAATTTTTATTTTAATCATGGCTATTTGGATTTTCATGTTGTCTCGCATACTGTAAAGCAGTTAGCGAAAGGCGGTATTGAAATTTATCTTCAGGTGTCGGAAGGACAGGTTTATTACATTAGCGGATACCAACTTGCTACAGAAAAATTACCCTCCGCATTGTCGCCGAAAGTGCATGACATTTTATCGGAATTAAAAACGGGCGCTGTATTTTCAAGACAACAAATTTTGGATATCAATGAGAAGCTCGGTAATTATTTAGCGGACAACGGATATGCTTTTCCGCAAATTAATCCAGTGCCGACAGTAGATCACGTTAATCACAAAGTGTATATCACGTATCACATTAGTAGTGGCCATCGTGTCTATGTTCGTCATGTGCACATTATTGGTAATACGCGTACGAGCGGTTTGGTGGTGCGAACACAAATGCGTCAAATGGAAGGCGGTTTGTATTCATTGAAAAATGTGAATGAATCAAAAAGACTGATTAAGAATTTAGGATATCTCGATCATGTTGAAGTAACATCAAAACCCGTTGCGAATAAAAATAATCAAGTTGATTTAGATTATCATGTGCATGAAGTGAATGCGGGTCGCGCATCCGTCAACGCTGGTTATTCTGATGTAGATGGATTTTTGTATGGCGCAAGTGTGTCTGAACCCAATTTTATGGGATCAGGTAAGTACGTTTCAGTCGGCTTCACGCGCAGTGAATACACATCTAATTACGGCATCACTTACAACAATCCATTTTTTACCACGAGTGGTATTAGTCAAGGTTATAACGTTTATTACAGTCATACGACACCCGAGAACGTTAACCTTGAACCATATACGATGGATGATTATGGATTAAGCACAACCTATGGCATTCCGATCAGTGAATATGATCAATTCACATTGGGTGGCGGTTATGATCATATTGCAATTAGTGACGTCAATAATGCGCTCGTATCACCATCCGTCACGCAATTTTTGTCGAGCAATCCTTCGCCGTATAATCAATTAAAAGTCATCACCGGTGTTTCGCACGCCACATTGGATCGTGCAATTTTTGCCAAAGCGGGTAATGAGCAAGATGTAGGATTAACGCTGGGTGCGCCTGTGTATGATTCCAGTCTTGGTTATTATCAAGCGACTTATAGCGGTCGCTGGTATGCGCCGTTATTTTACGGATTTATTTTAAATCCGCATATGACAGTGGGTTATGGAAATGGTTATGGCAATACACATCAATTTCCTTTCTTCAATAATTTCTACGCTGGTGGTTTGCAAACCTTGCCGGGTTATACTGCCAACACATTAGGTCCGAAAAATCCGGCGAATACGCAACAAGCGATCGGGGGTAACGTTCAAACGTTGGCTGGTTTGAATTTCATTTTGCCTGATTTTATCAATCATAAAGTGAGAACGGCATTGATTTTAGATGCGGGTAATATTTTTCAAACGAATCATGTTCCTGGTATTTCTTATGAATCTATTTCATTGAATAATTTGCGTGTTACGACAGGTATTATGGTATCATGGTGGTCGCCGTTAGGAGCGCCACTTGATTTTAGTTTGGCGGTTCCTTTGAATAAAAAACCGGGTGATCAATTGTCGATATTTGGTTTTTCGTTTGGTGCTGCGATATAAGCGTTGTCTGTTATCCGTGATCAGTTATCCGTGCCTGAAGCATGATTGGATAACTGATAACTGATAACTGATAACTGATAACTGATAACTGATAACTATCTTTAAGGAGAAATAAATGAAAAAAGTTGTGTTGGTAGCAGCAGTAGCTGCGTTTTGTTCGATAGGTGTATTTGCTGATGGTATTGGTGTTGTCGATATGAAGACGATTTTTACCACTGCGCCACAAGTAAAAACAATTAAAGCGGGATTGGCAAAACAATTTGAGCCACAAAAAGATAAATTAGAAAAAATGAGTCAATCATTGCAAGCCGATATTGCAAAATATCAAAAAAATAAAGCAGTGATGGATAAAAAAGATTTAACCGCTCTAGAAGACAGTATTACAAAACAAGAAGCTGCTTTTCGTGATGCGCAAACTAAATTTCAACAAGATGTTTTTACTGCGCAAAATAAAAGTTTAGAAACTTTTATGGATAGCGTAAAAGCATCAGTGAAAATGGTTGCAGAAAAAAATAAATTAGATTTGGTTGTGCCAAGTAATGATGTGTTGTACAGCAAAGATAAAACTGATATCACACAAGATGTTTTAAAAGATATGAAATAAATATTGAGTGGGAGTGGGAGTATGAAATCATCACTTTCTTTTCCCATTCTTCATTTGGCAAAGCTGATCTCCGCCAAAATCATAGGCGATGATCAACTGACTATTTCGCGTGTTGCACCAATTATGTCTGCTGAAAAAGGGGACTTAACCTTTTTAAGCAGTAGCACTTACAAACCTTATTTATCCAATACAAAAGCATCTGCTGTTATTTTATCTGAAGCAGATGTGAATGATTGCGCGGTTACAGTGTTAATGGTTAATAATCCTGAATTGGCTTTTGCGCGCATTGCGCAATTATGGAATCCTGTTAAAAAACCCGCACCCGGAATTCATGCAACCGCAGTGATTGCAAAAAGCGCTGTGATTGATCCCACTGCCTTTATTGGTGCGCATTGTGTTATTGGTGAAAATGTCAAAATTGGTGCGAATACCGTTATTTCCACCGGTGTTGTTATTGGTGATGATTGCGTGATTGGTTCTGATGGTTGGTTTTACAGTCACGTTACGCTATATCATCAAGTTCATATTGGTAATTGCGTTATATTGCATAGCGGTGTGGTGATTGGTGGTGATGGGTTTGGATTGGCACAAGATAAAGGACGTTTTGAAAAAATTCCGCAATTGGGTTCGGTGATTATTCACGATGATGTTGAAATTGGTGTGAATAGTTGTGTGGATCGTGGCGCATTGCAACACACCGTGATTGAAAAAGGCGTCAAAATAGATAATCTCGTGATGATTGCGCACAACGTTGTGATTGGTGAACATACTGTGATTGCAGGTTGTTCCTCAATTGCAGGCAGCACTACTATCGGTGCACATTGTATTATTGGCGGTGCAGTGAATATGGGTGGACACTTAACTATTTGCAGTGGAGCAATATTTACCGGATGTGCTATGGTTACCAATTCTGTGAAAGCGCCAGGCATTTACTCTTCTGGAACGGGTTTATTTCCGAATAAAGTGTGGCGTAGAGTGGTGGCGAATTTACGGAGAAAGTTGTCAGTATGAGGTATCAGTGACAGTAATTTTCATTTGCTCACACTGATACCAGATACCCGATACCTGATACCAGATACCCGATACCTTTTTCACGGAGTTTCTATGACAAACAAAATTGATTATCTCGAAGTTCGAAAATATTTGCCGCACCGTTATCCATTCTTATTGGTCGATACGGTTGAGTCATATGAATTAAACAAATGGATCAAAGCAATCAAAAATGTCACTTACAATGAGCCTTATTTTCAAGGACATTTTCCAGCATTGCCCGTGATGCCAGGTGTGTTGATTGTTGAAGCATTAGCACAAGCATCCGGTATCTTAATGTATCGCACGTTTGGCCGTTATCCTTCTGAAACAGATTTATTTTATTTAGCGGGAATTGATAATGCGCGCTTTAAAAGAAAAGTGGTGCCAGGTGATCAGTTGATTTTGCAAGTTGATGTGATACGCGCGCGTGAAAATTTATGGAAATTTAAAGGTGAAGCGACTGTTAATGGTGAGTTAGCCTGTTATGCGGAATTTTTAAATATAAAAGCATAAAAGTGTGAGTGGGAGTGTGAGTGTGAAAATTGATCCAACCGCTAAAATTGATCCCTCTGCAAAAATCGCAGACGATGTTGTGATTGGTCCCTGGGTTTATATTGGAGAGCACGTCGAAATTGGCGCGGGTACGCGCATTGATGCGCACGCCGTTGTATTGCGACATACCATCATGGGAAAAAATAATCATATTCATTCGCATGCGGTTGTCGGTGGCGATCCACAAGATCTCAGTTACTGCGGAGAAGAAACGTGGTTGAAAATGGGTGATAATAATGTGGTTCGCGAATTTGTAACCATCAATCGTGGCTCTGCAAAAAGTGGCACAACAATGGTCGGCAATAAAAATTGTTTTTTGAGTTATTCGCATGTTGCGCATGATGCACACATTGCTAATGAAGTATTATTTGTAAATAATGCCTCCATTGCGGGACATGTTACTGTTGATGATTTCGCGATTATCGGCGCATATGCTGCTGTGCATCAATTCACACGCATTGGTTCTTATAGTTTTTTGGTACATGCAACACAGGTATCACACGATATTCCGCCCTATATGTTAGTGAAAGGCACGCCTGGTATTCCAATCGCATTGAATTTAATAGCACTGCGTCGTCGAGGATTTTCTGCTGATACCATCAGTGGGTTGAAAAAAGCGTATCGATTAATGTATCGCCAAGGAATGCCGTTAAAAGAATTAGAAGCGATGCTAATTGAATTAGCGCGTGAAACACCAGAAGTGCAGTTGATTATTGATCTGATGAAAAATTCAAAGCGTGGCATTGTGCGTAAGCAGGCAAATCAACTGAAGATTGATGCGCCGGTGAATTAGGATCGTGCACGAAGTAAGTGAATACTTATCCCAATCGCCACCAACGCAACCATTACTCCCGAAATAATATCACTCAAAAAATGCCATCCCGTTGGAAAAATCGCAATGATAATGAAGATGAGATACAGTACCGCAAACCATCTTGTCCAACGATATTGAAATAAATAATAACTGAATAACACTGCCCATCCTGCATGGAGTGATGGAAAACCAATAATGGCTGTCATCGCAAAATGAAAGGGTTGATAGTGATGTTCTTCCTGAAAATAGTGGGTGAGATGAATTTGTGTTGCGCTAAAATAGTGATGCGGATAAACATCGGCAGGTGATGTGGTTGGAAAAAAATAATAAATCGTAAAACTCAACATGAGTAAAATAATAAAACTACCATAATATTCGTAAACCGCTTTTTCTTGTTTAGCAATGGCCAGTATCACCGGGAAAAGCAAAGCGATAAATAAAAAATCAACATAAATATGAATGGCGATAGTATTCAACAGGGGATGCGCTTCAAACCACTGCATGATGCGCAGAAAATGAAAACCCATTTGCTGATCCACATGATTAAAAAATACATCATACAAAGTTGAAACGGGTGTTGTAAAAGCAGCCGTATTTAACAGCGGTAGCAGCATCCAGGTGAGAAAAATCATCCCAATTGATTTCAGAATAATAGAAAAATATGGAAATGTTTTCGTTATCCATAATCCAAAAAAATAATACAGTGCAAACATACCGGCCGCAGAAATAAAAAAAGGATTAATCCATTGCCAGTCGACATAATACTGTGCGTGTGTTTTATTCCAGAGAAGTGCTGCGCCTATCAGCAGAAAAGTAAAACCCACTAGTTCTAGAAAAATCACATCTTCTGTTTTGATGAATTTGGTTTGACTCATAATTTATTTTGTCAGCATGGTTAACGCAATATCCGCCACACAATCCGATGAATTTTTAGTGGGATGCGTAACACGTGAGCGGATAGGTGATAATGCCATTCTCATATTTTGATTATACTGTTTATCTGTAATTAAGTGAGTGATTTCAGTGGAAATATTATCAGCTGTCACATCATCTTGAATAAATTCTTTCGCGATTTCTTTTTCAGCAACAATATTGCATAACCCAACCTGTTTTACGCGAATTAATTTTTTTGCCACCCAATAGGTGAGCGGACTGAAGCGATAAATAATACATAATGGTGTTTGCATTAACCCCACTTCCAATGTCACGGTACCTGAAACTGCAATCACAGCATCGCTAATTTGCAACACATCGTATAAATGATTTTGAATGAGTTGAATGCTGGGTGGTAGTAAATTCGCAATCGTTTTTTTATCGAGATGATTTGCCAACGCCAATACAAATTGCGCTTCTGGATGAGCAGCCTGAATTTTTTTGACGGACTCAATGATAATAGGTAAATGATTGGTTAATTCGCTGTGTCGGCTGCCGGGTAATAAAGTCACAACGGGTTTGTTAGGATTTAATGTTAATAGCGTAGTTATTTCATTTTTCGACAGCGTGGGTTTGACTATATTTCCCAAAGGATGTCCAACAAACGTCACAGGAATGTTTGCATCCCGATAAATTTTTTCTTCAAATGAAAATAGTACCGCCATGTGATCAACTTGTTTTTTGATTTGTTTGATGCGCCCAGCGCGCCACGCCCAAATTTGTGGGCTCACGTAATACAAAACAGGAATGCCGAGTTTTTTAGCGGTTTTCATGATGCGAAAATGTGTGTCAGGAAAGTCAATTAAAATAACCAAGTCAGGTTTATTGTCACGTAAATATTTTTTGATGTTGTGCCACATGATTAAAATTGCCGGAAAGTGTTTGATAATTTCAATAAGACCCACGACCGCTAATTTTTCAGATTCGAATTGAATTTTCACGCCCGCATCCCGCATTTTTTTTCCGCCCATACCGGTTAATTTTAACGCGGGATTTTTTTTCAACAATGCGCGCGCCAAATCAGCGCCGAGCAAATCACCCGAGGATTCGCCAGCGCTGATAAAAATATTATTGTTGGTGTTTTGCATTATTGTCAGTGATGATTTGGGTGATTTGCATAGCAATGGCGAGTGCATCGCGCGCTGCTTGTCCCGAGACAGTGGGTGTGGTGTTGTGAATAACCGCATTTAAAAACGCTTTTATTTCTTCTTTCAATGCATCTCCTTTTTCCAAATACGTTTCTTCAGAATCGATTGTGGGTACACCGGGATACATTTCACTATTGCCTTTGCGACGAATACGACAAAGATTGCGATGCAAATCGACATGCAGGTGATTTTCATCTTGAAAAATACGCAATAAACGTGCACTGGTTGGATTAATACGACTTGCGGTAATTGACGCGACACACCCACTTTCAAATTCTAATCGTGCATTGGCAATATCGATGTGGTGTGTTAGCACACTCGCACCCGTGGCGCGAATATCAGTGATGGATGATTTAACGAGTGACAACACAATGTCGATGTCGTGAATCATCATATCTAAAATAACAGACACATCGCTACCACGCAGTTTAAATGACGTTAATCGTTGCGCTTCAATAAAACGAGTATGATGTACCAGTGGTTCAATGAATCTGAATGCGGGATTAAATCGTTCGATGTGCCCCACTTGTAATATTAATTTATTTTTTTCAGCCAATGTTACCAATGTGTCGGCTTCTTGTAATGTTGTTGTAATGGGTTTTTCGATAAACACGTGCACTTTGTTTTTTAAAAAAAACTCAGCAATTTCAAAATGCGAACTGGTGGGCGTTGCAATGCTGACGGCGTTCACTTGACCCAACAAGTCTCGATAATTTTCTGTTGTTTTTAATCTGTATTTTTCGGACAATTCTTGCGTATTTTCAGAATCAATATCACAAATAGCAACGAGACGAGAAGCGGGAAGTGTGGCATATTTGTCGACATGATATTTTCCGAGATAGCCCGTCCCAATCACTGCCGCGTTGATTTTATTCATAAATTGAGTTGCTTGCGTTACTATTTTGGCGTAGTTTGTCATTTTTTTAGTATTAGTTCCAGTATATTTCCTAAAATGGACAGAATCATCATGGACAAGTCTTTTCGGTTTATTGCCGGCGTAGATGAAGCAGGACGTGGACCGCTCGCAGGACCGGTGTTTGCTGCTGCCGTTATTTTAAATCCCACTCATAACATTCTGGAATTAACAGATTCAAAATTATTAACTGAAAAAAAACGTGAAAAATTATTCACTGAGATTACTGAAAAATGTATTTCGTACAGCGTTGCTTTTTCCTCTGTAGCTGAAATTGATGAAATGAATATTTTGCAAGCCAGTTTATTGGCCATGCGTCGTGCTGTTGCGCAATTGACTGTTGTGCCGCATGAAGTGTGGGTGGATGGCAATCAAAATCCACGTTGTCCTTACCCAACGAAATTAATTATTCAAGGTGATTTTTTGATTCCAGTTATTTCTGCTGCGTCTATCATCGCCAAAGTCACTCGTGATCGCTTGATGAAAAAATTGGATGTACAGTTTCCGGGTTACGGTTTTGCGAAGCATAAAGGCTATGGCACGCGAGAACACTTGGCTGCATTAAAAAAAAGAGGGGCAACATCAATTCACCGATGCTCATTTGCGCCTGTGCGTGAAGTGGTTGCATTGACAGGAAATGATTAAGCTGTATATCATATTTGTAATACACCTTATTTATCTTAAAAATACGGTATTTTAATATTGAGTATAGTATGACATCCTTGATTTCAATTCGACTGGACGAAAATTTGCTTCGCAGTACTAAAAACAAAGCGCGGCTCTTGCATTTGTCGCAGACTGAATATATTCGACGGGCAATTGAGCAAATGAATAAAAAAACAGAACAGTTAGCGCGGCGACGTAGACTTAAGCACGCGAGTTTACGTGTTAGAAAAGAAAGTCTGAAAATCAACACTGAATTTGATGATGTTGAGTATGATCCAAAAATTTAAAAAAGGTCAAATATGGCTTGCTAATCTCAATCCGAATAAAGGTGCGGAGCCAGGAAAAACAAGGCCGGTTTTAATTTTGCAGGATCAAACATTGTTGGATGTTGTGCATCCCACGACCGTTATCATTCCATTAACTACGAATATTATGGAAGACGTTTATCCTTTGCGTGTGCGTGTATTACCACGAAATCAATTGAAAAAAGAATCTGATTTATTAATTGATCAGATTCGTGCAATTGATAATAAGCGTTTAATCAATGGCCCTTTGCTTTCACTGAATCATGAGCAGATGCAAGTTGTTTATCGAGCTGTCAGTGAAGTGATTGGCGCAGAGTGGTAACCCAGTGATGAGACTGATAACATTTAATATGAAATATTACTAGGAAATTTCAATGCCAAACTTGCTTTCTGTTTTGGTTCTGTGCGGTGGTCAATCCACTGAGCACGATATTTCTCTTTTATCTGCGAAAAACGTGATTGAACGATTGGATTCCAAAAAGTATCGTGTGTCAGTTGTGAAAATAGAACAAAATGGCGCTTGGATTTATTTTGAAAATCCACAAAGTTATTTCGAACACGCACACGCACACGCGATGCAAATTATTCCTGGTAATAAAACCCCTTTTTTCGTTAACAACCAACCTGTACCTGTCGACTGCATTTTTCCTGTGTTACACGGCACGAACGGCGAAGATGGCACCATGCAGGGATTATTGGAATTATTACCAATTCCTTATGTTGGTGCAGATTGTTTGAGTTCTGCCATTGCGATGGATAAAGATATTGCAAAACGATTAATGCGTCTTGCAGGCATTCTGGTTGTTGATTGGAAAATAGTGAGAAAATCAGATTCAACCATAAATTATGCGACTATTAAAAAACAATTAGGTGACGTGGTATTTGTTAAACCCAATAGTTTGGGTTCATCCGTTGGTGTAAAAAAAGCAACCGATGAGCAATCATTTTATGCAGCTATTGCAGATGCATTTCGATATGATGAATATATATTAATTGAAAAAGCAATCGTAGGTCGCGAAATTGAATGTTCTGTGTTAGGAAATGAAAATCCAACAGCGTCCCTGCCTGGTGAAATTATTAATCACACGGAATTTTATTCGTATAATGCGAAGTATTTGGATGATGCAGCGGCAACCGTTAAAACTCCCGCTGATTTATCGCCAGAATTAATTGCACAATTTCAAATGTTGGCAGTGAAGGCGTATCAAACACTGCGTTGTTTTGGCATGGCACGCGTGGATTTTTTTCTGAATCAATATAATAAGATTTATATTAATGAGATTAATACCATTCCTGGTTTTACGAATATCAGTATGTATCCGAAAAATTGGGAAGTCAGTGGTTTGAGTTATTCTGCTTTGTTAGATGAATTGATTTCGTTGGCAATAAAGCGATTTGAATTTAAAAAATCATTGGTGAGAATATTTGATAACTGATAACTGATAACTGATAACTGATAACTGATAACTGATAACTGATAACTGATCACGACCATATGAGCTCATTTATACACCTCAAAATACATTCCGAATATTCATTAATCGATAGCATTATTGATATCGATACATTAATAAGAACAGCCGCAGAAAACAAAATACCAGCAGTGGCGATTACGGATCGCGTGAATTTATTTGGTTTGGTGAAGTTTTACAAAAAAGCCTTAGAGTTTGGCATCAAACCGATTATCGGTTCGGATTTAATTCTCAAAGGCGATAAAGAATTTTTTTTAGTAACGGCATTATGCAAAAATCAAAAAGGCTATGCGAATTTGCGTGAATTAATTTCGAAGGCCTATTTGCAAGGACAAATTAATAGTATTCCCACTATTGAATGGGATTGGCTGACTCAACATCCTGAAGGATTAATTATTTTATCCGGTGGCCGCCATGGTGATATTGGCAAAGCAATTTTATCAGATGATAAGAAACTCGCTGAAAAACGCTTAAAAAATTGGATGCACTATTTTTCCACTGATTTTTATTTGGAATTGCAACGCACGAATCGTGAGGGTGAAGAAAATTATATTCAATCTGCTATTGTGCTCGCTGAAAAATTTTCTGTTCCTGTGGTTGCAACGAATGATGTGCGATTTATGAAATCAGATGATTTCGAAGCGCATGAAACGCGTGTGTGCATTCAGTCGAGTCGTGTATTAAATGATTCCAAACGTCCCAAAAATTATAGTGATCAGCAATATTTTAAAACCGCTACTGAAATGGCAGAATTATTTTCGGATATTCCAGAAAGCTTGCAAAATACGGTTGAAATTGCAAAACGATGTACTGTGGAATTAAAATTAGGACAAGCTTATTTGCCGCAATTTCCATTGCCGTCAAACGTGGATTTAAAAGAATATTTTGAGAATAAAGCGAGAGAAGGGTTACGAAAAAGATTAGCCTCTACTCCCACGTCCACGCCCACTCTTTACGAAGACCGCCTCGCATTCGAATTAAACGTCATTCACAACATGGGTTTTTCTGGTTATTTTTTAATTGTCGCGGATTTTATTCAGTGGTCAAAAGACAATGCTATTCCAGTTGGACCGGGTCGCGGATCAGGTGCAGGCTCACTCGTTGCGTACTCATTGGGCATTACAGGGTTAGATCCGATTGAACATGAATTATTGTTCGAGCGTTTTTTAAATCCGGAGCGCGTGTCGATGCCTGATTTTGATATCGATTTTTGCATGGATAATCGCGATCGCGTGATTGAGTATGTCGCCGATAAATATGGTCGTGATGCGGTTTCACAAATTATTACGTATGGCACGATGGCAGCGAAAGCGGTGGTGCGCGATGTTGGACGCGTGATGGGTTTTCCGTATGGATTTGTCGACAAAATTGCAAAATTAATTCCATTTGAGATTGGCATTACATTAGAAAAAGCCTTAGAACAAGAAGTAGAATTAGCAAAATTGTATAACACGGAAGAGGAAGTTAAAAATTTAATTGATTTGGCTAAAAAATTAGAAGGCCTTGCGCGCAATGCGGGAAAACATGCCGGTGGCGTGGTGATTGCGCCAACGAAATTAACGGACTTTGCGCCGTTATATTGTGAAGCGGAGTCTGATCACATTGTTACGCAATTTGATAAAGATGACGTGGAAGCCGTGGGTTTAGTAAAATTCGACTTTTTAGGATTGCGCACACTGACGATTATTCAGTGGGCAGTAAATTCAATTAATACTCACACTCACACTCTTAACATCGACACCATCCCACTCAATGATCCTAAAACATTTTCACTGCTTAAATCGTGTGCGACGACTGCTGTGTTTCAACTTGAATCCCGTGGCATGAAAGATTTGGTGCGTCGTTTGCAGCCGGATTGTTTTGATGAAATCACCGCACTCGTTGCCTTATTTCGTCCGGGCCCACTGCAATCGGGCATGGTGGATGATTTTATTAATCGCAAACACGGTCGTGAAAAAGTACATTATTTTCATCCGGACATCGAGCCGATTTTAAAACCAACGTATGGCGTGATTTTGTATCAAGAACAAGTGATGCAGATCGCGCAGGTTTTATCGGGATATTCGTTGGGTGCAGCTGATTTATTGCGTCGCGCGATGGGAAAGAAAAAACCCGAAGAAATGGCGAAGTTACGTGAAACCTTTATTTCAGGTGCTAAAAATAGAGGTGTTGATGAAAAAACATCGGCACATATTTTTGATGTGATTGAAAAATTTGCAGGATATGGATTTAATAAATCGCATTCCGCGGCGTATGCACTGCTTGCTTATCAAACCGCTTATTTAAAAGCACATTATCCCGCAGAATTTATGGCGGCGGTTTTATCATCCGATATGGATAACACCGATAAAGTGGTTTCTTTTTATCATGAATGTCAGGCGATGCATTTAAAAATGTTATCGCCAAATATTAATATCAGCGATTATCCTTTTTCAGTGAACGAAAAAGGAGAAATCAAATACGGATTAGGCGCTATTAAAGGCGTTGGTGAAGCGGCAGCAAAACACATTATTACTGAGCGCGAAAAAAATGGATCCTATAAAAATTTATTTGATTTTTGTGAACGTTTAAATTTACACACCGTTTCGCGTCGTGCGATTGAGCCTTTGATTTATTCAGGCGCAATGGATGTATTCGGTGTGAATCGTGAAACGTTGTTTGATTCTATCGATAAAGCCATTAAAAATGCAGAGCAAAAACATAAAACTCAAGCAGTAGGGCAGGTGGATTTATTTGGTTCTGATGCAGATGTTTCAGAAGCGCACATCATAAAAGAAAACCCTCTCAAAAAACTTGAAAACGAAAAAGCCGTATTGGGGCATTATCTCAGTGGTCATCCGATTAAAATTTATGAAAATGAAATTACGCGATTAACCACGTGTGTGATCAGCGGATTGTCTGCGCATATGGGGAAATCCATTGTCATCGCGGGGTTGTTAATTGGTATTAAAAAAATTATTACCAAACAAGGTAAGCGTATGGCGATTGTAACGTTCGAAGATAGAACGGGTGTGGTTGAGATTACGTTGTTTAGCAAATTGTTTGACGAGGTCTCGCCTTATTTAGAAAAAAATCAAGTTTATATTGTGCATGGAAAAGTAGAAGAAGATAGTTTTAATCAGAATGTGCGAATGCTGGCAGAGTCGATTGATCATTTGGATATGAAGCGCGCAAAATTAGCAAAGCGCTTGGTGATTTTTGTAGAGTCTGAAAAACACGTTGAAAAACTACTCGCTGATTTGCCGTCCATTATGCAACCTTATCAAGGAGGAGATTGCCCCATTCATGTTTTTTATAAAAATAATGACGCGAAAGCCAACATTGAATTAGGAAAAGAATGGTCGGTGCACCCCAAAAATAATTTGCTCGCGCAATTAAAACAATTATACGGCGAAGAAGCGGTGAAGGTGGGGTATTGATACAAACCAGCGTTGATAATAAAACACAGCGCTGGTTTGATTTTTTTAGTGAGGTGATCTTGGGATGGACTGTGTTGTCGTTACTGCTGTGTCAGTGCTGTGGGCAGCAAAGAGAGATGGCTGATTTGACAACGTTTGAATTCCCTTGTTTAGCTCTTTAATTCCCTTGTTTAGCTCTTTAATTAATTCTGGATACATTCCCGATGATATATCTTCCTCATTTTTTTCTTTCACGGTAACTCCTTATATTTTTATTTTTTAATATCAATGAAATCCCGTTTCGATAATTAAAATCCCTAGTCGCGAACTAAGTTACGCTCTAATTCTTAAAAAACTCTTAAGAAAAAAATTTAAGGAAACGTTAATAATAGGGGTGTTTTCTGGATGAAAAATATCACAGAAACAGGTGATAACGTATTTACTCACACTGTTTTTACCGAGGGGGGGACTCGAACCCCCACAATGTCACCATCACCGGATTTTGAGTCCGGCGCGTCTACCAATTCCGCCACCTCGGCTTAAAAGAGTGGGGAGTATAACGAGGGATTTTAATGCTGTAAAGTTATCTAGCCACCTCACAATTTTATCGTAACCCAGAAATAATTTTTCAAGCCTCTTTCTTGATGTGGACCTTTTTTCCCATCATCGCATAAACCTGAGCGATGGTTGCCATTGTTAGATTCGCTTCGCCTTTAATAATACTGGATACTTGCGTTGGACTTTTGCCAAGCTTATTTACTAAGTCATTAAATCCCATTTTTTTTTCAGACATGTATTTCACAACGTCATTCGCAACATCATGCTGAATGATAGATAATATTTCAAACTCGATGCAAGCTGCTTTTTCAATTTCCTTTATCTCTGATTTATTTAATCGCTTTTCAAGATATTGTTTAAAACTTTTTACTTTCATAATCACCTCGTTATTTTCTTTAATAGTTCACGCGCTGTGTCAATATCTTTTTCCTGACCTTTTTTCCCACCGCCATGCAAAATAACTATTTCTTCTTTTTCGCGAAAACAGTAATAAAGTCTCATGCCAAATCGAACATCTCGTAATTCAAAAACGCCACCACCTAACGCTCTGCTGTGCGGAAGTTTTAATTTATTACCACAGCACTCAAGCAGCGCCAGCTTTTTAGAAATTGATTTCAGATGGTCTTTTGGCAAAGCATCTAACCACTCTTCAACAATTTCTAAATAGCCAATGTTCCATTTCATATTTTAGCCATCCATTAATAGTACACTTAATAATAGTACATTATAATGTACTTGTCAAATGATCTTCCGATAGTTCATTATCTCACCAAACTCAAAAACTCACTTCGCGTGCGATCATCCGAGCGAAAACGCCCGAGCATCATGGAAGTAATCATGTTTGAATTTTGTTTTTCAACGCCGCGCATCATCATGCATAAATGCTGTGCCTCAATAATCACCCCAACACCTTTTGCACCCGTTATTTTTTCAATGCACTCCGCAATTTGTACGGTCAGATTTTCTTGCACTTGAAATCGTTTTGCAAAATGATCCACAATGCGCGCGAATTTCGATAATCCTAAAATTTTCTCATTTGGCAAATAAGCAATATGACATTTTCCAAAAAAAGGCAGTAAATGATGCTCACATAAAGAATATAATTCGATATCTTTTACGATAATCATTTCATCCATTGTTGAAGTGAAAATTGCACCATTAATAATTTTTGTTAAATCTTCGTGATAACCTTGCGTTAAAAATTCCATCGCTTTGTGCGCGCGTTGTGGTGTGCCTATCATGCCTTCGCGCGTGGGATCGTCGCCGAGTGTGCGGATAAGGTTTTCAAATTGTGATTCAATTGTTTCATTCATATACCTGCTACCCCGGCGGCCACTGCATCTGTCTTCCACCCAGCAAATGAAAATGAATATGATAAACCGCTTGCCCGCCATCTTTGTTACAGTTCATCAAAACGCGATAGCCATTGTCCGCGATCTTTACGTCATGCGCAATTTTTTTTGCAACCAGCATCATATTGCCGATTAAATTATTATCGCTATCTAAAATGTCGTTAATGGTCTCAATATGCTTGCGAGGAATAATTAAAACATGATGTGGCGCTTGCGGTGTGATATCATTGAATGCAACGATGTGTTCATCTTGGTAAATCAATTGCGCGGGAATCTGGCTGGTGGCGATTTTGCAAAATAAGCAATCCATATTCTTTACCTCTGTTTTAATGGTGGTTTTTGTAATTCTACTTTCTGTATCAAAAAAATAACAGGAATCATCATCAGTAATACAATCGTCATTAAATAATATGCATCAATAAATGCAATCATATTCGCCTGTGATAACACATTCATTTTCAGCTCAGTAAGTGCTTGTGCATTGCGCAAGGTGAGATGTTGTTGCGCCAGCCATGTTCGCAAATGGTTGCTGTAAGGATTGATATGTTCTCCTAACTGCGACCAGTTAATTTGTGTTTCTCTCGCAACTAAGGTGCTTAAGAGTGATACGCCAACTGAAGTACCCAACATTCTGCCATACGAAAATAATCCCGCTGCTTCGGTAATATTTTTTTTGGGTAATGTTGCTAACGAATAGGTGGTGAGCGGTACCATAAAAAGACCCAGTCCAAAACCAAATAACGCATTCACCATTTCAAAATTGGTTTTGGTGGCATCGAGTGATAAGGTGGAGCAATAAAATATTCCTACAGCAGAAAATAATAAGCTGATAATCAAAATAATTTTGATATTGACGCGTGTGATTAAAACGGAAGACAGTCCCATTGCAATCGCGCTGGATAATCCAATTGCAATCATTGTTTTTCCTGCAATTAATGGTGTGTAGTGAAATAAATTTTCCAGCATAATCGGTTCAAGTGTAACAAATCCAAATAAACAACCACAGTAGAGTGCTAATAAAATTGTGCATACACTAAAATTACGATCTTTAAAAATACGAAGTGTGATAACGGGTGTTTGATGTGCGGCGGTTCGAATGAAAAATAAAATCAATGAAAAGATGCTTAAAACAAATAACAGCACAATAGCATTGGACTGAAACCAGTTATCTGAATTTCCTTGATCTAACAATATTTGCAAACAACCAATGCCAGTAAACATCAGCAAAACACCGAGATAATCAATGCGGGAATGTGTTTTTTGTGAAGACGGTATAACGATCATTGTCATGACTAAACCAATAATACAAAATGGTGCATTTAAATAAAAAATCCATCGCCAGGAAGAATGGGCAACGATGTAGCCGCCAATCGTGGGTCCAAAAACGGGTGCAGCCATAATTCCCAATCCCCAAATCGCCATCGCTTTGCCTTGTTCTTCGAGCGGAAAACTGTCTCGTAGAATAGATTGTGATAATGGAATTAATGCAGCACCAAATCCACCCTGCAAAAGTCGATAAAAAACCATCATGCTCAAACTGTCTGCTGTGCCGCACGCAAAAGAGCTCACGAGAAATCCAGTGATGTTGATGATTAATAAATTTTTTGTTCCGATACGATGACTTAAAAATCCAGTGAGCGGCAGCATCATGGCAGCGGCAACAACATAAGATGTTAATACCCACGTGATTTGATCTTGATTCGCATTGAGCGAGGGCATCATGTTGGGCAGTGCGACATTGACGATGGTTGAATCTAATACTTCTAAAATTGCAACCAGCATGATGGTGATGATGATTAAATATTTTTGGTTCATTTCGTATCGATCGTCACTGTGCAACTCGCACCAATACGCAACGGATATACGGTAGATACATCTTGAATTTCAATTTTCACTGGAAAACGTTGCGTGACCTTCACCCAATTTCCTGTTGCATTTTCTGCAGGTAATAATGAAAAACTGGAGCCGCTGCTGGGACTGATGCTTTTTACGATGCCGTGAAATAAGTGTGCAGGATACATATCAACCGCTACGATTGCTTTTTGTCCGACGTGAACACGCTGCAAATTCGTTTCCTTCATGTTGGCCATGGCCCACCAGGCTTGGTTTTCAACTAACGAAAATAAAGTGTCATAGGCAGTAACAGTTTGTCCCGGTTGCAATGTAAATTGGGCTAATTGACCGGAAGCGGGTGCGACAATGGTGGTGTATTGTAAATTGAGACTGGCTTGTGCAATGGCTGCTTTTGCCGCTTGAATGCGGGCATTTTGATCACCGGGTTTGCCGAGTTTCGCTTTGGCTTCGAGTAATTGATCTTGTGCTGCAGCAACCGATGCTTTTGCCACTGTTAATTCACGTGTTGCATCATCACCGCCTGATTTTGCGTAAAACCCCTTTTTTACTAGGAAAATAATGCGCTCATAATTTTTTTGTGAATCGATTAATTCTGCTTGGCGTTGTGATAATGCTGCTTGCGCTGCATTAACCGCATTTTGTGCTGCTTGAATTTGTTGAATGGTATTGTGTAAATTGGCTTTTGCTTTGTCGAGTGCGATTTGAAATGGCGTGGGATCAACTGTAAAGAGCAGTTGATTTTGCTTAACCGCTTGTTGATTTTGTACATATACCTGTTCAATACGACCCGAAACTTGGGGCGCCACGTTCACAACATGAGCCTGAATATAAGCATCATCAGTGCCAGGATAACGTTGTTGATGCAACCAATAAAAATAACCGCCGATAATCAGTGCAATGACCATTGACGTGAATGCGATGTATTGTACTATTTTTCGATTCATGGATTGACCTTGATCAATGATCATAAAATGACATATCTTATCATAAGAACTCACTGGATTTGAGTTTGGATTTGCAAATGAATAAGGAGATTCACAATGCGACGAACTACTTCAATTGTGCAAAATAATGGTCAAGATTCAGAAGATGCGCCGGAACAACGGCAAACGCAGCATAAAAAAAACTGGTTAGATCATTTAATGGATTTGGCTGTTGCTTTTCGTAGTGCCTCGTTGGCATCTGGTGGCGCAACAGTTGTGACAAGCTCTAGTAACGACAGCATTTTGACAAGTGAAATTTTTCTTAATCAAGCAGCGTTAGCCGTTTTTTTTAGCGCCGTTATTTTTATTTTGTTGTTTTTTCATTTGTTAAGTGATTATTGTACTGGGCGCACATCAGAAGAGGGGTGTGGAAGAGCACTAGCGAGAACAATGAGTGGAAAAAAACGACAAACGGTATTATCTGCTGCTTTTAGCCTGATCGGTGGTGCCATGATGTTTACGCAAATCAATGGTGATCGTAGCAAATTTGTGCTTGCCTTTTCTATTTTGGCGCAGCTTTTTTCAGGGGTTTTAATTGGACCCGATGCAGGAAAATTGCCGGGTCGTTTTGGGCAATTTTTTCAAGAGAATGGTTCATTGGTGCGTACGGATACAATGGATCAGTCATTTTATCGTGCGCGTGATACATCAAGGACATCTGGATTAACACCTTCTATTAGTGCAACAGCACCTCTAGCGGACGTGCATTTGAGGGTACCATCACCGCGACTATCTTCTTTGCGTCGCGATCTGCCACCGAACACAGTAACGTCTACTAGCCCTACCGTGTCTGCGGATCCAGAACCTTATGGAGATGGAGCTTTTGTTTTAAATATTGAAGAGGTGACAGATGGGGTGCATCGTGAACCAGTATCAAAAGGATCACAGCATAACGCGGTGACTTTTTCTGCCGCTGCACAACCATGATCACCGATTTTCAAATTCGACTCGCCACCAGAGAAGACGTGATTGAATTTCAAAGAATCATTCACGCTTCTTCTCGTGATTGGAATCGTGAAACGGTGCTGAGTTGTTTTGCGCCCAATTACCTGCACTGGATGATTGGATTGGGAAATACCATGATGGGTTGTGCGATTGTTAGAAAAGTGATGGATTACTGGGAAATTATGCAGATTGTGATTGATGCACACTATCAACAGCAAGGTTTGGGTGCAAATTTATTGCGTCATATTATTTCAGAAGCCAAAAACGCGAAAATTAAAAAATTAGAACTAGAAGTGCGCGAATCAAATTATGTTGCTTTTAATTTTTATCGTCATGTTGGATTTAAAAAAGTGGGGGTGCGAAAAAAATATTATGGTGGCATAGAAGATGCGATATTGATGGATTATGATATTTTGGTTTGCACGAGTGACACAGCACCGAACCAATGAGATGGACTCATCCAACTTTATAACGGCGTCGTAATGCGCCAAAATAGTTGCCTCTAAGAGTCAATTATTTAACAAAAGAAGGAAGAGTCCATGAAGAAAGTTACACTGTTAGGTATAGATATTGCAAAAGAAATTTTTCAGTTGCATGGAGTTGATGCATCAGGAAGCGAGCTGCTTATAATTGCACTGCTGTTGCAGTAGCCAATAAAAATGCTCGGGTTGCTTGGGCGTTAGTAAAAAATGTAATGGAATATAAAATTAACTATAAAAAAGCAGCGTAAAAGAAAATATAGCTGGGTTTTAATTTTAAAAGTATTGACGTATTAAATTTATTCATTACGGATTGCAAGGAAAAAACAAGGTTGATGACAAAATAGATAAGATCAATTCTGCAAAACCCTGTCACGCGCGTGGGCTGCTAACAAAGAAGCCGTCGAACCGTTTAGGAGGCAGAGTGCGAATTTCATCAGGGCACGAGTAAAAAATTATTAATTAAAATTACTCATTATGATGCCGAATATACGCAAGCAATCTAGTCTTATTCTGTCAGAAACGAACATTTTTTCTTTACAAAATGGATGAGTCCATATACGCGCGTGAGTGCGAAGCGCGTAACAAGCGGAGTAAAAAATCATCGCTCACATCCGCTCGTTTCACTCGCGGTTCTTATATGGACCCCGCCTGTCTTGCAAGCAATAAATTAATCTTTAGCAAAAATGGTGAGATGCATTCTTATATTCGGTCT
>MGXZ01000005.1 GCA_001802455.1 Gammaproteobacteria bacterium RIFCSPHIGHO2_12_FULL_39_24
TAAAAAGGGCGGTAAGGAAACATGTACAATGCAGGCGAAAACAACAATATCTTTACCGGGCGCAATAAATTCAATCACTGAAAGTGATCAGCTCAAGGTCAATGGCACTACCTTAAGCCACAACGCAGTAACTTCTCAAAAACCCGGGGCAATTTAACTTGTTGATTTTGTAATTTACTGATATCTTTCCATCCCATGAAGACGAAGACATGGAAGATCCAAATCCCCCTATTTGAAGAGCGCGAGCGAACACCGCTGGTTGATAAATTAATTGAGTTGCTCAAAGAACAAAATCGTCGAATGGATATATTGACTGACGAAATCAAACGACTAAAAGATTTAAAAACTAAGCCAAAATTAAAACCATCAAAACTGAAAGATTCTGAAAAGTAGGCACAAAAAGAATCACGAAAAGCAAATCAAAATCAGCCAAACAATCAATCTAAAAATAAAAACAAACCGATTAATCGAACAGAAATTATCAAAGCAGAAAATATTCCAGTCGGTGCGCGATTCAAAGGTTATCGCAATTATCGTGTTCAAGAATTAATTGTTCGAGTAGAAAATATTTTATATAAATTGGAGAGATGGCAATTATTGGATGGAAGTTTTATTGTTGCAAAATTACCGCCAGAAATTTCCGGTTCACATTTTGGATCAGTGCTAAAAGCATATTCATTGCATCAGCACCATCATCAGTGTGTAACACAACCATTATTGCTCACACAATTACGTGAGTGGGGTGTCACTATTTCTAATGGACAATTAAGTCGATTGCTAATAGATAATAAAGAGTGCTTTCACAAAGAAAAAGAGGCAATTTTAAAAACGGGGTTATCTGTTTCATCACACATTCATACGGATGACACGGGTGCGCGTCATGACGGGAAGAATGGCTATTGCACGCACATTGGCAATGAGTTATTTGCCTGGTTTAAAAGTACAAACAGCAAAAGCCGAATTAATTTCTTAGAATTGCTGAGGCATGAGCATGAAGATTATTACTTAAATAAAGAGTCTTTTGCATATATGAAGCGATATAAAGTGGCGCCGTGGATACAAGATAAACTAAAACATTATGCAAAAAAACATTTCAATAATAAATTCGAATGGGAAAAATGTTTGGACTATCTCAAGATCAAAAACAAACATTATGTGAGACTGGTGACCGAGGCAGCATTAATTGGCAGTATTTTGCAACATGGATTTTCTAAAGACATGGTGATTGTCAGTGATGATGCCGGACAATTTAATGTTTTTGAACATGCGCTTTGCTGGATTCATGCTGAGCGCGGTATCACAACATTAATACCCTCTAATCAAATGCAAATTAATACAGTTGAATGGGCGCGCAAACAAATTTGGGATATCTACCATCTGCTAATTGATTACAAAAAAAATCCAGATAAAAAATTAAAATTTCAAATCACAAAACAATTTAATGCGCTTTGCAAAACAAAAACAGATTATCAAACGTTGAATTTAGTATTAAAACGAATGGGTGCCCATAAAAATGAGCTGTTGATGGTGCTGCAACGTCCCAATACTCCGTTGCATAATAATTTAAGTGAATGTGATATTCGAGAGTATGTGAAGCGAAGAAAAATAAGCGGCTCTACTCGCAGCGATGAAGGTCGTCAATGCCGAGATACTTTTGCAAGCTTAAAGAAAACAGCACTGAAATTAAAAGTTTCTTTTTGGGATTATCTGGTCGATAGAATCACTCTAAAGGCACAAGTTCCATGGCTTCCAGATCTGATCATTAAAGCGGCTTCGGCTACTGCGTAACTGCCCCGGGTTTTTGAGAAGTTACTTTGAACAGTGATAATTTATTGATTTTTAATGTATTTTGTCGTGCCGATGATCCGAATCGAACGGACGACCTACTGATTACGAATCAGTTGCTCTACCAACTGAGCTACATCGGCTTTGATTGAAATTATATACGGCACATTTCTGTAATAATTCAACTAGCACACAGAGTCAAACACATCCGCGCCCGTGAATCAACACAGAATCGCGCGTAAATGCGAAGCACGTAACAAGCGAAACAGAATTAACTGAAAATACGGTATTGCTGAAATTAACATTATCGCTTAATTTATTTTACCCATCAAAAATAATCAGGAAAAAATATGCAAAAACACCGTAAAATAATGGGTTTTACACTCATTGAACTAATGATTGTGATCGCAATTATTGGAATTTTAGTGGCAATCGCCATTCCTTCATACAAAAATTACACGCGGCGTGCACATTACACTGAAATTGTGCAAGCCACTGAGCCTTACAAATTGGGCGTGCAAGAATGTTATCAAACACTCGGTGCACTCGATAATTGTGCTGCAGGACAAAATAATGTGCCGAACGCCATTGCCGCAGGAAAGGGGCCTGACTTAATCAACAGCGTTGACGTTGCAACTGGTGGCATCATTACGGTTACCCCAAACCAAAAATACGGTATTGAAACAACCGACACCTATATTTTAACACCAACTGAAACAGCGGATACATTAACGTGGCAAGCCAGCGGACAAGGGGTTGCAAATGGTTACGCCGCTCCATAGCATAACCTCTTTATTTTCTGGAGAAGAAACACTCGTTCATTTGCTTCTCCAGAAAAATATAATGGATGAACACAAACTGGTTTTACTAAAAAAACAAGCGAATACATTTAAACAAACGTTATTCCAACATCTTTTGCAATATCAATTTATTGAGCCTGACATAATCGCAACAGCAGTCTCGACACAACTCAATATACCGATTATGGCACTCGATAAAATTAACTATCAAGATGTACCAAATAATATTATTCCATTAATGCAAATCAAAAATCAGTTAATTTTACCGATAGAAAAAAATGAGGGAGCAGTTACGATCGCGATTGCAAATCCAGAAGATAGAATGATTGAAAAAATGCTATCATTCCAGCTAAAAAAATCTATTCAATTTGTTGTTGTGCGATATGATATTTTAACACGATTACATAATGCTATTTTTTGTAATCATTATTATACATATTATGACGAGAAAAATGGAAATTTTATTCAGGCATTAACACATCATATTTTTTCTGATGCCATTCATCGCAGCGCGTCTGACATGCATTTTGAACCTTATCAATCTTATTGTCGAATTCGATTTCGATTGGATGGATTGTTACACACCATTCTCACTATTCCAACGCAATTTACGGATGCGCTCATCAGTTGCATCAAAGTGCTTGCGCATTTAGATATCGCCATTAAACGCACACCGCAAGATGGTCGTCTTACATTTCGAACTCATCTTGGATTTTACAAAGATTGTCGTGTTAGCACTTGTCCAACGCAGCAAGGTGAAAAAATAGTGATTCGTTTACTAGATGCCAACACGGAAATTCGTCCGATTAATCAACTGGGGTTAAACGAAACCGATCAAAACATTATTTTAAACGCCATTAAAAAACCCCAGGGATTAATTCTAGTAACAGGTCCTACCGGCAGCGGAAAAACCATTACGCTCTATACATTATTAAATTTATTAAACGAAGCGCATCGCAATATTGCGACAGTTGAAGATCCCATTGAAATGCAAATTGATGGTATTAATCAAACCAATGTTAATGTAAAAAATGGACTAACATTTTCAACCATGTTGAGAACATTATTACGACAAGACCCTGATGTGATTATGATTGGCGAAATTCGTGATCAAGAAACCGCAGAAATGGCGTTACGTGCTGCACAAACGGGTCACTTGGTATTATCAACATTACACACAAACAGCGCAGCAGATTGTATTACACGATTAACGCATATGAACATCGCGCCATTTCATTTATGTTCTGCGCTGACTTTAATTATCGCACAAAGATTAGTGCGAAAACGATGTCTTCAGTGTGAATCAGGCTGCACGTATTGCACGGGTGGTTATCAAGGTCGAGTTGGCATTTTTGAGTTAATGCCAATAACAGAATCAATGAAAACGATGATTGCAAATCATGCATCCTCCATGGAATTAGCTAAGCATAATTATTTAAATGGCCATGTTGATTTGTGGGAAAGTGCGTTACAGGCTGTAAAACAATGGAAAACATCGATGGAAGAGATATATCGCGTGATTCCGGAGAAGTAAGTGTGAGCGTAAAAATATGACACAACAATTCGAATTTAAATGGGCTGGAATTGATTTGGATGGAAAATATAGTGTAGGCACCCTTTCCGCTCAAAACAAAAATCACGCAATAATAAAATTATCTGAAAGAAATATTACTATTTTATCACTTAAAAAAACAAATTATTTTATTTCGCATCAACACAACAAGCCATTTACAAAAAAAGATCTTCTCGATTTTACACAGCAATTACAATTATTACTGCAAACCAACATTGCGCTCACTGATGCGCTTGAATTAATGGCAAACGCAATTTCAAAAAAAGTGGTCAAAAATATGATTCAAAAAATAAAATGTGGCATTATGCATGGATTATCATTTCATGAAACACTGAAACAATTTCCAGCCTATTTTAATAATACGTTTTGTCATTTAATTTATGCGGGAGAACAGAGCGATCAATTGGATGTTGTGCTGTTGCAACTCATTGTAGATCAAGAGCATGCACTTGAATTAAAAAGCAAGATAAACAAAGCATTATTTTATCCCGCCACGGTTTTGTGTATTGCATTATTGATCACGCTCGGCTTAATTATTTTTGTTATCCCGCAATTTGGCAGTATTTATAGTAATTTTGGTGCGCAATTACCTGGTGCCACCAGGACGCTGATTGCCATCAGTAATCAAGTTATTCAACACGGCGCTATTATTTTTTTCTCTGCAATAGCAATTATTTTTTTATTAAAATTATTTTTAAAAAAAATACGTCCACTTAGAAAATTATTTCATCGGATAATAATCACTATAAAACCGTTTCGAAATATAATGATGACGCATGTGATTGCACAGTGGAGTCGCATTTTAACACTAACGCTCACTGCAGGAATTCCTTTAATTGATGCGCTTTACATTACGAATCAATCTATTTCAAATCCATTCATTCAACAACAAATGAAAGCGGTATCCGATGCGGTACTCACTGGACAATCATTGCATGCAGCGCTGTCACATTGTCCGCATTTTCCAGTGCGCGCAAAATCACTCATTGCTATTGCTGAAAATGCGGATGCACTGCCTAAAATGTTACAAAAAATTGCGGCAATTTATCGACAACAACTCAACAACGGCCTTGAACGCTTGAGCAAATTACTCGAGCCTGTCATTATGATTGGAGTTGCATCGCTCGTTTCTGGTTTAATTATTGCGATGTATTTACCAATTTTTAGAATGGGAAGTGTTATATGATCTGGTTAACATTTTTTACCATACACACTACCGCAAGCGTAATAGTGATTTTTATACTGGGCGCCATCATCGGCAGTTTTTTAAACGTAGTGATTTACCGCTATCCCATCATGCTAACACGGCAATGGAACGCAGAGTGCATGGAACAACTGAAACAACCAGTATCACACCATACCGCGACTTTTAATTTATGGATACCACGCTCACACTGCCCACACTGCAAACATACATTACCTTTTTGGCTCAATACGCCTATTTTAAGTTATTTAATTTTGAACGGAAAATGTGGATTTTGTCGTGAAAAAATTTCGATTCAATATTTTTTGGTAGAAATATTGACTGCTATGTTGAGTGTTGCGGTATTTTTACAATTCGGGATCACGTGGCAAACAGTGGCCTTATTGATTTTCACATGGGGATTAATTGCGTCGAGTTGTATCGATATCCAATATCAATTTCTACCCGATACGATCACATATTCACTATTGTGGTTAGGATTATTACTATCTACACAGCATTTATTGATTGATTCAACTGAAGCTATCATGGGCGCATCAATCGGTTATTTATTTTTATTCTCCATCGCGAAAATATATTTTTTACTGCGAAAACAAGACGGCATGGGGTTGGGTGATTGTAAAATGCTGGCCATGATCGGTGCTTGGGTTGGCACAATGTCATTGCTGAATGTATTATTATTTTCAACATTTCTCGCATTAATGATCAGCGTTGTTTTATTGTTATTTAAAAAATTACACAAAGGCAGCCCGATTTCATTTGGTCCCTACCTTGCCATCGCAGGATGGTGCACCGCATTATATGGATCACAACTGATGCAATGGATATCGCAATGGATTCATTAAAATCAGATAATAAAATGTTACGGGTTGGATTAACGGGTGGTATTGGCAGCGGAAAAACAACGGCAGCCAATTTATTTGCAGCATTGGGCGTTCCCATTATTGACGCCGATGAAATCGCGCATCGCATCGCGAAACCCAATGAAATTGCCTATCAAAAAATAATTGATCATTTTGGAAAAGATATTATAACTGCAGATAAAACCATTGATCGAAAAAAATTACGCCATATTATTTTTGAAAATAACACTGAGAAAAAATGGCTTGAAAATTGTTTGCATCCCTTGATTCGCAAAATAATGCGCGATGAAATTGCAGCACTACATGCACCGTATTGTATTTGTGTTATTCCGCTGTTGGCTGAATCAACGGATATTGACTTTATTGATCGTGTGTTGGTAATTGACACACCCATTGAAATTCAAATTGAGCGTGCGAAACAAAGAGATCATGCGACAGAAAAAGCTATTCAAAAAATAATGGGTACGCAAGCAACGCAATCAGCGCGATTAAAAATTGCGGATGATGTGTTGATTAATGATGCTGATGTAGAGTCGCTGCGCAAAAAGGTGGTGCAGTTGCATCAGCGGTATTTACAACACAATTAAAACTCTAAACGCCACTAAATTTTCTATTTCGGCTTTGGAGCACTTGATGGTGTTTGTGTTGGAGGAGTAATACCGCCCGCTTCTTTAGGTTTAGGCGGCCAGCCACCCACCTTGCTTGTCATTGCGGCGCTAATAGGTTGCTTTTGAGACCACGCTTGAGCAGCATCATGTCTTAATTTTCCTATTGCAGTTTCTGTTTCTGTTGTGGCATTAACACTCGCAATTTTCAAATAAGTCTCAAATTTCCGCGTAATAATTTCTTTTGCTTCATCTTTTACAGGACCACGAAATACCAATCCACCCCCCATGGGCATAGCAGCAACACGATGTGTTTGCGCCAACGGTTGATTTTTACGTAATTCTTCATATTCAGAAAAACGATTATTCACCATCGCTGCCGCTTGACGTAACATAAATGCACTGGCTGCTGTAGCAACGGCATCACGATCCACTTTCGGAATATCTTTATTATTCACGAATGCTACAATCGCATCGCGGATTTTTGTCGTGTCCATCGATCGATCGAGATGAGAATTTGACAACAACTCTTTTAATGCATGTTGATAAAAATTCTTTTTATCACCCACGCAATGTTCCAACATCTCTACGATAATATCAGTATTTTTTGCAACCAACGCTTGTCGCACTGTTTCATCGTTCACTGCCGCCACAATTTGTGGAAGCGCAGGAATTAACGTACGAATATTAGGCGATAAGATCTGGATGTTTTGTATTTGTTGTGTTAAACCACTTAACAATAAACCTCGATCAATTAATTTAGCATTGTCTGAATAAGTTATCAGAAATTGAGCTGGCTGCTTGGTTTGATTTAACAGCTCCGCTGTTTTTTGTATCTTTTGAAAATTTTCTTTTTGTTGTGCATCATTCATCACCTCAACCAACAATGCCAATTGTTTTAATTGATTCTCATCAAGAATGCCGGAAGCAACATTATTTTTGCATGCATTCATTAATGAATTAAAAAGATTGCCGCCTTTACTGTCAATAAGCGATGATATTCTATTGGCAAACGTATTATTTTCTCTTAATAAATTTTGATGTTGATCAATCAATGCTAACAAAGCGTCAGGCACTGGCTGTTTTGCATTCATTAAAAACATAAGGCGCTCAATCGCCAAACACACTGTCGCATCACTCACTTGTTCTCTTAGCGTTAATGCGTTTTTACATGCCGTAATGTAACCCTCAAGAGCGGCAGCACGCGAATGATTTTTATTTTCTTTAATCCATGTGACACACTGATCAAAATCACCGGGCGCAGCATTTCCTGATCCCATGCGCAACAAATTATCTCGCAATACTGTTAATTTCGAATCATTTCCAATAATGCCATCAACATGTCTTTTATCAAAAGAGGCAAATGGTGACACCAAGTTGGTGCTCAACTCAGCCAAGGATTGTTCAATTTTTTCAGCTGAATTTGTTTCGTCCAAAAATAAATTTCTAATGCGTCTGAAGAGTGCGCGCTCCACCACTTCTTGCAACGGAAGCAAGGTATTTTGATAAAATAACCCAGGATTCTCACTGTAATCATATTCGTATCGCGTTTTTGTAGCGACAATCTCGCCCATTTCAATAAAATCAAACTCATCGTCTGTCTTATCTACAACACGCCCTTCTGCTGGTTTTTTCTTCAGCAAGGCACGTTCTGTAGGAGGCATCAATAAAATTGCCAACACCCATTCAATTTGATCCGCAACATTCTCCGCCATAACAGGTGATTCAATGATCTTATGAACATACTCTTTCGCAAGCATTGCCAAATCATTTTCTGATTTCAATGTTCTGACCAATTGATCTTGCGAAGGAACATCAAAAACTTGGAAAAGTATTTCTGTTACCGATGAACCCAACATTCTAATTTGTTCTACTTTTTCAGGATCAAGCACGTTAATGTCATTTATTTCTCCTGAAAAAACGGGTTGAGCACTTTCTTTGGAAGTGGTGATTTTTTGAATTAATGACAGCAATTTCTCACCAATAGTGCGCACATTGTTTTTTCCAACTAATTTTTCAAATTTTTCCGGCGTGAAAATGTTAGCAATTAATTGACGCAACAACATTTCAATTTTATCATCTCTATTTTCAGGTGAATGTGACATTGATTTTAAAAATTCCATCATCCAACTCGCATGCATATCCTGCAACTGTTTTTCAGTTCCTAATTTACGCACAAGAATTTCGTGCATCCAAGTTGGATTGGGATCGGTAACAAGATTAGCAATTAATGCGTGTTGATCGGATGTTAATGATGTTGCAGGGGATACCTGTTGATATACTGCAAACGCCTCTTCTTCCGCGTCAATACCAGCACCCACTCTCGCCTCAGCCACCAACTGTTGTAAACCCACCAATCGGTATTGATTTTTATTGTCTGCTGACGCATATGCTTCAACCAAACGTGCAAAAGCAGCATTCCATGTTGGCGCAGGGGTTTTATATAATTCAGCAGTGAGTTTTTCATTAAAAATGATTTTCGCAACAGAATTATTTTCATTATCTAAGTTTGCTTCTTCTGCATACTTAAATACCACTTGATCCGCATCTAATTGTTCTTCTGAATAATCTTTCAAGTTTTTTTCAAACACACCCTTAAAATAGTTTTTCAAGAAACCAAATGCTGACTCTCGCACTGTTGGATAGTCAGTTAGATTTTTAAATAGAGGCAATTTTGATAATGATGCGCGTAATACTTTTTCTGATGCTGCTACAGCAGATTCTAAGAATTTGATATTTTCTGCTGAACCACTATTTTCTTCTTCCGCTTTTTTAAGATTTTTCCATGCATTATCAGCTGCTTCTCCAGCGCTATCTATTGCTTTTCCATCAGCATCGGTTTTATCAAGAATAGCAGCTAATGCTTCGCTAGCAATATCATATGCTAATTGAGCAGCAGAAAACGCTTCCGCGCGTTTTTTATTTTCCTCTGGCAACAAACTCATTGCTATTGCTGCGTTTAATTGATTGTGCGCATCAGCATAATTTTCAGTAACACGGGTAAATACATCATGCATTATTGTCGTTTGTTCTTCTGAAGAATAAAAAACAAATAATGACTCTATTTTCGCGCTATCCTCTTCTGTGATTGCATTTTTTCCATATAAAACAATATTAATATGCGTATTCAAATAGTTTCTTTTAACATCAGCAATGTAAGAATTCAGTATTTCCGTATCTAGTTGACGATTGATTTCTTCAAATCCAGACTTGTTTTTGCCGTCCCTCTCTAACATCGTTGAATTGATTAAGCTAATATCTTTTCTGAATTGTTCTGCATTATCATAGACAGATTGACCACTCAATAACTGCAGAATACGACGTACCTCTAGTGTCTTGTCGGGAGACGCTATTTTAATCAGCTTGCCAATTTTTTCAATTTCTTCGTATGATTCTCCTGATTCAATAAAGTTAACAAAACGTCTTGAAAAATCTAATGCTTGATTTAATCTTCCAGCTTGATTGACATCATGCTGTTCAACAAAAGCTTTCGCATTTTCAATTTTTTCTTGAAGCGTTGTTGGATCACCATTCTCAACCAACCCAACCAAATCAGCACGAATATTGTTTACCACAAAATCAACAACGGATTTCACATAGTGTTCATGTTCTGATTTTTGTGTCGTATACGATTTAATCGATTTATCTATTTTTTCATTCGCTTCTTGTAATGCAACTTGAGCACTCGCTGATCGCGCGTTACGTTTTTTTTCATCTCCATCACAAAAAGGCAAGTGACGCATAAACCATCGTCTAAAATCACCCGCACGCTGATATCTTTCTAAACTATTTTTAGCATCATTATGTTCTTTGCTTGCTTTAACCACTGCAAGTTGCTCTTCTTGAACAACACGTTTTCTTTCTGCCTCTAGTGCTGCATCTTGTGTTTCTGCTTGACGTGTCCATTCGCCACCAATAATCTCAATAGGTGATAACGTTTTTTGTGCATTATAAAAATCGACTCGTTTTGTTTTGCCCGCCTTCATGACCAACGCAGCAATCGTTCCCAACTCATCCGTCTTGTCTTTGATTTCGGGGTCCGCGTATAGCGCAATAAAATTTTTGTACGTTGCAATGTTATCCGCGGATACGTGATACGCTTCTGATGGTGTGCTTTGATCAAGCGTTGCAACCAAATCAGCCGGTTTGCTTTCGCTGGTTAATGCCAATCTTTCATACATTGACATCGCAATTTCTTGGCGCGTTCTGTGGATGTCAGCCAGTATTTGTTTTTGTTCATCGGTCAGTGTGAACACTTTTTGACGCGCCGCTTCTTCAGCAACCGCTAATCTCGCTATCAATTCTGACAGTTGATAAGGCGTTAAATCTGCTAAATAAGCGGAACGGGGATTGAGTGGTGATTGCGCTTCCAAATGCTTTTTGGTTTGCAAAAATTCGTGCAATTTTTTGTGACGAGATTCAATTTCTTCTAAACGTTTTATGAATTCTTCTCGTGCAGTTGTTAGTCCTTTTGTATCAGTTGGAATGTCTTTGTGTGCACCTGTTATATTGGCCACTCTATTCCAATTTTCTTTTACATTGCGCGTTTTTTCGAATTCTTCTTTTTTAGTCTTAACGCTTTCTTGGTGTGCAAGATCGCCTCCAAATCTTGATTGAGCAAATGCAATAGATTCCATTGTAACAATACTCGGGATAAAACCTTTTGCCACTTCCTCGTATTCACGTATATCTCTTATTGCGGTATTAACACCCTCAACAGTAGATTTAAAATCAGAATGTTCAACCGATCTCAACACTTCCGTCGCATTATCGCGATATAATCTTTTCACCACGGTCATTCTGTTTTTTAAACGTAATTTTTCAGAGTCAGGCGCAGTCTGATAATAATCACGCGCAGCAACCAATAATTTATCTCGCCCCTCTTTAAACGGCCCCTCTAATGACAGCAAACGATTAATTATTTCATCTATGATTAATTGTTTTTCGTTTACAGACAATGCCGCATTTTTCAATTTTTCAAGCAGTTGTGCATTTGCACTTGTTTTAGTGATTTTACGCTCAATGTTTTTACCGTCTATCTGCAATGATTTACCATACACTTTCTCATATTGAGTTTGTATTTTTTCAAGATGCTGACTGATCGCAATATAAAGCGTAGAATTCGGATTTGTTTCGCTCCTTAATTGCATCAGTAATTTAATTTGATTTAAAACAAGATGCTCATCTCGATTTTTATCAAATACTTTACTTGTTGTGTTTTTAAAAAATGCCTCGAATTCTTTTTCTTCTTCTGTTTTTGATTGAGTGCTGTCAAGACTAATCAATGCGCCCAAAATAAAAGATGCTAACTGGTTAGCGCATTCTTTTTTACGCGCATCAATCAATCGCTTTGTGATACGCAATGCACTGTTTTCATCACTCGAACTTTCTGAAAAAACAAATTTCAAACGACGGCACTCGCAATGTAATTCTTTTATGCCACTTTCATGCTGCTTTTCCAAATCAATTAAAAATTCCGCCTCTGATTGC
Organism: Gammaproteobacteria bacterium RIFCSPHIGHO2_12_FULL_39_24; assembly: GCA_001802455.1. Taxonomy (GTDB): domain Bacteria; phylum Pseudomonadota; class Gammaproteobacteria; order Coxiellales; family Coxiellaceae; genus 2-02-FULL-42-43. The sequence goes on from MGXZ01000005.1 coordinate 12,321, forward strand.
GCTGAACGAAAAACAGTGTGTTCTCTTAAAACGCGATGCGTTCTTCTTGCTATATTGATGTGCGGATTATTGCGAATCGCGCGATCAAGATCGACACTTTTTCGAAGATTATCAACTGACGCTGCAATACCGGTTAATTCAAAATCATACAATACACTCAAAATCGCCTTAGCGGTTTCGCCAGTAGCTGCTTTAGGTCGAATCAAATGAATTTTTTCGCATCGTTTTTGGAATAAACGCAATCGCTTTTCATCATCATTAAACGTACTCAGATTATATTCACCCTCACGCTTCATTAATTTGTCACGATGATCATTAACTGTTTTTACATATTCCGCTATTTTTTTTATTTCTATTGGATTGGCAGGCAATAAACCGGATTGTGAGATTGCTTCAAGTTCATCTAAAATATGATCAATTAACTCGTCTTGTTCGCGATTACAGTCTTTTTGAAATGCATCGATATATTGTTTTGATTTTTTTGCAACAGATTCGGGAATCAGTGGTTTTTGGATGAGTTTAAATTCATTTACAGAAAATACGACAGCGTCATAAACCGTGGTTGCATTGCTTGCAACAAAAAGCGCTAATTTTTCCGGATTTTTTTTCCAATCTTCAATAGTGTCTTTAATATTACCCAACGCATCAATTGCATTGATAACAGTTGATGGAATACCCGCGCCTACAAAAAATGCATTTCTAATTTGATCTTTTAGTAATTTCTTTAAATCACTCAGATCTTCTAATAAGCCAAGCGGATTCGAAAAGGTCAACACCACGTCTAATTTTAAATTAAATTCTGCTGATTTTTTTTTCTTGCGCAACAACTCACGCTCAACAATTTCTTCACGCGCTGCGCGCAAATAGTGTTGAGTTTGATTTAATGCTTCTATGCGTTGAGACAGAGTGACCGTGGTTTTTGGTTTTTGCGCCTCGCACAATACAGCCCACTGTTGATTAAAGGTTTTTAATTTTTGTTTTTCAAGAAATGTTAAATGATACTCGCTCTGGTCTTTTGATAAAGCCACACTACTAAAATCGAACACTGTTTCTTGAAATGGTTTTCGCATAGGACTCTCACTTTTGTTCGACATCCACTATCTTTATAACACCCCTTAAGTATAAGAAATACCATCATTTTTGCTTTAAGGTTTCCTTAAATTTTAAAAATAATTTAAAAAATGTGTGATATCGCTAAGTTAGCAGTACATAACCGCTTATTTCATCTTGTTTTTCAAGTAATTCCTGCTTTCAGCTCACCGTACGCCATGCTAAAATAGCGCTTAGCTAATGCATTGAAATAACAAGGATTGAGACAAGTGAACACCTCGCCCACGGAAATCACCACCACAACCCAACACAATTTAATTGTTTACGAAATGCCGTTAAACGATGCCGTTCGCATTTGTTTGCGTTTAGAAAATTTATTTCAACAATTTGAAAAAACGGTTCATGATGCATCCCCTCTCGCAACACGAAACGCAATGAATGCCATATTAAAAATTTTAGAAGTGACTGATCGTCCTGATATTAAATCCAAACTCAGTCAAACATTAACACAATATTCCAGCGCAATGAATCAACTCAATCAATCACCCCAAGTGGATATGCAACGTTTACAAAGCACGCTGAAAAAATTAGATTCGCTGAATCACTATCTGCACACACATCACGCCCGCATCGGAGAACCATTGCGTCAAAATGATTTTTTATCACAAATTCGTTCTAATCTGTCCAATCCTGGTGGCGTTTGTGATTATCGTTTGCCTGCTTACATGTTATGGCAAAATAAATCACCTTCTGAAAAATCGAAAGATTTAATGGAATGGATGGAGACCTTTAAACCGCTGCACGATATTACGAATGCTGTTTTATTGTTAACACGTAGCAGCACACCCTTACAAACCGTTGTCGCTGAAAATGGTTTTTATCTTCAACCACTCAATCCGAACGCACCTTGTCATCTGGTGCGTGTTGCGTTGCCGCCCAGTGAAAATTTGTATCCTGAATTTGGCGTTGGAAAACATCGCCTTACTATTCGTTTTTTAAAACCCAGTTATTTTGGCAACGGAAAATCTGCGCAATCCACTGAGCGTGTTTCATTTCAAGTAGCGTGTTGTAAAATTTAATATGACAAAAACAGAAAATAAAAAAGCCGAATCTCATCAAATAATACGAGAGATAAATGAAAATTCAGATGAGCAATTAACTGAATTTAACAAACAGCTTGCGGAAATAACAGAAAAATTTAATGAGTTAATCGCGCAATTTCAAGAAGCATTTAACGAAAAAAAATTCCATGAAGCAGAAAGTTTTTCGCATCACATCCATCAATTACACGCCGAGCTAGCGCATCTTGAAGAAGTGCATCATCCTCATCCGCAACACGCAGAAGAATTTTTTAACCATCATGCCGAAGCATTGCATCATGCCAACGAACATTGGCTGCATGCAAAGCACCATTTCGATAGACTGATTGAAGAATTAGAAGAAGAAATGTTGCTTGAAGAAGTGGAAACATTACGTGAAATGCAAGAGCATTTACATCGCTTAACGGGTGAATTGTTGCAAGAACAAAAAGAAAAATTAGAGAAAGAAGAAAAACTAAAGCACGAATTTGATAAACATAAGTGAGTATTTTTTGCGTTAGGAACGTGCACGGAATAAGTCGTGCAAGTGGCGCTCGATATGACGATCAGATGTAAACGTCCTGATCGAGAAAATGTGCAGGAATACTTGATAGTATTTCAAGCGTTTTCGAGTGAAGAACGTTTAAAGATGACGTCAGATTGAGATGACAGTTGTACGACTTATTTCGTGCACGTTCCTTAGTACCCCGACCATCCTCGCATTATGGATGGAGCCAATACTCATAACTTTGAGTCACCATGCCTGTACACGCGGAGCTACCAATACATGTTCCTGAATTATTATATTGTGGGCTAGAATGTAAACCTGATGGTATTGTGCCACTTAATGCGGCATTAGCTGACATTTGATATTGATCAGCCCACCACTTGCAACTTTTGCTGTAAGGCATATAAAAAACAGAATAGGTATCCTGAACAACTGTTGGCGTACCTGTGCTAAGTGTAATAAATGGTGCCGTGCCCTTTGTTAATACCAAGGTCCCACCCCCAGACGCTACGGGGATCGCGCAGCTAATATAAATGTAATTGCTGGTTTGATCATTTACAGTAATAGTGCCACCTGTGCAGGAAGGCGTTAGCCCAACAAGCGACTGACAATAATTACTTGTGCAACCAAAAATTAAATATACATAACTAGGAACTTGGTGCGCGCTTGTTCTTGTGCAAGGGCAGGAGTTCGTCGTACAAGTGCTCGTCATACCAGCAAAAGAAGTGCTGCATAACAACAGCAGTGTGGTTCCAAAAAAAACTCTTTTTCTCAATTGAATACCCTCCGCGAATTACTCTAAATTTTCTACTGGAATCTCTTCTTTGAGAATAACACAACAGGGTTATCAAATGTCAAATGAATCGGCAATAATAATCCGCTTACTGCGTGCGCGGTTCCGTGCTAATTCACTAGCGCACACAATATCAAAACGCATCCGCACCAGTGAATCAACACGGAACCGCGGTACACTTCGTTCTCGGAGCGGAAATCACAATGCAGCATTCACGGGTTTTTTGATGTGTCTAACGACGCTAACGGCTGAGCAGTAGATCCATTGTTATTACCACAACAAAGCGCGAAACGATTTCTCGCGGCAGTACCCACCCTCTCCAAACCACGCCACATAGCATATCCAGCGAGATTTGCTGATAAACAAAATCCCAATAATGTGCCAATCATAAATATTAATTCTTTTGAATTAAGCTGTCCATTTTGATTAAAATCAAATCCACCATATCCAACCGTTTCCGTGAGTTGATCGCGTAAAATATAACTCACTGCAAACAACAGGCGCATGATGAAAAAAGGCAGTGATGGTAGCGCAAACCAATCACTTGGTTTTTTAGATTGCACAAGCGAAGACACCGCAGTTACCACAGATGAAGGCAAATGCTGCAACGCAATGAGTGCTTTACTCATCTCTGCATTCGGCATTTCCTTAACACCTAAATATTTTTGTCCAAACCACATCGCGCTGCCCAGCGCTGCGGTTTCAGCTAACAATGCCGCTTGCAGTTGCATTGTTAGATTATTTAACATTTTCGCTACAAACATTTTCGCTACAAATTTAGCGCGATCTGATAATTTTTCTGCTGGAACAAATGAAGTAATAATTTGTCCTGCCGCATTAATTCCCAAAATAAAATTAGTCCACAGTGTAAATTGATCGGAGATTTTATCAATTTCTTCTGACGTTGCAGGTTTATACGCGTTGGTCACAACAAAAATTCCCGCGCTGACTAATGCTTGAGATAAATAAAGCAATCGCAACGTGTTAATATCTCTGGCAGTGCGAACAACTGCTGTATTTGGTTGCGGTAATAATAGTGATGATTCTTCATCTTCTTGAATTACCTGTGACGTTCTAGCTACTGCGATTGTGCTGCTTTGGCTTCCCCCCCCCTCTGTTCTTTCATCAGCATTAACGTCAACATCAGCGGATGTGGTTTGCAGTGCTCTCAATCTAAAATTATTAAAAAATATTCTTTTTATTGCTGCTATTATTGTTTCTTCTACTGCTGCTCTCATGACAGAAACACCTTTCAAGTTTTTTAATATTCTTGAGTATGGCGAGAAGAATTTAACTTCGTCAATGAATTCGGTCTAAACACTAAGATATAATTTACTCTTAAGATTTCTGCGCCTGTAGCGCAAACACAATGTCACTATTCGCTTCCGGAAAGGTATATTTCGTCAGATTGTCTATCGACACCCACTGAATTTGCTGATTTTCACGACCATACGGAACGCCAGTATAGTCATGAATTCGAAATGCATGCAAAATTAATAAGATATTTTTTTCGGGAAATGATTTTTCTATTTTTAAAAAAAATTCAGCGCGTTTTATTGCTATTCCAATTTCCTCAAAAAACTCACGAATTAGGGCATTTTCCAATGTTTCATTTGGCTCAACTTTTCCGCCCGGAAATTCCCACACGCCCGGTTGCACCACATGCAATGGACGCAGTGCGATTAACACTTCATTTTTATTATTGATAATAATGCCAACGACGACGTTACAATCTTCCATGACACTGCTTGAATTTTTTTCCTGAACCACAATGACAAGGATCATTGCGTCCCACTTTCGGTTCATTTCGCACAAAGGGTTCGCGTGTATCACCAGTTGGTTCAGTATCATCTAATGCCATCGGTGATAATTCTTGATGTGAAAAATGCATCTTGGGTGCCGTTAAATCCATTTGTGTTTGCTGAATCATATCGGGTGATGTCACTTGAATTCTTGATATCGTTGAAATAAATCCGTATTTAATCGTTTCCAATAATTCCGAAAACATAGTAAACGATTCACGTTTAAATTCTTGCGTTGGATTTTTCTGTGCGTAGCCCCGCAACTGAATACCTTGACGCATCAAATCCATTGCAGACAAATGTTCTTTCCATTGTGTATCGAGCGTTTGCAACATGATTCCTTTTTCTGCTTCACGTAACGCTGCAGGTCCAATGACATTTTCTTTTTCAGTATAAGCATCCGCAAATGCCTGCAGTATTTTTGCTTTCACTGTTTCTTCATGCAATTGATTATCGGTTTCCAACCATGCGCGAATAGTTAAATTTAAATTAAAATCTTGCTGAATTTGTTTTTCAAGTCCCGCAATGTCCCACTGCTCTTCCATACTTTCTGCTGGAATAAATTGGTGAAACAGTCGATCGATCACTTCTTCGCGAATCTCAGTCACGGATTGTGAAATTTCTGTTGCGCTTAATAATTCAAAACGTTGTTGATAAATCACTTTACGTTGATCATTCGCAACATCATCGTACTCCAATAAATGTTTACGAATATCAAAGTTGTGACCTTCTACACGACGTTGCGCTTTTTCAATGGCGCGCGAAATCATCGGATGCTGAATCACTTCATTTTTTTGCACACCCAAACGACGCATCATCAATAACAGCCGATCGCCGCCAAAAATACGCAGCAAATTATCTTCCATGGATAAATAAAATTGCGATAAACCTGGGTCACCTTGACGACCCGATCTGCCACGTAATTGATTATCGATACGACGTGATTCATGTCGTTCACTGCCCAACACATACAATCCACCCGCCGCCACCACTTGATCATGACGTTTTTGACAATCTTGTTTTAATTGCGCAATTTTTTCGTCTGTTGGATTTTCTAATTCAGCAATTTCAAGCTTAACATTGCCACCCAACACAATATCTGTTCCACGACCTGCCATGTTCGTTGCAATCGTGACAGCGCCAGGACGTCCCGCTTCTGCAATAATTTTTGCTTCGCGTTCGTGTTGTTTTGCATTTAACACTTCATGCACGATTTTAGCTTTTTTTAAGCGATTAGATAATAACTCAGATGTTTCAATGGATGCGGTGCCCACCAAAATGGGCTGACCTTTTTCTCGCACACGATTTATTTCTTCCATAATCGCATCAAATTTTTCTTCTTGCGTTAAATACACTTTATCGGGTTGATCATCACGAATCATGGGTTTATTGGTTGGAATCACCACCACTTCCAATCCGTAAATTTTTTGAAATTCGAATGCTTCCGTATCAGCGGTTCCGGTCATGCCCGCTAATTTTTCATACATGCGAAAATAATTTTGGAAAGTAATGGTGGCGAGCGTTTGATTTTCCAGTTGAACTTGCACCCCTTCTTTTGCTTCAACTGCTTGATGCAAACCATCTGACCAACGACGGCCTTCCATCAATCGACCTGTATGCTCATCCACAATAATCACTTCACCGTTTTTAACAACGTATTCTACGTCGCGATGATACAATGTATTGGCGCGCAGTGATGCTTTGAAATAATGCATTAATTGAATATTCGCGTAATCATACAAACTTTCGCCTGCTTTCAATAATCCATTTTTTACCATTAATTCTTCAACACGTTGGTGACCACGTTCGGTTAAATGTGCTTGACGATTTTTTTCATCGAGCGTGTAATCCCCTCGACGTTCCTCTGGAACCTCTTCTTCTTTTTCATCCTCCGACATTTTTTGTAATGTTAACGATGGAATTAATTTATTCATTTTGACGTAAAATTCAGAGGATTCTTCTGCTTGACCGGAAATAATTAAGGGCGTACGCGCTTCGTCAATTAAAATGGAATCCACTTCATCGATGATGGCGTAATGCAATGAACGTTGCACACGCTCTTTCAGATCATAAACCATGTTATCGCGCAAATAATCAAAACCAAATTCATTATTGGTTCCATACGCAATATCTTTTGCGTATGCGCTCTGTTTTTCAGAATGTGACAAGCCACTGGTATTGACGCCAACCGTTAATCCCAAAAAAGTGTACAGGGGTTCCATCCACTCCGCGTCACGTTTTGCGAGATAATCATTTACCGTAATCACATGCACACCACGACTCGTTAACGCATTTAAATACGCGGGCAATGTTGCCATTAATGTTTTACCTTCACCCGTGCGCATTTCGGAAATTTTGCCATCATGCAACACCATGCCACCAATCAGCTGTACGTCGAAGTGACGCATGCTCATCACACGACGCGATGCTTCGCGCACCACTGCAAATGCTTCGGGTAAGAGGTCATTCAGCGTTTTATTTTGTGTTAATTGATCTCGAAAATACGGTGTTTTTGCTTGTAATTCGGTATCAGAGAGTTTTTGCAATGCGGATTCGAATGCGTTAATTTTATCGACAATTTTACAATAGCCCTTTAACAAACGATCATTTCGCGTACCAAAAACCTTTTTCAATAATTCCAACATGCTGATGCCTTTGATAATATTTTGAATGCAAATCTTACCTGAAAAATGGAATGAGTTACACATTCTGATATGATAACCATCATGAAGCACACACCTGAACAACAAGATGATGTACGACCCGTGATGGATCATCTCACGCAGTCATCGCTGGGAAAAATTATTCAAAAAGCAAAATGGTTGTTAACGCTCGATCGGGTATTCAAAACTATCCTGCCAGAAACATTTTTACCTTATTGTCATGTGATGAATGTGGATCAATCGATTTTAATTGTGGGTGTAACCAACGCGGCAATTGCCACACGCATTCGATTTATGTCCGGTGATTTTATTCGAGAATTACAAAAACAAAAAGAATTTGCGCACATTCAAACAATCCATTGTCGCGTGTGCGCAGAAGGTGTGAGAATTACGTGAGCGAATCAGAAGAGGCATAACAAATCGGCGCTTGGGACGCATCATCAAACGTCACCATTTCCCAGGCATCTGTTTGTGATAACAATTCGCGCAATAACTGACTGTTGATCGCATGTCCCGATTTAAAACCCACAAAAGCCCCAATCATACTGTGCCCCAGTAAATAAAGATCACCAATCGCATCTAATATTTTATGTCGCACAAATTCATCAGGATCACGCAAGCCTTCTTCATTCACGATGGCCGCCGTATCCAACACAATCGCGTTATCTAAACTGGCACCCCGCGCTAAATTTTTTTGACGAATCATTTCATATTCCGCTAAAAAACCAAATGTGCGTGCGCGAGCAACCTCTTTCGTGTAAGACGCAGAAGAAAAATCAACCGTGATGGCTTGTTTTGTATTGGCAATCACGGGGTGCGAAAAAGCAATTTCAAATGAAACGCGAAAACCATCAAATGGCTCTAATCGTGCGTATTTATCGCCGACGCACACTTCAACTGTTTTTTTAATTCGAATAAATTTTTTTGCTGCATGTTGTTCTTCAATACCAGCAGATTCAATTAAAAAAACAAAAGGTGCGGCACTACCATCCATAATCGGTAATTCAGATAGCGTTAAATCAACATAACAATTATCAATCCTCAATCCAGCAAAAGCAGACAACAAATGTTCGACGGTTGCGATGCGAACATTATTTTTTTCTAAGCAAGTGCATAAATCCGTGTTGCCAATAAATGCAGCAGTTGCCGGAATGAAGAGTGGTTCTGGAAAATCGATTCGACGAAAAACAATACCGGTATCAATTGGTGCAGGATGTAATGTTAAATACACTTTTTCGCCGAGATGAACACCTACACCCGTAGCATGAATCGTGTTTTTGAGTGTCCGCTGTTTGATCATGCACGCTCGCCATAAAAAATGAAGCATCTTGTCAGAATATTAAGGGGAATTCAAAGATATTGCGATTTTATTCTTCCTGCTGTTTGCGCAAAAATGCAGGAATATCCAAAAACTCAGCTTCACGATCACGATCCTCAATCACCGATGTTGTTGTGGGTGATTTCAGTGTGTCTTGTTGACGTAAATAAGTGGGACGATCCAATTGATGATAATCGGTTGTGCCATCCACTCGAACACTGCGCGCAGGTCTCACTGCTGAAGCGGAGCTGCCAACACCAGGAATTAAGCCGGAGTCAGATATGCCGCGGTTACCAACACCTAATCCAGTCACCACCACGGTAACACGCAATTCATCTGTTAATTCAGGATCAATCACCGTGCCAACAACAACCGTCGCTGACTCAGACGCAAATGCTTTGATCGCTTCACCCACAATTTCAAATTCACCAATCGACATATCCATGCCAGCAGTGATATTGACCAACACGCCTTTTGCGCCGCTAAAATCAATGTCTTCTAACAAGGGACTTGAAATAGCTGCTGCTGCTGCTTCACGCGCACGATTTTCACCCATGCCAACGCCCGTACCCATCATTGCCATACCCATCTCTGACATGACCGTACGCACATCAGCAAAATCTACATTGATTAATCCAGGACGTGTAATTAAATCAGCAATACCTTGCACTGCGCCATGTAATACACTGTTCGCTGCTTTAAATGCATTTAACAATGAAATATTTTTCCCAAGCACACTGAGCAATTTGTTATTAGGAATCGTAATTAATGAATCAACGTATTTTGATAATGCTCTGATGCCTTCGTCTGCAATTTCCATTCGTTTTCTACCTTCGAAAGCAAATGGTTTGGTGACGACTGCGACAGTTAAAATACCCAATTCTTTCGCGATTTCAGCAAAAATCGGTGCGGCACCCGTTCCCGTTCCACCACCCATTCCCGCAGTGAGAAAAACCATGTCGGTTCCCGATAATATTTCGCGAATATGATTGCGATTTTCTTCCGCCGCTTGACGACCCACATCGGGATTAGCGCCAGCACCTAATCCTTTCGTAATTTCTTCACCTAAATGCAATGTATTGCGCGCACTGGATTTACCCAACGCTTGTGCATCGGTATTCGCGCATATAAATTCCACACCTTCAATGTGTTCTGACATCATGTGTTCGATTGCATTGCCACCACCACCGCCAATACCAACGACTTTTATTTTTGCATTGTGTGATTGATTATCACCTAATTCGAACATGACAAACTCCTTAAAAACAGTTATCCGTTATCAGTCATCAAAACCATTCGATAACTCGTCATTCAAAAATTTCCTTGAAACCAATTTCGCATTCGTGACCACAAATTGGGAAAACCTTTTTTCAGCATAAAAAGCTGAGGATTTTCTTGTTGCTGCAAACCATACAATAACAAACCCACCGCCGTTGAATACGTGGGATCTTCACGAACATCCATCAAGCCACTCACATTTTGTGGCAATCCAATTCGCACTGGCATTTGAAAAACAGATTCTGCTAGCTCAATACATCCTATTGTTTTCGATGCGCCACCTGTTAATACAATACCCGCTGAAATTAATTCTTCAAAACCACTGCGACGCAATTCCGCCAACACCAAAGAAAATAATTCTTCATATCGCGCGTGAACGACTTGCGCTAAAGCACGACGTTGAATTTGTTGTTGAGGTCGTTTCGAAAGACTGGGCACCAAAATCATTTCAGATGGATCAATCGTCGCAGTTGAAACGGATGAAAATTGTTTTTTAATTTGTTCTGCATGCTGTGTCGGTGTTCGAAGGGCTACGGCAATATCATTGGTAACATGATCACCCGCAATCGGAATCACAGCGGTGTGACGAATGGCTCCATCGGTAAAAATAGCGATATCGGTTGTGCCACCACCAATATCAATCATGCACACACCCAATTCTTTTTCATCATCGGTTAACACAGCAAAACTCGAAGCCAATGGTTCCAAAATAATGTCATTCACTTGCAAACCACAACGACGTACACATTTTGTAATGTTTTGCGCTGCACTCACCGCACCGGCAACAATATGCACTTTTGCTTCTAATCGCACACCAGACATACCAACAGGTTCACGCACACCTTCTTGTGTATCAACAATAAATTGCTGTGGTAAAATATGTAAAATTTTTTGATCAGCAGGAATAGCAACGGCTTTTGCAGCATCAATCACGCGATCGATGTCCGCTTGATTTACTTCACGATCGCGAATAGCAACAATGCCGTGTGAATTTAAACTGGAGATATGACTGCCGGCAATACCAGTGTAGGCAGAATGAATATCGCAACCCGCCATTAATTCTGCTTCTTCGATCGCGCGTTGAATAGATTGCACCGTCGCTTCAATATTCACAACCACACCACGTTTCAAACCACGCGATGGATGCACACCAAAACCCACGATGTTAATTTGATTGTCAGGCGTAATCTCACCGACCAATGCAGCAATTTTATTTGTCCCAATATCCAGCGCGACGATTAAATTTTTGTCCGGTTTTTTTGCCATATCGATCTATTATCTCCCTGCACAGCTCACGAATTACGCGCATTAACAATTAGTATATGCGAACAAATTGAATAGCGCTATTTTTTCGGACTATTTTGACTTTCTTGATATTGAACCGCAACACCATTGGGATATCGCAAATCCACCAACACAATGGTTTTATTTGAAGCGGCCGTTATTTTTGGATAAATCGCAACAAATCGCTGAAAACGCGCCAGTGGATCAACATGACCCAAAATAACTTTCATTTGATTGCTCAGCATTAAATCCCAATTTTGTTCCGTATTTTCTCGTAATGCAACGATCGATAACTTCAAGGGTTTTACCACTGTCGTCAGCGCATTAAAAAAATTTACCAATACGGATGCTTGATCAATTGAGCCTTCCAAATTCGGCAAATCGGATGAAATGGTTTTCACATCCGGATAAAAAGCAACGCCTGATGCATTCAACACCCCTTTTTTTCCAAAACGCGCAATGGCTTGTTGTTCAGTGATGCGAACTGAGATGGTACTTGGCCACATACGTCGAAACGAAACAGTCGCAACCCACGGCATTGATAATAGCGCTTGTTTTGCAGAGGAAACATCCAACGAAAAAAATCCGCCGTGCATTCCATTCTGCACAATTCGCTGCACTTCTATCGGCGTTTCATGCGTCAATTGCCCTTCAATATGGATTTTTTTAATGGGGAATGAAGTCGATTTTTCCATCCAACGCCAAACGAATAAACCACTCAGAAATAAAATGATCGCTAAAAACAAGGTGGAACAGCATAAAACAAATGGTCTACTCACACTCCCACTCCCGCTCACACCATCAACACTTCTGCCATTGTCACAATATTACCCGCACCTTGCAATATAACGATATCATTGGGTTTTAAAATCGCATGAAGTGTAACGGGTAAGTGTGATAATTCCCGCACAAAATAGGCATTTTTTACACCCGCTTTTTTGATCGCTTTAAATAATGCTTGACCATCAGCGCCAGGAATAGGATGTTCACTGGCTGCATACACTTCAGTTAAAACCAATTGATCAACTGTTTTTAAAATAGCGACAAATTCAGACAGTAAATCACGTGTGCGCGAATAACGATGTGGTTGAAAAACCAACACAATACGACGATCAGGAAATGCCGACTTTGCTGCAATCCATGTCGCTTTAATTTCCGCGGGGTGATGGCCGTAATCATCAAACAACAGTGCACAACCTCCCGCAACAGCCATTTCTCCGTGCGGATGCATTCGCCTTCCCATTCCCGGAAAAGTACGCAATGCATTTTGTATCGCCATTTCAGGCAAATGATACTCGTGTGCGATCACCATTGCAGCCAATGCATTTAATGCGTTGTGTTTTCCCGCTAAATTAAGCTGTATTTTGATAAATTGACCACGAGGTGTTTTCACGGTGAATTCACTGCGCAATCCCGCTGGTTGAAAATTTTCTAATTGATAATCTGCGCTCTCACTAGCACCGTAGGTGATGACACGACAAAGCATTGACGGAATTAATTCGCGCACCACGGGATCATCCACGCAAACAACCGCAAACCCTTCTGTGGAAATATTATTGGTAAATTGTAAAAAGCTTTGTTTTAAGCGATTAAAATCATACTCATAAGTTTCCATGTGATCTTCATCAATATTGGTAATCACGCCAACGGTTGGTGATAAATATAAAAATGACGCATCACTCTCATCGGATTCTGCAATAAAAAATGCTGATTGTCCTAACTGCATTGGTGACTGTCGATCGCGTAACACGCCACCAATCATAAAAGTGGGATCTTGTTTTGCTTGTTCAAATATCCATGCGATTAACCCTGACGTCGTTGTTTTTCCATGCGTTCCTGCAACATTGATTCCGCAATAGGATTTCATCACTTCAGCTAGTAATTGTCCACGCGTAATTAATGGAATATTTTTTTGAGTAGCAGCGACGCGTTCAGGATTATCTGACTTAATCGCGCTCGAATACACCACTAATTCTGCGTCTTCGATATTGTCAGCTTTATGATTATCAAAAACAGTGATGCCCAGCGATTGCAAATGCTGTGTTTGCGCATTACGCGACACATCGGATCCGCTGATGTGAACGCCTTGTCGATATAACAGCTCCGCCAATCCACTCACACCAATACCGCCAATGCCAATACAAAATACTTTGTTGGCTATAAATTTCCGTACAGTTGTCATTTAAGAAGCTCAATTATTCTTTGAACTGAATTTGGAATCGCACACGACTTCGCGTTTTCTGCCATCATACTTAATCGATTTACATTTGCAAATAATCCAGAAAGACAGTGATCTAATTTTTCCGGATTGATTTCTGATTCACGAAACACAACGCCCGCATGAGCATGTTGCAAAAATAACGCATTTTCATATTGATGATCATCTGTTGCGAATGGATAAGGAATTAAAATACTGGGCAAACCCGCTGCCGCTACTTCAGAAACCGTCAACGCCCCTGCGCGACAAATAATTAAATCCGCCCACGCATACGCTTCTTCTACGTTATTAATAAAGGGTTCTGTGCGATAAACAAATGCCGTTTCAACATTATTTTTTCCAGTTTGGTGCCAAATTAAAAAAGAATCGCGATCGGTTGATGCAGTAATCCATTTTGTCACTAATTCATTAATCACCCTTGCACCTTGGCTGCCGCCCAAAATTAAAATGCGCCACGGTTTTTGTCGCAGTGAAAAATACTGTTTGTCATGTGTGATTTTTAAAATAGATTCGCGCACAGGATTGCCAACCGTAATCGCATTCACTTTATTTTGAAATGCATTTGGAAAAGCTTGTAAAACGGTCGTTGCAAAATGAGACAACACACGATTCGTTAATCCTGCTTTCGCATTTTGCTCATGAATCACTAATTTTTTTCGCAACAACCATGCAGCAATTCCACCAGGTCCACTCGCATACCCCCCCATACCCAAAACACAATCTGGATTTATTTTTTTAATTAATCGATAAGCAAGCAATACAGCATGTCCCAATCGAAACGGGGCGATTAATTTGGTAAAAATATTTTTTCCACGAAATGATTTGAGTGATAAAAAATGAAGGGGAAATCGATCACCGACGATTTTTTTTTCCATGCCAGCTTCCGTTCCCATCCATTCTATCAAAACACCCTGTTTTTTCAGTGTTTCCGCAACTGTCAATGCTGGAAAAATATGGCCGCCGGTGCCACCAGCAACAATCAGTAATTTATCCAATTTTTTCATTTACGGTCTCATCCGCAAAGATTTTTTTGGTGGGGATATGTCAGCTGTTTGAATTTCATAAGCAATACGCAATATAACTCCCATTGCTGCACAGCTCACCCATAAACTACTACCACCGTAACTAATCAACGGCAACGTTAAACCTTTCGTCGGCAACAATCCAATATTCACACCAATATTAATAATGGCTTGAAATGCAATAATGAGCCCAATTCCCCAGGCCGCAAAACCGCCAAACCACAATCCCCGTTTTAATGCAGCTTGCCCAATATAAATAATGCGTACAATTAAAATAACAAACAAACCAATTAATAATAATTCACCCGCCAAACCCAACTCTTCACCAATCACCGCAAAAATAAAATCGGTGTGTGCCTCTGGTAAATAAAATAATTTTTGCACGCTGTTTCCCAAACCCACACCAAACAAACCACCGCGACCAAATGCAATTAACGATTGTGTTAATTGATATCCCGTTCCGTACGCATGCATCCACGGATTTAAAAAACTAGTTAGTCGTACCATGCGATAAGGAGTAGTCACCACCAGTGCAACCATGGTAAGCAACACCAATGATAAAATCACCACAAAAGGGAGCAAACGTGAACCGGCAATAAATAACATCGTCAACACCGTCATCGCGATCACAGCCGTTGTTCCAAAATCCGGTTCACACAATAACAATACGCCCATTAAACCAAAAAATAACAGTGGTTTAACAAAACCAGATAACTCAGTTTGCACTTCACGCAAATGCCGTTGTAAAAATCCCGCTAAATATAATATCGACATCAATTTCACCGCTTCAGAAACTTGCAGTGAAATAAATCCCACATGAATCCAGCGACGCGAACCATTAACCACTTTTCCAATACCTGGCACCAACACTAATAACAACGCAAAAAAACATAAAAGTAATAACACAAAACTATTTTCTTCCCAAAACGATAACGGAATGCGCGTTACAAACCACGCAATTCCAAAACCGGAAATCAAAAAAATAAATTGACGAAATAAATAATGAAAAGGCTGATGGTAAATTTGATCAGAAATCACCATGGACGCCGATGAAACCATCAACAACCCGAAAAAAATTAGAATCAAGGCGATGGATAAAATCCAACGATCGTAGAAAAATGACAAAGCAAAATTATTTTTCATGAGTAGTTATCCGTTATCCGTTATCTGTTATCCGTTATCTGATAACTCACATTAGACTTCTTTCCAAACCTCGATTAATGGACAATCTCTTCGAAAAAATTTTCTCGAAATGCTCACATACTAACGTGTATGCTCCGCTTTCTCAAAAATTTTTTCTGTGACATTGTCTCATTACTCAAGGTTTGGAAAGAAGTCTATTAATCTTTCAACTGCATTCACAAAATCTCTACCCCGTTCAGCGTAATTTTCATATTGATCCAGGCTCGCACACGCTGGCGCCAACAAAACCACATCGCCCCGCTTCGCAATTTTTTGTGCTTCAGTCACCGCTTCACGCAAACACGTCACGCGAGTGACAACAGCGCAACCGTGCAACGCATTTTCTAATAAATCTGCATCTTTTCCATATAAAAATACATGTGATACATACTGTCTAATGGGATTTTGCAGCGGTGTTAATGAAACGCCTTTGCTATCACCGCCAGCGAGTAAGATTAAATTTCCGCAAAGTGATTGTCCCATGCTTTCAATGGCTGCAATGGCCGCACCCACATTCGTCGCTTTTGAATCATTATACCACGCCACCTCATTTATTTTTTTCACCAACTGGCAGCGATGCTCCAAGCCCGAAAAAGATCGTAATACTTCCAACATTTTTTCCATTGGTAATTTTAAAATAGAGCCCATTGCTAATGCTGCTAAAAAATTTTGATTATTATGTCGTTGCTGCAATAATAAATCCGTAACCGAAATTACTTTTTTATCACCTCGCACTAAAAAACCATCGCACAAACCCCACTGATTTTGATGTGGTTTTTGTAGTGTAAACTCAAGAGGTAAATTTTTAAATTGCAGACTATTCCAAATCTCCGGCTCATCCGCATTCACAACAGCATGCTCACAATTCAAATAAATTTTTTGTTTTGATTGTCGATAATCATCCACGGTCGCATAACGATCCATGTGATCTGGACTCACGTTAATCACCACAGCGACCGTTGCTGTAAGCGAGTGGGTTGTGTCTAATTGAAAACTCGATAACTCGACAACATAAAAATCAGGCACTGGCTGCATCAACGCATCTAACACAGGCAAACCAATGTTGCCGCACACAATGGCTTTTTTTCCAGCATTTTTAATCAATTCACCCATCAACACAGTCAATGTCGATTTTCCATTCGAACCTGTGATCGCCACAATCGGTGCGGTTGCATCACGTGCAAATATTTCCACATCCCCCATCACCGGAATTTTATTGTCGATACATTTTTTTATGCAAGGTGCTTCAAGAGAAACACCGGGGCTCACCACCACAGCACTCGCCTGTAAAAATAAGTCCTCTTGAAATTTTCCCAAAACAATTTTTATCGTTGGAAATGCTTTTTTACAGTCAGATAATTGGGGGGGATGATCACGTGAATCCACAACCACCACAGGAATATTTTTCGACATCAAATAACGTACGCATGAAAAACCGGTAGCACCCAACCCCACAACCAGATGAATATTATTTTGATTTGGCTGCATATTATCGTAATTTCAAACTGGCTAATCCCAATAACACTAAAATAACCGTGATAATCCAAAATCGCACAATAACTTTCGGTTCTGCCCAACCTGATAATTCAAAATGATGATGCAACGGTGCCATTTTAAAAACACGTTTGCCACGCAGCTTAAAACTGGCGACTTGCAAAATAACAGAGAGTGTTTCAGCAACAAAAATGCCACCCATTAAAAATAGAATGAATTCTTGTCGCACCATCACCGCAACAATTCCCAACGCACCGCCAATGCTCAGTGAACCCACATCACCCATAAATAATTGCGCGGGATAGCTATTGTACCACAGGAACCCAAGACCAGCGCCTGCTAATGCCCCACAAAAAACCACTAATTCAGAAGCAAAAGGCAAATAGGGTAATGCGAGATAATGCGCAAAATTAATATTACTGGTCACATAAGCAAACACACCCAATCCTAAAACCACTAAAATAGAAGGCATGATTGCCAAACCATCTAATCCATCTGTCAAATTAATCGCATTGCTCGTTCCCACAATGACAAAATAGGAAATAACAAAATAAAATAATCCCAGGTGAATAATACTATTTTTACAAAATGGAATAACCAGTTGTGTTTCATTTTCGCTTTGCGCGGTGAAATATAAAAAACTGATGGCAGTAAATGCGATGAGTGATTGAAACAATAATTTTTTTCGCGCTGATAATCCTTTCGTATTTTTTTTCGTAATTTTACGATAGTCATCAACACAACCAATGATACCAAAACCCATCGTGACAAATAACGCAATCCAAATATAAACGTTGCTGAGATCAGCCCATAACAACACACTCACGCTCAACGCAATTAAAATCAAACTGCCGCCCATTGTTGGTGTACCTGTTTTTTTTAAATGTTGTTGCGGACCATCGGTACGAATAATCTGTCCAAATTGCAATGCAATCAAACGACGAATGAGTATCGGGCAAAGAAACAAAACCATTAACAATGCCGTTAACGCGCTCACGATTGTGCGAAAAGTAAGATACTGAAATACACGAAAAAAATGAAAGTAATTTTCGAGATAATGCGCCAGCCACAGTAACATGATGATATCCTTAATTCACACTCACACCTTCAACCACTTTCTCCATTCTCATACTACGCGAACCTTTAATCAGCACGGCAGTATTTAACGTTAATGTTTTTTTCAACGCATCAATCAGCTGTTGATAATCATCGAAATGCTGCGCGTTTTTTCCAAATTTTTCTGCCGTATAAAAACTATTGTTACCATAACAAAATAATTGTTTCACACCCGCCATTTTTGCAAATACGCCCATTTCTTCATGCGCTGTTTTTGCCATATCGCCCAACTCAGCCATATCACCTAACACCAAAATAGGATGATCGGATTTTTTGATGAGCACTTGAATCGCTGCCCTAACAGAAGCAGGATTGGCATTATAACTATCATCAATAATTAACGCACCGGCAAAACCCATTTTTTCTATTAATCGACCCTGTTCTGGTACCACTGTTTCTAATCCTTTTTTAATCTCCTCTATCGATGCACCCATAGAAAATGCCATTGCAGCAGCGGCTAATGCATTCGTAATATTGTGTTCGCCCAACAATGGCAATGCAATCGATGCACTTTTATTCGGTAAAACCAAGGTAAAAGTGGCACATCCATTTTTTTCAAGACCAATATCTTTTGCCACCACATCCGCTGGACGTTCTGTTGAAAACATAATGACTTGTCGATGATCAGCAATCTCATTCCATAAATCACAATAACGATCGTCCGCATTAATGACGGCAACACCATCATCTGATAATCCATCAAAAATAGCGCCTTTTTCACGCGCGATCGCATCGACATCACCAAAATGTTCAACGTGGACTGGTGCCACCATGGTGATGGTTGCTACTGTTGGTTTTGCAATTGAAGTTAACTGCGCAATTTCACCCGGATGATTGGTACCTATTTCTAGTACTGCGAAATCTTGCGATGAATTCAACTGTAATAATGTCAGCGGTAACCCAATATCATTGTTAAAACTTTTTTTACTCGCCAACACTTGACCTTTTTGTTTTAAAATATTTTCAAGTAATGCACGCGTTGTTGTTTTTCCACAACTGCCCGTAATAGCAGCAATCGGAATGGTTGCATTTTTACGATAAAAACGGGCTAGATCAATTAATGCCTGTCGCGTGTTATTCACTGTAATGATCGGTGTTTTTGAATTGACATCACGATCAACAATAATGACTGCTGCATTTTTCTTCTCAACATCCGCAATAAAATCATGTCCGTCAAAAAATTCACCTTGGATTGCAAAAAAACAATCACCTTTTTGCACAGTGCGACTATCAATCGACACGGCCCGGAACACGCCATCATCACCAATGAGCGTGCCGTTGAGAATATGAGCAAGCAGTGTGAGTTTCATGATTTGCGCCAAAACACACTCTACGTCACTATGATGCATCACTTGATTTCCGATAATCTGTTCTGTTTCATGCCCTTTTCCTGCAATTAAAACCCAATCATTTTTTTGCGCTAGATGAATCGCTTTTTCAATTGCCTTGACACGATCTAATTCTATTTCACATTTATTTTTATTTTTTACCCCACTGAGAATGTCTTGTGCAATTTGAGTGGGATCTTCACTGCGAGCATTGTCACTGGTAATAATAATATGATCCGCAATATTATCGGCAATCAATCCCATTGTCGGACGTTTCGTTTTATCACGATCCCCCCCACATCCAAACACACACCATAATTTTCCAGTGCAGTGCGAACGAATACTGCATAATGTTTTTTCTAATGCATCGGGCGTATGTGCATAATCAACTACAGTGTGTACAGAATTTTTTGCTTGAAATAATTGCATGCGACCATTGACTGTTTTTAATTGTGATAAAGATTGTATTATTTTATTGAAGGGCATTTTTAAAATGCCCAACACGCCTATGGTTGCCAGCGCATTACTAATATTAAATTCGCCAATCAAGGGTAAATGAAGCTCACCATCTCCCCACGGCGTTTTGATATTTATATCAAAACCATATTGAGTCGGCGTGCATTTTAATACTGAAATATCGGCATGGTTATCATGCAACGCATAAGTGATCACATTGACGCCCGCACTGCCGCTTGGCTTCTGAAGTGCTTCAACAAAATATTTTCCTGCATCGTCGTCGATATTAATAACCGCGTTTTGCAAATTGGGTTTTTGAAATAATAATGCTTTCGTATCACGATAATTTTCCATTGTGTGATGATAATCTAGGTGATCTTGCGTGAGATTCGTAAAAACGGCTGTGTGAAATAACACATCATTCACGCGCTGTTGCGCAAGCGCATGTGAAGAAACTTCCATTGCAATTGTTTTTGCGCCCTGCAAAAGCAACTCAGCAAAAATTTTTTGCAATTGCAAACCATCAGGTGTTGTGTTTGTCAATTTCTTTAACTGTGGAAAAAATCCGTAACCCAATGTGCCAATCATTCCACAAGATACGCTCATTGCTTGCGCAATAAAATGTGTCACACTTGTTTTGCCATTGGTGCCTGTGACACCAATCACAGAAATTTGTTGACTTGGAAAATCATAAAAACGCGCCGCAATTTCAGATTGTTTTATTTTTAAATGAGTTACTGCAATGCAAGGAATACTGGTCTGAGGCAAAACAAAATCATCGCTGGGTTCATATGCAATTGCAACAGCGCCTTTCGTAATTGCGTCTACAATATATTTTCGTCCATCTGCTCTTTCGCCTGGATAAGCAAGAAATAACGTATTTTTTACAACATCACGACTATTGTTGGTGACATAAGCAATTTCAATTGCTGGAATTGTTAATGACTGCTCAGCCAAATTTTCAAGTAGAAATGAAGAAGATTTTTGATGCACACTCACGCTCACACTCAAATATTATCCGGCTGTACATTCAAAATCCGTAACGCTGCTGCCATCACTTTGGCAAATACGGGTGCCGCCGTTTGTCCGCCAAAATGTAAATTTTTTGCATTATTCGGATCACGAATAATGACTGCGATGACCAATTGCGGATCACTAGCAGGCGCCATTCCCACAAAATCACCGATATATTTTTTCTTATCGTAACCTTGCGCGTTAGCAATATACGCCGTACCTGTTTTTCCCGCAATCCAATATCCCGGCACGCGCGCTAATTTTCCAGTCGCCCCCGGATTTTTTCCATAAACAACCGACTCCAGCATGGTTACCACTTCATTCGCCACTTTTTTTGGGATCACTTGTTTTCCTGCCGACGCAGAATCTAATTTTAAAAACGTCACCGGACGAGAAACACCGCCGCTTGCTAAAATAGAGTACGCATGCGCTAATTGCAATGCGCTCACCGCAATACCATAACCATATGCCAATGTTGCAATATCACTTTTATACCACAAATCATGGGAAACCAAGCGACCGCCCGATTCACCTGGAAATCCACTGTCCGTGCGTTGACCAAATCCCATTCGTCGCAATAAATCGTAAAATTTTTGCGGTGGCAGAGATAATAAAATTTTTGCAGCGCCCACATTACTCGATACTTCTAAAATTCTGCGTAAATCGATGACACCATTATCAACAAAATCATCGCGAATCTCATAACCACCAATGCGCATATAACCAGGATGAGTATCGATCAATGATTGTAAATTATATTGTCCGCTTTCTAATGCCATCGCGATGGTGAATGGTTTCATCGTTGAGCCAGGCTCAAATGAATCAGTCACCGCACGATTACGAAAATCACCGTGTTGTTCGAACATGCGATTGTTAGGATTATACGAAGGCTGATTTGCCATCGCTAAAATTTCGCCTGTTTTTACGTTCAAAACAACGATCGACCCTGATTTTGCATTTAATTGTTGCACCTGTTCTTTCAATGCGCGATACGCAATGTATTGGATGCGATGATCAATACTCAACACCAAATCACGACCTTCTTGTGGTTTTTTTAATAAGGCGACATTGGCAATCACATGCCCCAAGCGATCTTTCAATACTTCTTCTTTTCCAGGCACACCACTCAACCAATTGTTGTACGCCAATTCCAATCCTTCTTGACCTCGATCATCTACATTCGTAATGCCCAACACGTGCGCTGCGACTTCACCTTCAGGATAAAAACGCTGATAATCCATTTGAAAATGTAAACCGGGAATAGATAATGATTTTAATTTAGCAACCACGTCTGGCGGATTCTGTCGTTTCAAATAAACAAATTCTTTTCCTTTGATGTCACGCGAACGGATAAATGAAATCGATAATTGTAAATTTTTCGATAACGCGTGCAGTTGTTCATGCGTTGCTTGAAAATAGCGTGGATTAATCCACGCTGAATAAACGGGCGTGCTCATCGCAAGCACTGTGCCTAATCGATCGGTAATCACACCACGATGCGCTGGCAACACTTCCATACGCACAATGCGCGCATCGCTTTGTTGCAATAAAAAAGCGCGATTTACAAAATTTAAATCAACCAAACGCCACAATAATCCAAATAACGCGAAAATTAACAACCAAAAAATGAGAGACGCTCTCCAGTAATATCTTTTGCTCACACTATCTCTCAATCATCACCACATTTTTCATCGACGGTGATTCCATTCCCAGTTGTACGCTCGCAATTTCTTGAATACGCGACTGTGTTGACCAAGCGCCTTTTTCCAATAGCAATTTACTGGTTTCAATTTCATCGTGTTGCTGCACTTGCTGCAATTGCTGGTATTGAATAAACAAACGACGTGACAAATCTTTTAAGTAAATCACAGAAAATGCCGAGAAAAGCAATACAATAATTAACGCACCCATTGCCATCTGATGTTTTAATGGTATGGTTTCTGTTGTTTCGCGGCGGCGGATCATCCAGCCAAAGCCATGGATTGCTCGTGTCATATTTTACTCCCACCCACTTTTTCAGCAACCCGCAATCTCGCACTGCGCGCACGCGGGTTACGTTTAATTTCTGCATCTGACGGTTCAATCGATTTTCCGATTTTACGCAAACGCGCTTTTTGCAGTTGTTTTAATTGCATATCCGTCATCGGAACTTGCGATGGAAATAAATCCCGACTCGATTCACGCTGAATAAATTGTTTTACAATCCTATCTTCCAGCGAATGAAAACTAATCACGCACATCCGACCACCAACAGATAATGCATTCACAATCTGCGGCAAACATGTTTGCAATGCGGTCAATTCACGATTAATAAAAATGCGAATTGCTTGAAACGTCCGCGTTGCAGGATGTTTATTTTTTTCTTTCTTCGGGCTTGCTTTTTCAATGATGCCTGCTAATTGCGTGGTTGTTGTGATTCGCTCTGTTTCACGAGCACGCACAATCGCGCCAGCAATACGACGTGAAAAACGTTCTTCGCCATATTGATACAGCACATCAGCTATTTCCTGCGCATCGGCTTGATTAATCCAAGTCATCGCGTCGAGCCCTTCCGACGTATTCATCCGCATATCCAGCGGACCTTCGCGCAAAAAACTAAACCCGCGTTGCGGGTCATCTAACTGTGGAGAAGAAACACCTAAATCGAGCAGCACGCCATTCACTTTGCCAAGCCAGCCACGTTTTGAGATCAGCTCTTCCAGATGTGAAAATGAAGACTGCTCAATCTCAAAACGTGTATCAGAAAAAAAAGGCTCCGATTTTGCAACTGAGATCGCTTCTGGATCTAAATCAATTGCCATCAACCGACCGTTCGGTCCTAATCTTTCCAATATGGCCTGACTATGCCCCCCTCGACCAAATGTGGCATCGATGTAGATGCCCTCTTCCTTGATTGCCAGTTCTGCAATCGCTTCCCCTAGTAAAACCGATTCATGTTTCATTTAAAGTTATCTGTTATTCAGTTATCAGTTATCTGGTTCTGGTATCTGATAACTGTTTTACAACGTCAACATCGCCAACTCCATTGGCACGCTGTGATTTTCGCCAGCACTTTCCGCTAACCACGTTAGACGAGCATCTTCCCATGCTGACTCATTCCAAATTTCAATCTTTTTGCCTTGCCCTACTAAAATCACGGATTTATCCAAATCAGCATAATCACGCAGTAAAGTGGGCAAAAGAATGCGACCTTGTCGATCCAGCTCCAATTCAGTCGCATGTCCCATCAACAACCGCTGAATACGTCTCGCTGCCGGCTGAAAACTCGGCAACGCTTCTAATTTTTCTTCAATAACTTGCCATTGCGGAAAAGGATACAACAGTAAACAACGTTGCTCAGTATCAATGGTAACGACAAGAGAACCGCTCGCTTCTTCAACCATAAGCGTGCGATAGTTGGCCGGAATGGTAATCCGTCCTTTGGAATCGATCTGCCCTGCCGACAATCCTCGAAACATCCGTTTAGCCCTTCCGTATCAGATAATCTATTTATCCCACAATTCCCCACATCATACCACTTTTTTTTACAAAGTGTACAGTTTTTGATCAAAACACCCACTCCCACTCCCATCCTCACTTCTGATATCATCTCAGCATCAAACAAACCGGGAGTTGACAATGCCCACTTTCGACATCGTTTCCGAATTAAATGAACATGAATTAACAAATGCAATTGATCAAGCCAATCGCGAAGTCTCAACTCGTTTTGATTTTAAAGGCACCAACAGTAAATATGTTTTTGAGAAAGAAATAATTAAAGTAATAACGGAAAGTGATTTTCAATTAAAACAAATGCGTGACGTATTAAATACTAAATTAACTAAGCGCGGAATTGACTTGCGTCACTTGGATCCAAAAGAACCTGTTATTCAGCTGAAATCAGCGATTCAGGAAATTAAAATGAAAAAAGGTATTGAACAAGAAATTGCAAAAAAAATCGTGAAATTTATTAAAGACAGCAAACTAAAAGTGCAAGGTGCGATTCAAGGTGAACAAGTGCGCGTGACGGGGAAAAAACGTGATGATTTGCAAGAAGCGATTGCTTTGTTACGCGCGCAAAATTTTGGATTGCCGATTCAGTTTACGAATTTTAGGGATTAATATTCTCTTAAGATAGGCGTGATAATGTAGTGAGATAGGCGATATTTTAGGTGGAGTTTTATATGGCTGATCCAAAAGCACTTGCGAATGTTGCTTCGTTTTTTCGGGCAGCAACACTAGAACAACAATTAGCTGTTGAAACAGCGCAAGAAAATTTTGAACGAACAACAAGCGCTAGACTCTTAACAAGAACTGGTATGTTTAGAGCATCGCCACAACCTCAATTTGCAGCACCCGCACTTTCTGTTGTGCCAAAAACACCGTAATTAATTCAATTCCACGTCAAAATCACTTTACCCGCATTGCCTTTCAATATATCCGCAAATGCTTTTTCAAAATCGGTGTAATGATATTCTGCGGTAATGACTGATGAAACATCAACACCACTTTGCAACAAGGCAATGCCTTTGTACCATGTTTCATACATGCGACGACCGTAAATTCCCGCGATTTTTAAGCTTTTAAAAATAACCACGCTCCAATCGATTGCAAATGGTTTGGATGGAATACCTAACATCGCAATACGTCCACCGTGATTCATCACCGTTAACATATCTTGAAAAGCGCGCTCATTGCCGGACATTTCCAATCCCACATCAAAACCTTCTGTCATATTTAATTCGCGCATAACAGCTTGCAAATTCTTTTCTGCCGGATTGATCGCTACAGTTGCGCCCATTTTTTCCGCTAATGCTAGGCGATAAGGATTGATATCCGTAATCACTACATGTCGCGCCCCCACTTTTTTGGCAATTTGAATTGCCATCAAACCAATGGGACCGGCACCCGTAATCAAAACATCTTCGCCGACCAAATCAAATTCAAGCGCGGTGTGAACAGCATTACCATAAGGATCTAACATGGATGCAACGGAATCTGAAATATTATCGGGTAATTTCACAACATTGTCCGCGGACATGGTTAAATATTCCGCAAATGCACCGGGAACAGTCACGCCAATTCCTTTTGTATCGCGACACAAATGTCTTGCACCCGCACGACAATTACGGCAATGACCACACGTTAAATGCCCTTCACCTGAAACACGATCACCGATTTTAAATTGTTGGACATCTTTGCCAACTTCAACAATCTCACCCATAAATTCATGGCCGACAATCAATGGCACCGGAATGGTTTTTTGCGCCCATTCATCCCAATTATAAATATGCAAATCCGTGCCGCAAATCGCAGTTTTTTTAATTTTAATTAAAACGTCGTTGTGATGACATGCTGGTTTTGGCGCATCAGTAATCCACAACCCTTTTTCTTTTTTTAATTTGGATACTGTTTTCATGTTACTTTCTTAATATTTTTTGAATATATTTTTTAACATGTACAAATGTGCTTTGTAATTTTTTTGCTTGTTTATAAGCATCATTGAGCAAACTAGCATTTAATGCGGGATTATTTGGGTATTCATGCGTAAAGCTGTTTCGCACTTTACGAAATTCACTCCATGCATCACTCGATGGAATGACATCCATTTTTTCCAGCCTATTTAATTTGTCAATAAATGTCGGATAAATACCCGGTTCTTCCGTTAACTCGAGAATCATAGGAAAAATTGTCACGCCAAGCATATCTTGTAGTTTTGCAAAACGTGTTGCAAACATATCCAGTATTGCCACTTCTTCATTGGTTAGCTTTTCAAAACGTTCGGGAGTCAAAGGCATAAATTTTTTCATTTCATTCATTGACCATACTAAACGCTTATCATGTTGTTCTGCCATCGCCATACTAGAGTCAATATCATCATTCATATCAATTCTCACTCCTGTTTCCTTGGCTTTTTTTGCCACTTTCAAATCAAAATTCTCACTCGGCTGGTAAAGCACAAAATCTATTTTTTGCTCACCGATTCTTTTTTCCAGTTCGATTAAAAACGCAGATCTTCTTTCAACTAAATCTGTAGGATCACCATCCATTTCACACAATAAATCAATATCGCCGCCGCGCGCATTGGGGTCAACACGTGAACCGAATAAATACAATTTTCCGCGTGGAAAATACTTCTGAAATAATTGAGCAATAATCATTTGTGTTTTTGCTGGTAAACGTATCATACAATCACACCCATCTCTTTACCGACTTTTTCAAATGCGGCAACAGCTTTATCTACATGCACTTTTGTATGCGCTGCAGACAGTTGCACGCGAATTCTGGCTTTACCCATTGGGACAACCGGATAAGAAAAACCAATCACATAAATGCCTTCTTTTAATAATTTATCCGCCATGTCGGCTGCGATTTTCGCATCACCCAACATCACGGGAATGATTGCGTGTTCGCCAGGCACTAAATTAAAACCTAATGTCGTCATGTGTTCGCGAAAATATTTGCTGTTCTCTTTTACTGTTTGACGCAATTTTTTTCCGGTTTCATGTTGCAACATTTCCAACACGGTTAATGAGGTTGCGACAATCACCGGTGCTAATGTGTTTGAAAATAAATACGGGCGTGAACGATTGCGCAGCCAATCGGCAATTGCGCCACGCGCTGACGTATAACCACCGGATGCACCGCCTAATGCTTTTCCTAATGTGCCCGTAATAATATCAATGCGATTTAAAACACCGCAAAATTCAGGGGTTCCGCGACCATTCTCACCAATAAATCCCACTGCATGTGAATCATCCACCATCACCAACGCATTATATTTATCGGCTAAATCACAAATCGATTTTAAATCCGCGATAATGCCGTCCATTGAAAATACACCATCCGTTGCAATTAATTTGTGACGCGCGCCCGCTTGATCTGCTTCGATTAATTTTTCTTCGAGATCTTTCATATTATTATTTTTGTAGCGAAATCGTTTTGCTTTGCACAAACGAATGCCGTCAATAATGCTCGCGTGATTTAATTCATCGGAAATAATCGCATCTTCTTCGGATAACAATGTTTCAAATAATCCGCCGTTCGCATCAAAACAAGAAGAATATAAAATCGTGTCATCCATGCCTAAAAATTCACTGATCGCCTTTTCTAATTGTTTGTGTATGGTTTGCGTGCCACAAATAAATCGCACTGATGCCATTCCAAAACCATATTCTTTGACGGCATTTTGTGCGGTTTCAATTAATGTTGGATGATCCGCTAATCCCAAATAATTATTTGCGCAAAAATTTAAGACGTGAGATTTGGGCGCAACCGTTATCTCCGCATTTTGCGGTGAAATAATATAGCGTTCTTTTTTGTATAAACCGTTTTGTTTTAACCCTTCAAGCTGAGTGTCGAGTTGTGAATAAAGAGGATGCATGCATTGTCCTTTTTGCAAGTTAAATAAAATTTGTTCACACTGATACTGATCAATAGTATGAGTCAGCCGATAAGCCGGGTTCTGTAAAGGAACGCGCGCTAACTCGCTTGGTGAATTGGCGCCCAATATCACGGTCATTTTTAGTAATGTTCTTCCATCGAAAATGCTCGAAATACAAATCATGTATTCCTTCGCATTTTCTCAGTCAGAACATTAAAATCTGACCATGCTCTTGGGCGCCAATTCACCAAGCGAGTTAGCGCGCGTTCCTTAACAGTCATTTATCTGGGACAAATATCACTATTTGCCTCAAGCGACCTACCCAGATTCGATGCGAACCACATCATAGAATCTTTACTTGGTTTTGCTTCCAGCGGGGTTTGCCGTGCCGCCGCTATTACTAACGACGCGGTGCGCTCTTACCGCACCTTTTCACCCTTACCCACACCTGATAAATCAGGCGCAATGGCGGTCTATTTTCTGTGGCACTTTCCGTCAACTCACGTTGCCCAGACGTTATCTGGCGCTGCGTTCTGTGAAGCCCGGACTTTCCTCTGTACTGTCTGAACAGTACAGCGACTGTTTGGCTGACTCACGAAGGATTATAGGCTGACGACAGTAACTTTCAACTGTCAATCTGGTGTTCGCTGCGCTGCTGCAGCCTGCCTTTCAACTTCTTCCGCCGTTAACGAACCAATATCAGTCAAATCAGGCAAACTCTCAGAACTGGAATTCTCATCAAAAAAGCGAGCGACATTACTAGCCGCTGAGAATAGAGTTGGCCTATCTGACGGTAGCGGCGGCGAATGAAACACAACCACGTTGTCTATCACTGGTTTAGGCTGTATTTCCAAAATAAGATAATTTACCAACTCAGGTAGACGCTTTTCTGGAATAGGTAAACACAACGCTTGTCCAAAAGAAGTTGCGTGTGATGAATTTCGCATCAAATTCAGTAAAAAACGATGCATTCTGTTTTCATAAAAAAACTGCTTCACTAACCCCAATACAAATTCATACTGAATCGCGACAATATTTTTACTGTTTTTTTCAGGTACAATTAAAAATTCACAGAGTGCAGAATATAAATCATAAAACGTATTAGCTTCTTCTATTTTTGCTTCAGCCATCTTTGAATCGGGTTGTGATGTAGTTTCAGGTGTGAACGAGGCAGAAGTTTTTTTTCCAAAACTAAAATTGATGAATGAGGCGGAGGAAACATAAGAAGCGGCAAATGTCATGGCTGACGTTACTGAACTTGAAAAACTATTTTTTAATTTTTCTGTTTCCCGATGTGTGTTTTTAAAAATTTCAAAAATAATGCGTTTATTGAGTGGAACAGTAGGTAAAAAATCATCTTCTTTTTTTAGCCATGCAACAAATAATTCACTGATTGTTCGATTTGAAATAGCAGAAAAATTAATTTGCTCATCATCTTCACACAAAATGGCGCCTGCATCTTCAAACTCATCAAACAGTGCATCACCTGTTTTTCCGTCGACACAAATAACATAATATTTTTGCAATAGCTGAATAGTATTCAGCATGTTTTGAATAAAAGTATTCCAGAGTGCGTTACTGGGTGCATTAACATAAAAAGGTAAATTTCGTATATTACACATCAACCCATGAACATCATCCACTGTGTTTTTTATTTTGCTCACAGCAGTGTTTTTAAAAACATCAAGAAATAAATCAAGAATGATCTGACGCAACCCAATTAAAAGAGAATAAAAATTAATGGATTCTGAATGATTGATATTTAGCAAAATAGAACTCGGCAATGTGGCAATAATACTGGATAAAATAGAAAGGTTTTTTTTAACACGCATAATAATTATTTTTTCAAAAAATAAATTACATATATTTTTTACTTCAGGCGAATTCTGACGTTTCGAAAAAAGATCTTGTAATGATTGCGGAGAAACGGTTTCAAACCACGATTGAAATTCAGCGCACTCCATTAACTTTTTTTCGAGCTGAGAGTGAGCATATAAAATGGTACAAAAAAATTGGCTGGCCAGTTCTTTGTTTTGCATTGTGTGCAACAAAACATGAGAAAAACATCCCGGCGGAGTGAAAATAATTTGCAAAAAAGCCATACCACACTGTTGTCTGTTGTGCGGCGACGATGTAGGCAATGCAATAAAACAGTGCGGCGATAACTCACCCGAGAAAAATTGCTGAATCTCATTAGGAACCACTACATTAGGGATAATGAGTGCATATAACGCGGCAATACCCGAGCGCACATCAACTTGATCTTCAACCGATAGTGACAATAAAAACGATCTCGACATCATTCACTCCTTGAGCCATTGGCACAAAAGATAAGTGAATTCCCTACAATTCGATCACACTTCAGTTAAACGCTTTTTGGGGGGATTTGTCAATCTTTCGGCTTTATCTCAAGCGCTAGCGAATAAAGCGTATTGCGATTTTTGCCCGTGATTTTACAGGTTAAACTGACCGCTTGTTTTAACGGCAACTCCG
Source organism: Gammaproteobacteria bacterium RIFCSPHIGHO2_12_FULL_39_24 (assembly GCA_001802455.1). Taxonomy (GTDB): domain Bacteria; phylum Pseudomonadota; class Gammaproteobacteria; order Coxiellales; family Coxiellaceae; genus 2-02-FULL-42-43. The sequence continues at coordinate 43,782 of MGXZ01000005.1, forward strand.
TTAAGAGGTGCTGCAATACCTCACGCGTTGAAAAAACAGTATCAGGATACTCACTCAGATCAGTGCGTTGCACCACAATCACAAACTCTCCCTTTTGCTGTTCAGTATTTTTTTCAATCCATTCCGATAAATTTTCTAATGTGTCTTGTTTTACCGTCTCAAACGATTTTGTTAATTCACGCGCAACAGTTGCAATCCTTTTTTCACCGAATATTTTTTTCATTGCTGACAAAGTTTTTACAATACGATGCACGGATTCATAAAAAATAATCGTGCGCGTTTCATTTTTTAATTTTTCCAATTGTGATTCAAGTGCACCTGTTTTTGCCGGCAAAAAACCTTCAAAAATAAAACGATCCGTGGGTAAACCGGAAACAGTCAGCGCAGTAATTGCCGCACACGCTCCCGGAATGGAAATCACTTTAAATCCTGCGTGTCGCACAGCACGCACCAAGCGAAAACCGGGATCGCTAATCAACGGCGTACCTGCATCTGAAATCAACGCAACTGATTTTCCGCTTTCCAGTAATGCCATAATTTTTTCAATACGAGCTTCTTCATTGTAATCATGCAACGAAAAAAGTGGGGTATGGATATCATAGTGCGATAACAAACGCTGACTGTGGCGCGTATCTTCCGCTGCAATCACACTCACTGATTTTAAAATTTCAATCGCACGAAATGTCATGTCCGACAAATTGCCAATGGGTGTTGCAACAATGTATAAAGTGGAGGACAAAATAAAAACCCTGTATTGTTGTTACTAAAACAGTACGATACACTTTACAGCATTATGAAACGATTTATAGTATTAACACAATTTGCTGCAATCACTGCTATTTATATTTTTTTAAATGGTTGTAGTAATTCCACAAGCGTTCGACGTCCGCCGCATTTTGTTGCTGTCAATGCCACGCATGCACACTATATTCATTCGCAATCACCCCGCAACATTGCATTATTATTACCACAATCGGGATCGCTTGCACCCTATGCTAGCGCCATTCGCAATGGATTTTTCACGGCTTACTATTATGAAAAAAATCACTCCAGTATTGCGCCAACCATTGCTGTTTACAATACGGCGGGAAAAAATATTCAGGATGTGGTGCAAACGGCAATCAAGCAGGGTGCTGATTTTGTTGTAGGACCACTCGACAAATCGGATGTCATGCAGCTTGCCAATACCAAAGCATCCGTAGTACCCATTTTAGCGCTCAACACAACACCCAGCGCGCAACGAATCGATAATGATTTGTTATTTGAGTTTGGTTTATCACCAACAGACGAAGCACAACAAGCCGCCATGCGCGCACAACAAGATCATCATAAAAATGTGGTTATTCTCGCACCGAACTCTGTTTTTGGACAACGACTGGTTAATGCTTTCACGCAAGAATGGACGCGATTAGGGGGCACCGTTGTTGCAACCCAATATTATGGATCTGTTGCTACGCTCTCGAAAAATGTTGCCACTGTGCTGCAAATCAATAACGCTTATCAAAATGAACGTGAATTAAAAAATATGTTCCGTGAAAATATGCGTTTTATCCCGCAACGCAGAAATGATTTTGATAGCATTTTTTTAGTGGCGTCGCCTGGCGCTGCACAACAAATTCAACCGCTATTGCAATTTTATTTTGCTGGCAATATTCCCATTTACGCAACATCACAAATTTATCCCAGCATCAGCGTCGGCGGAAATAATGATTTAAATGGTATTATATTCTGTGATATGCCGTGGGTATTAGCGCCCAATCAAATGCCAGCCTATCAGCGCAACATTCAGCAACGCATCCAGTCTCTCTGGCCTGATAATTACAATCATTTTGCAAAATTTTATGCGATGGGAGTGGACGCTTTTTATCTCACGCTGCAGCTCAAACAAATGCAATCACAAATGGGCGTTTCGGGTGCTACTGGAACACTGTATTTAACACCACAACATTATGTTTATCGTCAACTGGTTTGGGCACAATTCCAAAATGGCCAACCACAACTTATTCGATAACACGCATTGCACTTTTATCGCAGGTCAGCTCGCAGAAAATATCGCGTGTGAATTTTTATTAAAAAATCATCTCAAACTCATCGAAAGAAATTTTACGACGCATGATGGCAACGGTAAAAAAAATGGCGAGATTGATTTAGTCATGCGCGATAAAGATTATACTGTTTTTGTCGAAGTCAAAATGCGTACGAATTTAACGCGCGGTCATCCACTGGAAATGATTTCAAAACCAAAACAAAGCACCCTTATTCGCACCGCAACACATTATTTGTTACAGCACCATTTGTACGATTCAGCATTGTGTCGATTCGACGCCATCGGAATTATGCCGGACACAATCAATCCACAAAAACTCGATATTACCTGGATTCGCAACGCATTTGAGGTACAATACTGATCTTTCAGAAACAGAGAAAAACCATGAACCCTATCACACGCATCAAAGAAATTTTTAATGATTCCATTCAAACGCAGATTACCGCGGCAGACACACTGGCCGATGTCATTGCACGCGCAAGCCAAATAATGGTGGACGCATTATTAAATAATCATAAAATTTTATGTTGTGGTAATGGCGGATCCGCGGCGGACGCACAACATTTTTCTGCGGAAATGTTAAATCGATATGAAGCGGAAAGACCCAGCTTACCTGCGATTGCATTAAATACAGATACCTCTACGATTACGGCTATCGCAAACGACTACCATTTCAATGAAGTATTTTCAAAACAAATTAAAGCGCTGGGTCAAACAGGTGATATTTTGTTGGCAATTTCAACGAGTGGTCACTCAAAAAATATTATCGAAGCGATTGTCGCTGCACATCATCGTCAAATGCAAGTCATTGCGTTTACCGGACGCGACGGCGGTGATATTCCACCCCTCCTGAACGCAGTAACGGATGTTGAAATTCGTGTACCCTCTGAATCCACTGCGCGCATACAAGAAACACATGGGATTGTGATACATTGTCTTTGTGATATTATCGATAGGCAATTATTTCAAACAAGCTAGCGGGGCATTTTGCATGGCACGCCACTTTCAAAAAATTATTCTTACCCTATTAATCACAATTGGTTTGTCAAGCTGTGTTCCTGCCGCATTGGTAATTGGCGCAACCGTTGGCGGTTCTGTTGTTTATGACAAACGTTCAATGAAAACCATGGTACAAGATCGCGATTCAGCGCAAGCAGCTGCAAATTTAATTGCTGCATCACCCGATTTGCAAAAAGACACACATATTTCCGTCGCAACATTTCATCACATCATGTTACTCGTTGGACAAACCAAAACAGATGAACAACGCACCACAGCCTATCAAATTGCATCACAAATAAAATATGTGAGTCGTGTTTACAATGAAATTACCATTCGCAAACCTATTTCACTGTGGCAGCGCAGTCAAGATGCATGGATTACAACAAAAGTAAAAACAGAAATGCTGGCGAAAAAAGATTTGCATTCTACGCAAATTAAAGTGGTAACTGAAAATAGTGTTGTGTATCTCATGGGTATGCTAACGCCGCAACAAGCCGAATTGGCAACTGATGTCGCAAGACGTATCGATGGTGTGCGCGAAGTAGTGAAAGTATTTGAGAACCAGCAATGACCGGTAATATTAGTTCACTTATTCAATTAATTTGCATCGCGGCCATTCCATTAATTTTCGCAATCACATTACATGAAGCGGCACATGGGTGGATTGCCAGCAAATTAGGTGATCAAACGGCGAGCATTCAAGGACGCGTCAGTTTAAATCCAGCACGTCACATCGATTTGTTTGGAACAATTATTTTACCGCTGACTATGCTCATCCTCGGCGGATTTATTTTTGGTTGGGCAAAACCCGTTCCTATCGCTTGGCAAAATTTACGTAATCCACGCCGTGATATGGCACTGGTTGCCATTGCAGGACCTGGTGCGAATTTATTAATGGCCATATTATGGGGCGTTATTGCAAAAATCAGTCATATTATTTTTTTAAATCTGCATGCGCATGAAGCACTTCGCTCAATCGCATTATTTTTTCATCTCACTTCACGCTTTGGTATCATGATTAATTGCGTACTCTTGGTGATTAATTTAATTCCCATTCCGCCATTGGATGGCAGTCGCGTTGTCTCCAGCTTATTGCCACCCCCCATTGCGCAAAAATATAATCGACTAGAAGCGTATGGCTTATGGATTTTTCTTGGCTTGATTTTTTTTCTTTACGCAACGCATTCCCTTATGATTATTTGGGAGCCCATTAACAATTTAATTGCCTGGGTTTTTAACTTGCTGGGTTTACCTGCTTAGTCTTGTAAAGCAAAAAATTTTACTCGAAACCATTACTCCCCAAACACATCCCCACCGATTCTCAGCATCTTTTTAAAATTCTCGCCTGCATCGGTTTTTTGCTCTAAGTAATAGGCGGTCAGATAACTGTCAGGAATGTATTGTAATTCCTTAATCATCACGATTGGCACAATTTTTTTAATACGTTCGTGATCTTCTTTTCTGATAGCCGAACATGATTCAAATAAAACAGCGCATAAAATTTCAGCAATGGCGGCGCGTCTTTTTTTATCAGCATCTGAAAAATGTTGAATAAAATAATCGAGCGATCGATCTTGATCCCACGCCTGCCAATCACGATACAGTGACATCGCTTCATTTTTATCTTTCACCAAACGCTCGCCAGATTTTCCCGGATCATTCATACAAAGCATATAAAATAAAGTGGGAATACAGGCTTCAATATTCGCCCATGAACAATTTCCTGCAATTTGTGCATGCAGTGGCATACTCGCAATTTCATGCAACCCCAGCGTGACGGACAACATTTTTTGAAATACAGCCATTGTTTGTCGCACATAAATTAATTCCGCAACCCATTCAGGCGTTAATTTCCACGGTTTGTTCATGTAATAAATTTTAACTTTCTCTTCAGTTGAATCTTGATGCGCATAACTGGCACGATCACATACCGCTAATAAATTTCCCGCGCGAATTAACGTTAATGCATGTCCTTCTTGCGCAACCGGAATAATCAGTGGGTCGGCTTCAATCCACGGCGTAATTTTATCTAGGTGCTTTTCATAATCAATATTGTAATGTTGTAAACGAATTAATTTTGATGCGTTAGACAATGCGCCCATCATTGTGCGCAATTTGACAAACTCACGTTCCCATTGTCGCGCCGCAAAATTATAACGAAAATCAACGATTGATTTTCGCAACGCCTCTAATGTGAATTCTAAAATAAATCCTTCAAGTGATATTTCAACAAATTTTTTATTCGCATTGACAATATCAACATAGCCTTTTAACTCAAAACGATGCCCCAACATTTTTGCATTAATGAAATCGGTCGCAAATTGTATTTTCGCGCCATGCTGAATTAATAAATTTTTTAATTCGGATTGATCACGCAACAATGGTTTTACCAACACAGGCATTCCTGCAATGGTATAACCATTTGGATTGGCGCCGTGTTTTAATAACAATTCACACAGCGCGAGATTATGATTATCAATCGCCCAGTGCAACGCAGTTTGTCCTATTAAATCAGGAAAATTCACATCGGGTTTGCATGCCAACACCGCCTTTGCTTTTTCAATATCATCCATGATGCACGTTTCAATCAGTGGTGTGTAACCATACTCATCAATAAAATTTAAATGTTCGTTCGCGTGTGCTTCACGAATCACATCAGACAAAACACCTTTGATAATCGCATCGGCAATTGACGGCATAAATTATTATTTTCCTGGTGTGGGTGTTGGTGTAATACTGGGTCTTGCAGCTAATGTATTATGCAACTCAGCTGTTGGCGCAGGCGTTAATTCGGGTGTATTTTGCGCGCGATTTTCCGCTTCCGGATTGTTCGCGGTTTGTTGCGATAATCTTTTATCATCACCCATCGGCTGCGTCAAAAATTTTTCATGCGGTTTGATGATGGAACCCAACATCGCATCATCACTCATCGCATTTTCAATTTGCGATCGCGGTGTATCTAAATCTTGTCGCGCATCATGCGCCTGTATCACATCACCGCGTTGTTTTTTGATCGGCGCTTCGATAACAACAATTTCAATTAATGCACTACTGTCACCATCATTATTTTTTGCTGTAATGGTATAGTGTGTTGCAGCTGAAATTTCTGTCGGTGTGCCGAATAAAATAGCAGCATTATTTTCAACGGCAATTTTTAATCCCAATGGTAACTCGGGATTAATTGAAATCGTTATTATCGCCCCCAAGCTACTATCAACAGTAACTGGAATGATTTCAAACCCCTTAATCGCTACTAATTTTTTTGCATCCGTGATTTTGGGTGCTGCCATAAATTTGCCTGTACCGATACGCTTTTCTGACGATATTATAGCATTGACAGGAGTTTCGCACTGTGTGCGAACTCCTTCCTGTTATTGATATGGTCATTAATTTATTTGACAAACAGATTGTGTAGGCATATCTTTTGACCCATCTTCAGGGCGGGGTGTAATTCCCCACCGGCGGTAAGTTGATGCAAATTAATAAGCCCGCGAGCGCTTTTTTCTGTTTAGAAAAAAGGTCAGCAGATTTGGTGTAACTCCAAGGCCGACGGTATAGTCCGGATGAAAGAAGAGACCATGGTAGACAACTCGCTTGCTGCGTTTGCACGCTTTTTGCAAATAACAGCATGATTGTCGTCATTGAATTCGTCCTGAAAAAAACGAAATTAACAATGATAAGAGGTGTCTATGTCAAAAAAATATTCTTTTACTGAAATGGTATGTCCGTTCATCTCGCTGTGTTTGAGTGTGTTATTCACAGGCGGGAGCGTTTATCTCGCTAAAAATGATCTTAAGCCAAAAAATTTAGGGATTGGTAATAGTACTAACCTTGATTCTCTGCCTGTCTATTATTGCGCAGATTCAGTCACTGAAGTGTGTGGCTTTGGGTGCATGACATTCAGCACACCCACAGGCAACGCCAATTTTATGGCTATTTTTTCAGAATTAAGTGTATCTGCTTTAAATAATGCTTGTGTTGCGTTGTCAAAATTTTGCGACAAAGGAAATACACACACGCTGTACCATTTTTACGCCAACACTGTTTTTAACAACAAAAATGGTCTGGAAAGTTTTACAGGAAACTGTGAAGTGGATGGAACAATTATTACTTGCAGTGTTGGTTTGGCATTGTTCGCCGCTTTGCTTTTATTGGTTACGATGTTGACTACATATTATCTCATTCAAAAATGCATGAAAAAAAATGATGGGCAACCCGCAGACAACTCTCAAAATTCTTTATTGGAAAATCCCGCAGAAAGCAATACGGATAGACATATCCTGTCTCGATGTCTATCGGGATTAATTAATAGATTATGCCATAGAAAAAGTGAACCATTATTAAATCAAAACGGAGAAAATTATTGTAGCATTTGAAAATCAATAAATAATATAATAAAAATCCCCACAGTGAGCTGCGGGGTATTTTTTCCGAATAGAATTTACATACACTAGAAAAGCATGCAATCCATTTTTTACTTTTTCAAAAATTACACCACTTTGCTCGATCGTGTATTCATGATGTTAGTTGCTTTTGGCTTATTGTCTGGCACAACACTGATTATGCTCAATCAAATCGATTTCCATTTTCCCACTATTTTATTATTTGCAACGCACATCTCATCACTGTCGTGGTTGCAAGGGGTTTTGTTAATGATACTGGGTTTTGTATTTTTGTTTTATGGCATTTACAGTCGGCGCACATCACCACGATCATCGACATTTATTTGGGGATTAGGATTACTGTTTTGGTGCTTGCTCACTAATTTAATTTTTGTGAATGGCGTACAATCAACTCCATTTTCACCCATTGATCCGTTGTTGGTAAAAATAGATCGGTTATTTGGCATTAATACACCGGCGTTAATGACATGGACGCACAATCATCCTTTTGTTCACAGTATTTTTCACTTCACTTATGAATCATTGGTATTTGAATTGCTGGGCATCCCAATTTTACTTACCATTTTCGGTGCGCAAAAACAATTGGGAATTTTTTATATTGCACAACTCTCCTCGCTTTTTATCGGTAATTTTATTTATTATTTTTATCCAACGATGGCGCCTTCGGGTGTTTTTCACAGCCCTTATTTTACCGCAGCGCAGCACGATACGTCGTTGCGATTTTATGATGTGCATCACTATATTAAATTCACCACAACAGAAGGTGGTTTAATTGCTTTTCCCTCATTCCACGTTGTTTGGGCGATTTTGTTAACCAATTGCTGTCGCGCAAAAAAAATATTTTTTTATCCGGTGGCGATATTTAATATTGTTTTGATTATTTCAACAGTATTTTTAGGCTGGCATTATTTTACAGATGTGATTGGTGGAATTGTGTTGGCAATTATTGCGATTATGTTTGCAAATTGGGTGTATAGCGCCTCATTTCACCACTTTCAACGACGGACGTGATTTTAATTTGAGTGTGGTAGGCGGAGTCGGATTAGGCGAATCATCGTCACCTTCTTCTTTTTCAAACACCATACCACGACCATTTTCAACTGCATAAATCGCTGTGATGGATAAAACAGGAAGACGAATGTGATGTTTTACACCGGAGAAACGCGCATCAAAATTAACCCAATCATTCGTCATCGCTAAATTAAGGATTGCATCAGGTGCAATATTCAAAACGATTTTTCCATCTTTAACATATTGTTGCGGCACGCTCACACCGGGATGCGCTGCATCCACCATCACATGTGGCGTTAACGCATTATCCACAATCCATTCATACAAACCACGCAAAAAATAAGGCCTGCTGGGAGTCACAAATTATTCCTGCATTTCTCGTTCAACTTCAGTGAGGCTCGCTTGAAAAGCATCACGCGCAAAAACACGCGTTTGATATTTTACAATTGATTTCGCAGCGACCGGCAATATAATTTTTAACGCAGGCAAACGCCACAATAAGGGTGCAATACGACAATCAACCAATGTAAATTCTTCACTTAAAAAATAAGGTGATTCATCAAACACGGGCGTTAATGTCACCAACATATCACGCAATGATTTACGTGCCGTTTCTTTTTGCGCATCGGTAGAGTGATTATTTTCAATAATGCGCGCAAGTGAGTACCAATCATTCTCAATGCGCTGCAACATTAAACGACTTTTTGCGCGTGCAATCGGATAAACAGGCAATAATGGTGGATGTGGAAAACGTTCATCCAAATATTCCATGATGACATCAACATCGTATAAAACTAAATCGCGATCAACCAGTGTTGGGAATGTGCCATAGGGATTTAATGAAATTAAGTCTTCATCGGGTTTTACGGCATCAACGCTGAGCACATCAACCGTAACACCTTTTTCTGCCAACACAATACGCGCTTGATGGCTATCGAGATCAGCAGGCCCAGAATACAACGTCATAACAGAACGTTTGATCATTGTCATTGTGCAGTCCTTGTTTTGAGTTATCCGTTATCTGTTATCCGTGATCAGTATGATAAAACTAAAAAATTACCGTTTCGAGTACTGCTCGCTCTTTCTTGCTTTTTTGTGACCGACTTTTTTACGTTCAACGGATCGAGAATCACGTGTCACATATCCAGCAGTACGCAATGTGCGATGCCAACTGTCTTTCGCAGCCGTATCTTGCTCATCCAATTTTACAACAGCAGGATTAGTTTTACGTTCATGTGCAATCAACGCACGTGTCACACCGTGACGAATCGCACCGGCTTGTCCACTTTCGCCACCACCACTTACCGTGATCGTTAAATCAAATTGTTTTTCTGCTTTAACTGCAATTAACGGTTGGCGAACAACCATGTGTGATGTTTCGCGGCCGAAATATTTTTCTAATGGTAATTCGTTAATAACGATATTACCTTTTCCAGGACGCAAAAAAACACGCGCACATGATTTTTTGCGACGACCCGTTCCATAAGATTGTTTTGACAACGCTGCCATTCTATTTTGCCTTTTGTTATAACGCTTCGATTGATTCAGGATTTTGTGCGGCGTGCGGATGTGCTGCGCCTGCATAAATTTTCAATTTTCTAAACATGTCACGACCCAATGGTCCTTTTGGTAACATGCCTTTTACCGCAATCTCTAACACACGTTCTGGTTGACGTGCCTGCATTTTTTCAAATGATTCTTCTTTCAATCCACCCGGATAATTGGAATGGTGATAATAAAATTTTTCTTTTGCTTTTTTACCAGTCACTTTTAATTGATCTGCGTTCACAACAATATAACAATCACCCGCATCTGCATGTGGTGTATATTCTGGTTTGTTTTTACCGCGCAAACAAGCTGCCAAACGGCTCGCTAATCGACCCACTGTTTTTCCGCTTGCATCGACAATAAACCATTTTCTGTGGATCTGAGCATTGGATGCCATATACGTTTTCATAACACATTATTCCTCACATTGAAGGACGAGAATCTTACAGGAGACGTTTTTAAAAAACAAGGTTAGTTATTCAGGTATTCGTGATCAGTTCGGGGCTCAATTTACTGGTAACAAATAACAGAGAACGAATAACTTCTACTTTACCCCATAAAAAACAGCACATTTTCACTTTCATTCCCACTTCAATACCCGTTTTTTTTCATTTTTATCGAAAAAATGAGTGTTTTTGTTCGCATTTCAAAAAAACTGTGCTATGGTGATATCTGAACAGTTTCGCTAACTCGTTCTATTCTAAACAAAAAGAGGGAATTCAAAATGCCTAAAGCAAAAAAAGCGAAAAAAGCAAAAGGCCGCACAACGGCTAAAAGAACAATGAAAGCAAAAACAACGGCAAAAACCGTTCGTAAAAATGCGACATTGAAAGTAACAAAACCCTTAAAAAAAGCACAATTATATTCACACTTGTCTGAATGTAACGGTCTTTCTCGCAAAGAAATTTCCGGTGTGTTCGAAGGATTGGGTGAAATAATGGAAAGCCATTTGAAAAAAGGTGGACCCGGCGAATTCACCGTTCCTGGCTTGATGAAATGTAAAGTCATTCGCAAACCAGCAACCAAAGCACGTAAAGGTATCAACCCTTTCACAGGTGAACCAACGATGTTTAAAGCAAAACCAGCTCGTAACGTCATCAAAGTACGTCCTTTGAAAGCACTGAAAGAAATGGTTAATTAATCTTAATCCATTCATTTCAAGGCCCCGTTTTTCGGGGCTTTTTTTTATCTCACATTTTTATCTCAAATTTAATTTTACCTTAATGTTTCAGCGCTAAAATTACATAGAAATGTACTATACTACGTTAAAAAGAGAATGATATGCCACGAACATCAACACAATTGTCGGGTAAAACGGCAAATAGCATAACCACCCTCGCGGATGGAGAAAAAGCCGCTCGTCGGTATTTAATGTCTGATCTCAACACCGTCGCTAATAATCCTAATAATCATGCCATAAATGCTCGAAGTATTGTTAAGGATTATGTGAGACAAGTAACTCTGAATCAAATAAAGACAACCTTTGCAGAAATTACAGGACAAATTGAGCAGTTGACTCTTAGCGACAGCGAGAAAACAGCACTTTTGGAGAAGGTTGGAAGCGACAACCCGACAACGCAACTGCAGGCTTACAACATGCTCATGTTCGATCCCTCTCGGCAGTCTGCTACTGTTGAAGCAAACATCAAAGTACAGGATTCCCTACTAGATCACATACGCACAGTATGCTGGTATAACGCCGTCGTTGAACTATTGAAACAATCTCCCAACGAACCACTTGAAGTCGCTCAAGTTGAAAAGCGATATCAACAAAATTTGCAAAAGGCTGTTGACGCCGCTCCTGAGTCATTAAAACAGCAGCTGAAAACGGATGGTAAAAAAACACACAAGAAATTAGTAAAAAAATTGGCCAAGCTAGAAGCCATCGCTAATAAAATGGACGAGTCAACCAATACGGCTATCACCAATGCCAAAGAACAACTCACTGCTTGCGAACATGGCCTGAATCGACTAGAGAAAACGATCGATGGGATTAAGAATGATATCGCTAAACCGACAACAGATAAAAAAACACAAGAGAAGCTAGCTAAAATATTAGATGACGCAGAAGAAAAACATCAAAAACTATCAACAGCTCATGATAATCTCAAAACTGCTTTTCAAGGACTGTGTAACGCTCCCGATCTGAACGACTCGATCGAAAATTGGCAAATCAATAGGCCGCTCGCATCAACTCGAGTTGAAACACTCAACGAATTAGCAAGTGCAGTAAACAAAGCTTATCCGTACGCTCCTCCGACCCAAGCCACAGCGCAAGTCATTCTCAACACGACTGGCAGAGATCCCAAACACGGTATTGTTGACCGACAATATCTTAAAGATTCTATAGCTTCACCGCTAGGCGAATCCTACACACGTCTGGATAAAGAAATTGAAAAACTAAATGACTTGCTCGCCAAATTAGCGACCTTGCAAGAAAACATGGGAACATCTGATGCCGCTCACTACTACAAACCAAAGTATGAAGAGCTGCTTGAGGAGATTGCAGAACAAAATAAAGTTATCAATAAAATGCTGCGTGATGGTGCAGCCAGAACGCTCTCGGAGGATGGGGCGGTTCGTGACAGGGATAATAACAATCATGATGCTCTGCAGAAATTATTTCTGCTCACCAGAGAACTTAGTTTTATCAACGAATCAATAGCGTATGCTCGCGGCAAACCGTTGTCCGAAGAAGACATGACACCCACATTAGGTAGCAGCAACCCAGCTGAAACCGCAATGAAAGTAGCGCAACGCAGTAATCAACCTTGCTTTATGACCGAAACCGTCATGGTTGAGCGAGATTGGAACGCATCATTCGGACAGAGATTGCTCAAAGAGCTCGGATCAAAATATAAATATGAAACCAAACCCATCACTGATGGTCCCGCAAAAAGACAAGAAGCGGATGAATTTGTTAGGTTGTGGAAAAGTGGCGCTGGAAAAGAATACTGCTCGAAAATGGGTATCACGTACAAAGACACCAAAATAATTCCGGATAATTCTGGCGATGGTTATACCATTCAAAATCACACCAAAGAACAACATGACGCCTTTAAACGGTGGTGCGCGGAACATAAAGCGGAATTAAAAAGACAAAAGACGACACATACTTTGCCGGGGGAAATGGATCCGAATGTGGCCGCAGCAACACCAGCAACACCGCGATCGAATGTGTCAATTGGTGCGAATGGTCAACAACAACCAGCAGCAGCATCTCCAGCGGCAGCTACTACTACACCTACGTCTAATGCATCACGCTAGCGTTTTTGTGATATGCCTTTCAGAGCAGACAACATTTCGTCGATGGACTCGGATACAATCCGTCGACGTTTTTTTTCGGCTTCCGTGTCGGGAACAAAACCATCCGCTGAAATACCAATGCGACACGCTTCCACCCAAACCGCTTCTTGCATATCTGGATGGCCATCAACAATTTGTACTCCATCCCAACCCAATTCTTTGGCAAGTCGAACCATTTCTGCTGCGGAATCGAAAGCTTGTTTAACGATCGTGCCTTTTTTAGGATTCACAACTCCACTACCACCTTCATCTTCATCTTCGTCAGAAGAAAAACGAAAAAAACCGCCGCCATATAAAAATTTCCCAGGCGATGTCGCCATCGCATCACCATAATTGATAATCGTCCAACCGGATTGTGCTGTGATTAATTCTGGTTTGTCGAACGGTTTGAATTTTCCGCTGCTCTCGACAATCTGCAAAAAAGACCATTTTTTGGCAAGATATAAAATATCGTCGTTGCTGACTTTGGAGATATCCACCTCGCCCAAGCCCAATCGTCGCAGCGTTTTTTGCCATTCGGCGTCTTTGATTTTCGCTTGTTCTTCAGGTGTTAAATCGTGTTCTGGATTTGTTGTCATAGTAATTTAGTATAACACTAAATCCCCACCACGCCCGCATATAAACCAAACGATGCCGTCACAAACAAAATAATTCCAACCACCCATGCATAAAAACCCCGCAATCGATATTCTGTTGGTAATGTCTTGCACGCCAGTAAAAATAAAAATCCCAACACAATCGGCAGCAACAACGCATTCATCACTGTCACACCCACACTTAAATTCACTAAATTAATTCCCGACATCACAATCAAAGCACCCACGATTAACGTCATTATATACGTTGTATAAAACCAAGGCGCTTCTTTTGGATGATGTTCGAGTGAGCGTTTAAATCCCGTGACTTCACCCAATGTCCACGCTGCGGTTAACGACACCACAATCGCTGCAATTAATGCGGCGCCCGTCATGCCAATGGCAAATAAAATTTTTCCTGCGGTGTCACCCAAAAAAGGAATTAACGCATGTGAAATTTGGTGCACAGTGGAAAGTGCTGCGCGTGGATCTTTTTTGCCAATCGTTGCAGCGACAGCCACTAAAACAGCGGCCATAATTAATTGTGTGATCACAGCCCCAATTGCCGTATCAATGCGCGCTGCTTTTAAATGCGAAATTTCTAGCTTTTTATCAATCACGGCGGATTGTTGATAAAACACCATCCACGGCATAATCACGGCCCCAATCGTCGCCGCCGTTAAAAATAAAAAATTTTTATTGGTGATTGGCACATCGCGAATGCTCGTTAACATTTCATGCAATGACGGATGCGCCATCCACGCCACCACAAAAAAAACAAATTCGAATAAACCAAAAAATAATGCGATGCGCTCCACTGAGCGATACGATCCCGTTAATACCACCACACTTAAAAATACGACCACTAAAATCATCACGGCATAAGTGGGCACACCAAATAAATTTCCAACGCCGGCAAGACCACTGAATTCACTGAGCATCGCACCAATGCAACTAATAATTAATGTTCCAACGGAAAGCCACGCGCAGATTTTTCCAAATTTATTTTTGATGAGTTCACCGTGACCTTTTTGAGTGACAATGCCTAACCGCACTGCTAATTCCTGCACGATAAATAAAATCGGCATCAAAATAAATTGCAACGCTAATAATTTATAGCCCCATAATGCGCCGCATTGCGCAGCGGTGATAATGCTGCCTGCATCGGTATCCGCTAACATCACGACTAGACCTGGGCCGACGACGAGCAGCATTAATGAAAAAAAGGATAATTTTGAGCGCATGTTGAGTTATCCGTTATCAGTGATTAGTTATCGGGTATCATATCGCGTTTAAAAACCAACAGGGGAATTTTATGTCGAAATACGCTGTGTTCGGAAATCCCATTTCGCACAGTTTGTCACCGCAATTGCATCAATTATTCGCGCAACAATTTAATATGACAATGGATTATCAAAAAATTTTAGTACCACTTGATCAATTTAAAAATGCGGTTGATCATTTTCGTGCGCAAGGTGGTGTGGGTGCCAATATCACTTCACCCTTTAAAATACAGGCTTTTGAGTATGCAGATCAATTAACCAATCGCGCAAAAATATCCGGCACTGTGAATACGTTTATTTTTAAAAATAATGATTGTATTGGTGATAATACGGATGGCGTTGGATTCATTCGCGATCTTTATAAAAAAAATATATCGCTGGAGAATAAAAATATTTTATTACTCGGCGCAGGAGGGGCTGCGCGCAGCATTGTAGGTGAAATCATTCGAGAAAATCCGAAAAAAATGGGTATCCACAATCGCACGATAGAAAAAGCAAAAAAATTGGCTGAAGATTTTGGGTGTGAATGGGGGTGTGAGTGTGAGTGTGAGTGGGACGTAATTATCAATGCAACGACACAATTCACTGGCACTATAAAAAATTGCAGCGATGCTATTTTTTATGATTTAAATTATGGTGAGCGTCACAAAACATTTTATGAATACGCCACATCGTTGGGTGCTACAAAAATTTATGGTGGTTTTGGCATGCTCGCTGAACAAGCGGCAGAAAGTTTTTTTCAGTGGTTTGGAGGAATGCCGAAAAATAATGCGATTGTGTGCGCTAGTGAAATAATACGCGCATGAGTGCGAAGCACGGCATAAGCGGAACAAAAAGTTATCGCCCACATCCCCGCTCGTTACACTCGCGGTTCTTTGTTGATTCACTGGTGCATACCAAGCACTACTCAATCGCATTTTTTCGAACATAATAAGCCAATGCTGGATCTAATACGCGATACTGTTTATTTTTATCGAGAAAAATCATGTCAAGTTTATGCAAATCCTCGATACATTTTTTAATTCCTGACGGCGCTAATCCTGCACGCTTTGAAAATTCCTGCCCTTGCGG
Source organism: Gammaproteobacteria bacterium RIFCSPHIGHO2_12_FULL_39_24 (assembly GCA_001802455.1). Classification (GTDB taxonomy): domain Bacteria; phylum Pseudomonadota; class Gammaproteobacteria; order Coxiellales; family Coxiellaceae; genus 2-02-FULL-42-43. Next base: position 60,028 of record MGXZ01000005.1, read on the forward strand.
TTCGCTGATTGGTTGAAATGCTAACGCCGTAATTATTTTTTTTCGATTCAGCGTCAATCGACTTAAATCATCTGTTATCCAAACACCCTGTTGAATCACATACTCATCCCAACACTGCCTTACCTTATCTATTTTCGGCGCATCATCACCGCGCCATAATTTACGACACAATGCATTAACATAGTAAGGATGATTTTCTGTTAGATGAATAATTTCAGAAAGTGAATCTTTATCCAATGGTTTTTTCCATCGCGCTACAGACACTTTATTTAAAAAAGGGATATAGCTAGTGGTTGCGATTCGATCAATCGTCATTAAATCGCAGAGATGATAAAGCGGCCTAGATTTATTGGTAAACATTTCATTAAGAAGATGGCGTTTGCTACCGCAAAAAATATAACTAACATGATTACTGCGTTCTACTGCATGACGAATAGCGGCTTCAACAGCGTGATTTTCTGTTAATTCACCAATTTGCTGAAACTCATCAAAAACAATCACACATGTTTTTTTTGTTTTTTCTGCAAACTGATCCAATGTTAATAATAATTCAGAAATACTTTTTTCAGTGGTTTGCCGTGTACTAATTTCTAATTTTTGTCCAAAAAAATTAAAGGTTAATTTGGGATTCAACGCAGTAATCACTTCAATTATTTTCTGAGAGGCTGATTTTTTTTTGGGTAAAAGCGCACTGATAATATGAGAAACGCCTTCGGAAATAGCTTTCAAAACCTCCATTTGCGTTAACACAAAGAAAAAATCAATGTTGATGCTGGGCGTATTAATTTCTTTTAAGGTTTGCGCAATCAGACTGGTTTTTCCATATCGTCTGGGCGCCATCAGAACGACATGCTCACGCTCAGCGATACTCTTTTTTAAAGCGCTTCTTTCAGTTTCACGATTACAAAAAACACCTTCTGTCGCAATGCCTTGCGGAAAAGATCGTCGCATATACCCCCCGATCATCATACTAATGGTATCACACCAACGGTATGATACCATTAGTATGATAATAAAATCAAAGAGTTTCAGCGATTTTTAGGGATTCTCCAAACTCAACATTCCTGTATTATAATCATACGCAAATATTTCTGCATAACGACCCCAATCGATCACCACGGTCAACACGGTTTCAGCTGCTTCTTTGCTGAGTGTTTTTTCTAACGCTTTGATGAACACGGTTTCAAGTGCTTCATGATCCATTTCTAAATCTAGAATTTCGCGAATGTGTTTTACGATTGGCACATATTGCATTAAATGCTCTGCAAATATTTTTTTGCGTGCCAAAATATCAGCTTCCGCAAAAATTTTTCCACTTTGTGTTAATTCAATTTCACCTTCAGAAACCGATGCAAAACGCAAAATTTCCAATGCTTCGGTAATCGGAAATAAATCATCAATTTCAAAATGCAGTGCTTCCGCTAATTTTGGCAATTCCACTTTTTTATTCATATATTCCGGTGCCGCTAACGCTTCAATAAAACCCGTTAACACAGAAACACCCACATGCGGCAAACGATAGGAGATATCAATCGTTTTAAATTTCGCTGCTTTTTCCGGAATGTGAACACCGATGGGTGTTGTCATTAATGTGTAAATTTCATCAACGATTTCGCGAAATTGTGGATCTTGATCGTTACGCGGATGCGGCAAATCGACTGTCAATACTTGTCGAATGTATCCGGGATTATTGGCGAAAACAAAAATGCGATCCGCCATGTTCGCCGCTTCTTCAATATTATGTGTCACTAAAATCACCGATTTAATATTGGTTTTGCGTGATTGCCAGATATCAATTAAGTCATTACGCAAGTTATCTGCGGTTAAAACATCTAGCGCGGAAAAAGGTTCATCCATCAATAACACTTCCGGATCGACAACCAATGCACGCGCAAATCCCACACGCTGTGACATACCACCCGATAATTCTTTCGGATACGCTGATTCAAATCCATCGAGTCCCACAATATCAATTGCTTTTAATGCACGCTCACGACGTTCTGATTTTGAAACGCCTTTTGCCTCTAATCCCAGTTCCACATTTTCTAACACCGTTAACCATGGCAACAATGCAAAATGTTGAAACACCATCGTCAAACCATCAACGGGTTCATAAATCGGTTGGTCACGAAAAGAAACAGCGCCAGAAGTGGCGTGCGCTAAACCCGCTAAAATACGCAATAAAGTTGATTTTCCAGAACCTGATTTTCCTAAAATGGCAATAATTTCATTTTCTTTTACATCAAAATCGACATGATCCAACACCAACAATTCACCCGTGCCTTTTTTTTTAAACGCTTTTTTAACATTACGTACCGACATGATAATGGAATTATTGCGTGACATATTTATTAAACTCCAAATTACTCTGCTTCATCTAATCTGATATCGTTTTTCTGCCAAATTATACAATGGTCTCCAAATGCAACGATTGATCAATACGACAAATAACGACATCACGGTAATGCCCAATGCTAAATCAACAAAATTACCACGTTGCGATACTTCGGTGATATACGCGCCTAACCCCACGGCATGCAATTGTATATTGCCCCAGCTCACCGCTTCAGAATAAATACTGATATTCCACGCACCACCCGCCGCGGTAATCACGCCAGTAATATAATAAGGGAAAATACCGGGTAAAATGAGTTTTTTCCACCACAACCATCCGCGTACACGCAAGGTACTCACGGCCATTTTTAAATTTTTCGGAATCGCTGCGGTGCCCGCAATAACATTAAATAAAATGTACCACTGCGTTCCCAGAATCATGAGTGGTGATGTCCACACGTTTGCATTTAACTCATATCGCACAATTAAAATTGCTGCAACTGGAAATAATAAATTCGCTGGAAATGCTGCGAGAAATTGCGCGATAGGTTGCACAATTTGTGATGCGCGCGGATTCAAACCGATCCATACACCAATTGGCACCCAAATAATCGAACTTAAAATAATCATCGTTAGCACACGCATCGCGGTAATAAAACCCAAATAAATTACATGTAGCGCTTGCGATTGAGGCACACTGGAAAAAATAAAATGATATAACACCAATACGGCAAACAAAATCGCGCTGTACAAAATAAAATTCCATGCAACTGTCAATAATTTTTTCCATCCTGAGATGATTTTCACAAAAACAATTTTTTTTCGACGGCGGAAGAATTTGATATTAACAATCGCATCACCCGCTCTTGTTAAATACTCGCCCACCATTTGAAAAAACTCAGCACGGTGAAATAAATCCAACACCCATGAACGCGGCACAATTTCACTTGCACTTTCTTCTGCTTTAAATTTTTCTGCCCAAGCAACCAGAGGACGAAATAATAATTGGTCATATAAAAAAATCACAACAAACATCGACAAAATCGCGTATCCAATACCCACTTTGTTCGCGTGCGCAATAGCTAACGCGGTGTAAGAACCAATACCAGGCAACGTAATACTTTGATGCGCAACCGTGATGGATTCAGACAGCATCAAATACACCCAGCTACCCGACATGGACAACATCGCATTCCACAATAATCCCGGCATCGCAAACGGCACTTCCACACGCCAAAATTTTTGCCACGCAGACAAATGAAACATCGCCGCTGCTTCTCTCAAATCTTCCGGGACACTTCGCAAACTCTGATAAAAACTCAGTGTCATATTCCACACTTGTGCGGTAAAAATCGTAAAAATACACGCACATTCTGGCCCCAACATACTGCCGCGAAATAACGCTAAAAATCCAACGACCGTAAACGATAAGTATCCCAACACGGGAATCGACTGCAAAATATCAATCATTGGAATTAAAATACGTTCGGCATGTTTGTTTTTTGCAGCCAATGTGCCAATCGTAAATGTAAAAACAAGCGAGCAAAATAAAGCGGCCAAAATACGCATCACACTACGCAACGCATAATACGGCAACTGATTGGGATTTAATGAAATGGGAATTTGCTGTCCGAGTTGGTAGCGTCCAATCATCTCACCCGCACCCAATACCAAAACCACAATCACACCCAAAACGAGCACCAACGCCAACATATCCCAGTAATTGGGAATGGGCCATGTCATCGCTTCATTTTTTGTGTACGTATTTTTTTGTTGCATGTTCATTTCAGCCGGCTGATTTATAGCGTATTCTACACTGATCAAACGCAATTTGAACGGAGTTTTCTATGCAGGATCATCGCAAGGCGTGGGTGACATGTTACTTACTCTCATGCATTGCACTGGTGGTACATGGACTTTTTTTAATAGATCGTTATGTGGGTGGTATCGGCTTATTTGAAAAAGATAATGTCTTCAATCACCAATTATTGCATATGCATTTTTCTGCTCAGTGGCCTCTGATTCAATTTTTTTTAGTCATCATTGGAACTTATTTTTTCTTCGCCTGGATGATTTACTATTTCGTGTTATTGCTAAGACGTTGGGGTGTTGAAAAAACAGGATCCATTATTTTATCAATCCGCTGTTGGATGATAACTTATCTGGCCGTACTAATTTTAAATAGTTATTTATTTCCCAATTCACAATTTGCATTTTCATTTTTTTCAGTATTCAGCGAATGGCCCAACCTAACCCGCGCTGCATTTTATTTATCGCTGCTGATAATGACATCGGTATGGCTTGGATTTCTCATCACAGCAACCCATAAACTCATGCGACACCGTATTCTATTTTTTATTGTATTATTTATTATCGCCGCATTTTTTGGTTATCGATTATTGATATTTCATTATGATGATAACAGTAACCCAGCGCGCAGCGATTACGAAAATAAAAAACCCAATATTATTATTATTTATTATTGTTCATTCAAAGCAAATTTTTTATCAAGCTATCCTAATTTCAAAGCATTTGCGGATCATTCCATTTGGTTTAAAAATGCAACCAGTCCTGTTGCGCGATCAGGTCCTGGTTTATTTGCCATGTTATCTGGTCTCTATCCCGCAACCAGTCACTTCTTCGATAATTTAAATTGGAAAGATAGACGCATACCGTATCAAAACTCTATCGCCTATCATTTACAACAAGATGGCTATCAAACTATTTTTATTGCCAATAGCAGCACCTTTCGCCGCATAGATAAAAAATTAACTTGGGGATTTCAAGATATTATTACACCACCTACTCATGTTTACACATTGATGCTAAGCAAAATTGATGATGTACCATTAACGAATTTGCTATTTGAATTGTCACTCGAAAAAATATTATTCCCATCTAGTTACAACAATGCAGATGATGTCGCGCATTATTTACCGAATAATTTTTTGGATGAAATTGATCACGTCCTTACGCATCGATTAGAGAGAAAACCATTATTTTTAATGATCAACGATGAAATAATGCATTTCCCCTATTTAATGGCGAGAATGCCGCAATTACCAGAAGCAAATAAATATAACGCGATAATGGGTGTAGCGGATCAGCAATTTAAACAATACCTACAACTGCTCAACGAACATCACTTATTAAAAAATGCCATTGTAATTTTAGCTGCTGATCATGGTGAAACGGAAAAAACGGATCCACACGTTGCACCCACCGTTGCTAAAATTCGAAAACAGTCTGCTGCTCACCACGCATTACTCAGAAGCAAACTCATTGGTGGCGAAATTGTAATAGGACATGGCGGCAATGCGATGGACAAAGAACAATTTCACGTTCCTGTGATTTTTCATTTTTATGGCAATAATCAAAATATTCCTTCACCGCAAAAAATAAATACATTAATTTCAACTGTCGACATTAAGCCAACGCTGCTGCAATTATTGCACTTATCCAATGGAGATACGGACGGCGAATCGTTAATTCCGTTGATGAGCGGCAAGAAAACAGAACACAAAGTGGTGTATGCAACCACCAGTCTGGGTATTGCGTTACCCGGTAATCCTGCCGAACTAAAAACATTAGCGCGCATACTAAAAACATTTACGGATGTCGGCGCTGATGGAACACCAGGATATCAACTCAATTTTATTTCACAAGTAAAGCGCAGAATATCGGTTGGCGCCTATTGGAAAAACTTTCGCATGATTTATTGGCCTGCTGCAGAAGATCAAATGACACATCAATTCACACCAGCATTATTTTGCATCATGAATGGTGACAACTTTACATTATATTTAATGACAGAAACAGAGATGCAGCCATTTTTAAAAAATCCTGATCCAGCGAAATTAAAAGCGTTAGGAATGACAGCAGCGGATGTAAACTATTTATATACACATGTCATGAACTACAGAAAAAAAATACTCGCGTCGGCAAACGAACCTGCGCCGGAGAGAGTGTTATAACCATCCATCTAATTTTTTTCGCGCTTCATCAACTCCTATTTTTTTGAGCGAAGAAAATAATTGTACGGAAATATCACCCCTATCAGACAATGCTTTTTTTACTGCAAAATAAGTACTTTTTTGCGCACTCGATGTTAATTTGTCTGCTTTTGTTAACAAAACATGTGCGGACACATTAAATTCAATACACCACTGAAGTAATTGTTGATCCATTTCTGTTAGTGGATGGCGCGCATCCATCACCACCACCAAACCCACCAGTGATTGCCGAGACTCCAAATAATCCGCTGTCATTTTCTCCCACTTTTTTTTCACCGCGAGCGTCACTTTTGCGAAACCATATCCCGGCAAATCCACCAAGCGTCGCAACTCATCAATCGAAAAAGTGTTGATCATTTGTGTACGTCCTGGTGTACTGCTCGTGCGCGCTAATCCTGTGGTATTCGTGATCGTATTAATTGCGCTGGATTTTCCAGCGTTTGAACGACCAATAAAAGCCACTTCTGCACCACAATCTGGTGGTAGTTGCGCTACAGTCGTTGCACTCGTTGTGTAATGCGCTTGTTGGTAATGGATGGTCATATTTAAGTTATCAGTTATCAGTTATCAGTTATCAGTTATCAGTGTGAGTTTACCTGATGAGCTTCAAAATGCGAATAATTGATCCTCGAATTACCTTCCTATTTTCTGTACAATTAAAGGAAAAATAGAGTAATGGGTTTTTTGCCATGAGTAGACTCGAAATACAATTAGATCAGCTCCGCCGCGACTATCGCGTTCCCGCTATTCTAACTGTATTTTTCACTATTTTGCTCTTGTTTGTGATTGGAAATTCAGTGGCGGAGTTAATGTCACATCACGCCAAAATCACTGCCGTAAAAATGCAGCCGATCACACTGCTTCCTCAACTGGCTGATTTACATTTATTGGGTGCTTACCGTTCAACGGCAGACAATTTACCAACAACACAATTACAGCTGACGTTAGAAGGCACTATTGTTTTGCTGGATCACCCAAAACAATCTCGCGCATTAATTGCTGCACCCAATGAACCAGCTCAGGTTTATCAAATAGGTGATGCACTGCCTGGTAATGCAACGGTGACTGACATTGCGAAACATTATGTCGTCATCAACGATAATGGATCCCTTGAAAAATTACCCCTTCCCATCCAACTGATTAATAACGTCGAATGAGGTTTAAAAACAATGACACGTATTTGTCGCCACATTATTTTTATTTTTGTCGCCATTTTTTCCGTGTTTTTATTGATATCCTGCGATGGCCCTGGCGATAGAGCCTATTATCGCGGTAATGCAGAATATCTCAATGGTCATTACAATGCGGCGTTTGCACATTACTTATATGCTGCTCATGAAGGTGTTGTGCCTGCCCAATATGCTGTTGGTTATCAATATTATTATGGTCAAGGAACGAAACGCGACGAATCAGAAGGCATCACCTGGTTTATGCGCGCGGCGCCCCATTCACTGCGCGCACGATATGCGCTACATTTAATTAAAGAAAATAAACCTGCGCAACCCTGGGTGTTACAACTCAATAAAAATGGGTATCACAAAACAAAAATACATTCTTCCAAAGCGTGTGTTATCAGCGTGAAATGCAAATGAAAAGTTCTCTTGGAAAAATACTATCCGGTTATAGTGATTTTCGAAAACAGTACGCCGTTGGTGATCAATCTATCATGCGACATTTATCCGTTTCGGGACAAAAACCTGAAATCATGGTGATCGCCTGTTGTGATTCACGCGTTGATCCTTCTTTAATTTTGCAATGCGATCCGGGTGATTTATTTGTAGTACGCAATGTTGCCAATATTGTACCACCGTATGAATGTGATGAAAAACACCATGGCACCAGTGCTGCTTTAGAATTCGGTGTTCGTTATTTACAAGTAAAACATTTAATTATTTTTGGTCACAGTCAATGTGGCGGAATCGACATGTTATTACAAAATAAGCCCGCAAAAAATGATTTTATTTCTAACTGGGTTTCCCTGATTGATTTACATGATCATTCGTCTGATCAAGACACGGTGGCCAAAAAAGCATTGTCATTATCTTATGAGAATTGTTTCACATTTCCCTGGATACGAGATCGTGCTGAAAAAAATACAGTGCAAATTCACCGTTGGTTTTTTGATATTCAATCCGGTAAAATTTTCATTTTTAATCATGAAAAAAATAATTACCAAGAATTAACGGATGCGATTTTAAGATAACTATCTCGACAACGTTATTTGCACATCCGCCAACCCTACTGTCATCAATCGTGTTGCAGAAAGTTGTTTGACGGTAACGCCATGCGTTGACGACATCATTTGCAACCACTGCATTAATTTATCGAATGGAACTGCTTTAAACGTTAATGCAAATTGATTTTGTTGCGGCTCATTCACTTGTTTTAAATAACTCGACAATGATTGTGATGATAATGACTGCTCAAGCACAGACAATAAATCAGCATTACTCGTCACACTCACAGTTACGCCTGATGCTTTGAGCTGTTGAATTTTTTGTGATGATTTTTTCAGATACAAGAGCAATGAGCGTTGTGTGTAAAGTTGTTTTTTACTATCATCCACCGCGGAAGATAATGGACTCCATATTACTGCATAAAAAATTAAAGCGGCAACCAAAACACCGCCAACCAATGCAATGCGTCGCTCACGATCCGCTAAATTTTCCAATCTATTTTTAATATTCATGCCTTCACCGTAATTTCAGCTTGGATATTATTAACCCCTGTTTTCAAAATTTTTTGTGTCACTGTTAATGTTTTTGTTTGCAATGCTTGCACATACTGCGTCACGCTATCCATGCTTGTTGCTTGAATGGTTAATTGCAATTGTTGGTTATCAAATTGAATTTGTTCTACCATAATGGTTGTTGTTGAGGTCTGTAAAGATTCACCCGCATCACCCAGTAATTGAAAAAATAAATTGCCTTGCGACGTGCTTTCCATGCTTTTCAATAATTTTTCAACTCGAAAACGGGGCTCTAAAATATCCGTAGCGCCAGGAAACAATTGACGATAAATCACGGCAACTTGTGACTGCAATGCTGTTGTCTCGTGACGAAAATAAAACCACTCCACAGCATTACTCAACAATAAAAATAAAATCAGTGCTGCAATGGATGTGCCACACCACAACCAATTGGTTCGCAATTGCGTTGATTCTACTTTTGGTCTGTATTTTCCCTGCAATAAATTCAACGCGGGTTTTAACAATAATCCTTCAATATCCAAAAATGATTGTGATGAAATGGATTTTATTTCTAATGGAATCATTAATTTTTTAAATTGTTCAACATCCATCACCACGGTATCTTGATAATAAACAATGGCACTAGGTTTATTGGGTTGATTTTTTTTCAACATTATTTCTAAAAATAAAAATAAATTATCGACATCAATTGAAAATCCTTGTTGAAATGCGGTTCGCACCAATGCAATATTATTTTGAATAACTATAGTCCACGTATTCGGTTTCCACACAATGGCTAAAAAATCAGGGATGGCGGCACGTGGAAATAATTCAACATCATGCAGTAATTGCATGGTTGATTCAAATTTATTTTTTTCAATTAATGCAACCGTGAGCGAACCATCTGCAGCGCGATCACCAATGGCAACTTGCATTGCTTCCGGATCACTGGCAATTTGTTCTTCCAATGCAAAAGGCACTGCATTCAATTGTTCTGATGTACGCATTTTAGGTAATTTGACAGTGGTTAATAAAACACTTTCACCCGGAAATAAAACCACACACGCTTCGCTTGGATTGATTTTGGGACATGCAGACCAATCTGAAATCACGTGATGCGAAATAATTTTTTTCGCGGAGTTGATTTCATACCAATCACCCACTGCGTTTTTTACATTGTTTTTAAGCTGCAAAACAAACATAAACAATCCAATCATTCAAACGATTGCCACACAGTAACCATATCCAGTGTATTATTTTTTTCGATCTGTGTAACTAGCAAGCTACTGAGCGTCAGGACTTGTTTTCCCATTGTCGCTTGCGCATCAACCGAAAAATATTGGCTGGTGGTGCTTGCTGCGGTTAAATCAGTTATCCCGGCTGCTGAGCCACACACACTGATAAAATCTTTCAGCTGTGAAAAATTGCCGTGTTGTTTTCGACAAGATTCCAATGCTCTTGCTTGCTCTATTGTGAGTTTTGTGTTCATCGTCATTAAAACAGGTGCTTCTGCGCTGTTAATGTTAATCGGCGTCACGGGTATTGCTACTTGCGTTGGCGCTGCATATTGTTTTGGGGGTGTTGATGGCGGTTTTTTAACATGCAATGCCGTCACATAAGGTTTTAACACAGCATATATTTTTGGCGTAATATTTTTAATCAATCGTAACTCACTCACATCACTCAACTCAGCTTGCGAAGAACGATAAGCGGGATGCAGTGATAAATAATATTGATCATCCGCACCGGTTGTTATCCACGCAGTAATGGATTTTGCAATTGCCAATGCTTGTTCAACTGAAATAGCGGGCATTACCGTGCGCAATAGCACCACAAATCGATTTTGATTTTCAGAATAAGCTAAATCATTAATATTAAATTTACCTTGCTCATCACTAATCGTTGCGGTTAATTTGGTATTATTTAATTTTATGGGTGGCAAATTAATTTCAAGTGGTGAAAATTGTGCGGTCAAATTTTTTTGACCGATCCACTGTTCCGCATATTTTTTTACTGCATTTTTTCCGATTAATTGCATCAATTGTAAATTCAAATAACCTTGATCTGCATTCACCACTAATTCACTTTCATGAATTAATAATCGTTCTTGCACTGCCAATGCGGTTGCCAGCATGGCTGCAATTGCGGTAATAAACAATGCACTCACCAATGCGCCACCCCTACGATATCGCATGCACACCTCGCGCTGGAACGGGAAAAACACCTTGAATAACCGTACCATTATTAAAATGAATCACCAACAAAACCACTTTGGGCAAGGGTGATGGGTTTTCTATTTTCATATTCGATCCCACTGCAGGCGGCCAAATGGATGAAGTATTTCCATCATCCGCAATAAACTGCCATGACGCTGTTTTAATACCGCTCAATAATACCTGTGATGCTGGATTGGCTTTCGGCGGTTGATCTAGCACATCCCATGTCAAACGCACTAAATCACTTCCTGAAAAAGTATATCCAACACGCTGCATATCACTTTGTCGCGCTGCATCCAATGGATTAGACAATCCTGTTTTCGTAAAATCAATTTCATCTACACCAGACGCGATAAATGCAGGCTCTTTCGCACCATCCTCATTACGAATAGGTCGATTAATCATTTGTGAAATATCACGACGTAATAAAGTAAATGCAATTTGTTCTTGTGATAATTGTTGATCTGATTTATTTAATTCACGATGCGCACGAATCATGGATTGCAAACTGATCGCTGCCAAAATTCCCACAATGGCAAAAATAAATAACGCCACTATAATTTCAATTAAAGTAAAGCCATTATTTTTTTTCAACAATACCCCGTCACTGAATTAATGGAAACACGATGTAAACTAACAACGACCATTACTTGTGTCACATTATCTTTTTTCATTGTAGTGGCTTGCCAGTGCCATTCTTTTCCCATCGCTGACATATCACCTGATAATGCCGTTTGGTTATGAGATAGTTGCACCAAACCCATTTGTATTTGCGATAGCACATTCATGGCAACATAATGGGCGATTGTTGTGTTTCGCACGTGAATGGTTGCGCGAATACTGTCATTCGTTGCACGCACGGTTGCTGCTAAGGCAATCGCAATAATCATCAATGCAATCAGCACTTCAATTAAAGTAAACCCTACTTTATTTTTTTTCATCTCTCACTCTATGAAGCACAGTGATCCCATTATTTTTGACGATCATATTATACTGATGCGATTCACCCTTTAAATTCAGCGAAAATGGCGTTACAAAACCACTGGGCAAAAACAAAATAGTTGGTTTTCCATGTGTTTTTATCGCTGAGTCTGTTGAAGCGTGATATCCCGCGATTGAATTTATTTTCACGATAAAAACAGATTGAAATGCATGTGTGTTCGATAGCACATCGTTTTGTATATTTTCCCATTGGTTCGATTCGAATTGATAAAACTGATAACCGTTTTCAGTAATACCTAAACCCACTATACTGGGCGTTAAAATAGCTTGCTGTTGCGCAACGGTAATCACACGCGCAAATTGTTGCGCAATGATTTTTTCACGACGTCCGCGACCAAATTGACCAAAAGCCAATACCGCTACTGAGGTAATAATCGCAATAATTAATAGAACAACAAGAATTTCGATGAGGGTGAAGCCAGGAGAAGCGGGAGTGGGAGTGTGAACGGGAAAATTGGAAATGCGTTTTAATACTCTATTTTTTTTTTCCACTCCCACTCCCACTATTTACTCATTGCTATCCCAATTCCCAATCACATTTTTCTTACCATCACCACTGCCAGAACCATCAGACCAAATATCAACACTGCCATGTTTGCCTGGATGTAAATAATGATATTCTTTTTGCCAAGGATCGACTGGCATTTTATGTAAATAACCACCTCGCGCCCAATTTTGTGGCACAGGTGAAGAACTGGGTTTTTTAACCAATGCTTTTATTCCCTGATCAGTTGAGGGATAAAATCCATTATCTAATTTATATAATTCCAACGCGCTTTGAATATTGCGAATATCTTGTCTTGCAGCCACCTCGCGCGCTTGCTCGGGACGTTGCAAAATACGGGGGACAATAATGGCTGCTAAAATAGCAAGAATAACGACAACAACCATGACTTCAATAAGGGTGAAACCGCGGGATTTTTTATTCATATTACGACACCTGATCCAATGCAAAAATCGGCAACATAATTGCCAAAACAATGTATAACACAATACCACCCATCACCAAAATCATCAAAGGTTCAAACAATGTCAACGCGGTTTGAATTAATCCTTCGACATCTTTTTCCAAATAACTCGCGCCCTTTTCTAACATTAAATCTAGCTGACCACTTGATTCACCGCTCGACACCAAATGCACAAACATCGGCGCAAAACAGCCTGTTTTTTGCAATGCCACACTGATTGAAGCACCTTCACGCACTTGAGTAATGGCCTGTTCAATTTTTTCAGACATGGGTAATGGTTTTACCAGCGCAACCGAAGCATGCATTGCATCCAATACCGGCACCGCCGCAGCATTTAAAATACCAAGCGTTCTACCAAATCGTGCACCATTGATGGTTTTAATCGCTCGACCAATGACAGGAATCTTTAACATCAATACATGCACTTTTCTGCGGAAATTTTTGCGTTTAAGTGCGCGCGTCCACAAAAAAATAAAAATAATAATGAAGCCCAACACATACAATCCAAAATGTGCCACAAAATTACTGATCGCAATTAATATTTCTGTCGACAAGGGCAACACCTGATTCGTTTGATTAAATACCGCGATGATTTTAGGCACGACATAAATTAATAAAAATACAACGATGGACAATGACACGCTCGTCATCATGATGGGATAAACCAGTGCTTGTTTTACTTTTTGCCGAATATAATGCTGTTTTTCTGTGTACTCAGCGAGCTGATCTAGCACTTGTCCTAATTTTCCGCTGCGTTCACCCGCCGCAACCGTTGTTTGATACAACACGGGAAATGCCGCCGGAAAATCCATCATGCCATCTGCCAATGCATACCCTTCTAATACTTTTGCGCGCACACCCAACAATATTTCTTTGACAGATTGTTTTTCAGTTTGTTCTGACACCGCTGTTAACATTTCATCAACGGGAATGCCGGCTTGCAACAACGTTGCCATTTGTCGTGTAATGAGCGATAAATCTGCCGCCGATAATTTTCGCGCGCCAAAACGAAATTCTGTTTTTACAGAACCTGAAATCACATCCACTGAAACGGGTGTCAATTGTTTGTCACGCAATTGTTGCCGCACACCCCGCGCAGAATCGTCTTCAGCAACCCCTTTAACGCGTTTGCCGTTTTTGTCTAATGCAATGTATTGAAATGCGGTCATGTCTTATCTCAATCCTCCGCTGTCACACGTAACACTTCTTCCAACGTTGTTTCGCCTGACAATACTTTTCGAAAACCATCGTGTCGCATATTTTTTGAAAATTGTCGTGCGTGATGTTCCATATTCGCTTCGCTTTCATTCGCATGAATCATCGCTTGCAATTTTTCATCAATTTGAATCACTTCATAAATTCCCGTGCGTCCGTGGAAACCCGTGTTGCCACAGTGTTCACATCCAACCGGTTTTCCAATGTTAATTTCTGTTTCATTGGCAATTCCTAACAATGTTTTTGCACGTTGATCTGCATTTTCCATGATTTTACAATTGACACACAACACTCGCACCAAACGTTGCGCAGCAACACCGATAATCGTTGATGATAATAAAAACGGTTCCGCCCCCATATCACGCAAACGGGTAATGGCGCCAATCGCACTATTCGTGTGTAACGTTGATAATACTAAATGTCCCGTTAAACTCGCTTGAATTGCCATCTCAACCGTTTCTAAATCACGAATTTCTCCAACCATCACAATATCTGGATCTTGCCGCAAAATCGCACGCAATCCACGCGCAAAGGTCATCCCAATTTTTGGATTCACTTGTGTTTGTCCAATACCCGTTAAGTAATATTCAATCGGATCTTCAACCGTTAAAATATTTCGTGTGGCATTATTCAGCGAATTTAATGCACCATATAACGTTGTTGTTTTTCCCGATCCCGTTGGACCGGTCACTAATAAAATGCCGTGCGGACGCGAAATTAATGTTTGCATCGCTTGCAATGTTTCAGCTGACATTCCCAATCGTGTTAAATCCAGCGGGGCTGATTCTTTGTCTAACAAACGCAACACAATGCGTTCGCCATGATAAGTGGGAATGGTTGACACACGCACATCAACTGCACGTCCTGCAATGCGCAGTGAAATGCGTCCATCTTGCGGTAATCGTTTTTCAGCAATATCTAATTTCGCCATTACTTTCACGCGCGATGTTAACAAAGGCGCGAGTGCGCGCGGCGGCTCTAACACTTCACGCAACACACCATCAATGCGAAACCGAATAACCAATCGCTCATCAAAAGTTTCAAAATGAATATCCGAAGCGGATAATTTAATCGCTTGTGTGAGCACCGCATTAATTAATCGAATAACGGGTGCATCATCTTCCGTATCTAATAAATCAGCCGTTTTAGGCAATGCCGCAATCATCGATTGCAAATCTAAATCCTCTTCAATATCCGTAATCGCAGCCATCGCAGAACTGGTTGTGGTTTCGTAAGCAGTTGCTAATAATTTTTCAAAATCATTTTGCGTGACCGGAATTAAATGCAACGGCTTTTCAAAATAACGTCGCAACTCAACCAATGTTTCTGAATTCACGGTTGGCAAATAACACACTGTCATTAATTCTTTTGTTTCCGATTGCAGAAAAACACCATTGCGTTTGGCAAAATGAAATGACAAACGTCGCGATTTTATTTTGATAGTGGTTTCAGGATGATGTGATTTCAATGCGCTGCTTCCGTACTGGTTGGCATCGGTAGATGATAAGTGGGCAGCGGTTGTGGCAGCGTAACATGATTGGAACCTAATTTCGGCAACATCGGCAGATGATCCATTTTTGCAATTTGCTCCGTACGCAATTCAATTTGTTCTTGCCGCGCGTAATCATACCGATTCATTGTTTGCACATTCGCCATTTTTTTCGACATAATCACGGGGCGAATAAACACTAATAAATTTTTCTTGGTCATAATATGTGTGTCATAACGAAACAGATGACCGATAATCGGTAAGCTGCCTAAAATAGGGATGCCTTCTCTTGTTTTATCTTGCTCATTACTCATCAATCCACCGAGCACTAACACTTCACCACTTTTCACCAATACATCGGTTTTAATTTTACTGGTATTCAAAGTAGGATTTTGATCATCGCTATTATTACTGTTATTGCTATTATTACTGTTATTGCTATCAGTACTGGGCGCAACCGTATCGTCTTTTTGTTCGAGCGCTAATCGAATCATATTGTTCGGACTGATGTGCGGCGTCACATCTAAACTCAATGTCACGTCTTGTCGTTCAATCGTATTAAATGGCGTTACCTCATTTTGTGCTGGATTTCCCGTGGTGGTTGCATCCGCACCTTGATAAGAACGATTTGCCAATCCAACATTCTGTCCATCATCAATCGTTGCTTTATTATTATTTAATACAACAACGGATGGCGTTGATAAAATGTCCGATGCACCATTGCTTTTTAATGCATGCAGTAAAGCAATTAAATTACCATCCGGTAAAAATCCAACACCATGATTCGCTTTGATTGAAAAAGTATCCGACGCAAGTAGTGCAGACGATTCCATTGTCATTGTACCTGATGTGTTCGCATCACCATCGGACGTTCCCCACACAATCCCCAATTTATTTAATAAACTTTCATCCACTTTCACAATAATCGCTTCAACCAATACTTCTTGTGGTTTCACATCCAATCGGCGAATCACGCGCAGTAAACTATTCAGTGTTGATTTCGGTGCATGCATAATAATGGCATTGCTATTATCTTCTGCTTGCACAGAAATATTATCGCTGGAATCACTCGATTCACTCGATGAATCACCTGTTTTTGCTTTACCAACACTGGCCGCTTGTGATGCATTGATTCCTTTCGCGACTTTCGCCAACACAGGTGCTAATTTTTTTGCCGACAAATAATTTAACGTAACAACCCGCGTATCATCACCACCCGAGCCTTGTTGATCTAATTCTTGAATTAAATTTTTCATAACCAACTGATTAGCAGAATTGCCGCTAATCAAAATACTGTTGTCATCTTCATCTGCCGCTAACGATGCATTATTTTCGCTTCTTTGATTAACATTGCCAGTTTGTAGTTTGTGAATGACAGACACAATTTTTTTAGCATTCGCATAATGCAGTCGCACTACTGAAATTTGATTGGCATTTTCAGAATCCATTTGATGAATCACTTCAACCAAACGATTAATGTTAGAGGCTGTGCCTGCTAAAATGAGCGAATTCGATGGTAAATAAGCGGAAACACTGCCCGATTGCGACATCAATGGACGCAACACAGGAACCAATTCTGTTGCAGAAACATGATTAACCGGAACAACACGCACAACTACTTCATCACCAAAACCGGGTTGTAGCGGTGTTGCAATTTGTCTCGACAAAGCATTACCATCCATCGCGGGAACAATTTTGATAATATTACCGGATGGAATCGCCACATATTGCAATAACTGCAGCATCGATAAAAACACTTGATACAACTCATCTGAGCTCATCGGTTTTTGAGAAACCAGCGTAACGGTGCCACGCACGCGCGGATCAACAATAAAATTTTTGCCTGTCAAAATTGAAATGGTTTGAATGACAGCGCGAATATCCGCGTTTTTCAAATTCCAAACTTGTTCACCAGATGTCGCCACAGGAGCTGATTGGATGGGTGGAGGTGTGGGTGGTTGCGGAGCGGCAAGCACGCTGACCGTCATTGCGACGAGCACGCACATGACCCTCTGTGTTAATCGCCGTAACGACATGATTATCCCTACCTACCAACTAAAAATCCCCCTTAATATTACCATGCGATCCCCGTTTCTGAAAAATAAGTTTTGTGATGGCTTTTGCGATCTGCCAAGTATCTTTTCCAGAGCGATAATGGCTCGCCCTGGCATTTGTTGGATAGCAAGATTGAATATCAACATAATGAATCGGCAATTTCTCAGATACTGCACTAATTAAGATTTCCGCCTCAAAAGCAAAACGATTCGATTTCAGCGGATTGGCGAGATATTTTTGCAGAAACTGGCCGGGGTAATAGCGATAGCCTGATTGTGTATCAAACAAACGTTTTCGCGCTGCCAGCGAGATAAAAAAATCCGCCATTTTATTCGCCAATAAACGTACCCTCGGCGCATTTTTTACATTGATTCTTCGGGCGCCAATGATTAAACCTGTTGGTGTTTGCTGTACCACGCTCAAGAATCGCGGAAGGTCATCCGGATTGTGCTGACCATCTGCATCCAATGCAATCACGCCATCATAACCACGCTCAATTGCCAACTGAAATCCTTTCAACAGCGTAGCGCCTTTACCCATATTCATTGTGTTTGAGAATACTTCAGCATTGGTATTTTTCACAATCGAGAGTGTTGCATCACTCGAGCCATCATCAATCACCATGACATGGCTCGTGTATGACAAACAACGATTTACAATGTGTTTAATTGTTTTTTGTTCGTTGTAAGCTGGAATTAACACTGCAATTTTTGGAAAATCATTCATGGTAGGCATTCAACTCATTTTCTAATTGCGATTGATACTGACCCAGCGTCGCCAACTGATTTAATTTCGCACGATGCAATAAAACAGTTTGTGCTGCTTTTTTATTTTCAGATTTTCCACGCCATTTTTCCATGCAAGGCTCTTGCAGCGCACGCGCGTATGAAAAACTTAAATGCCAAGGCAAGTTACCCATTGCATTCATCGCTTGCAAATGTTGTGTTGCTTGCAAAGGTGTTTGTCCGCCAGATAAAAAGTTAATGGAAGGCACCGCTGCAGGCACGGTACGTTTTAAAACACGCATGGTAGCGACCGCCACTTCCGCGACTGTGGATTGCTGCGGGCATTTTTTTCCCGCAATCACCATGCTCGGTTTTAAAATAATATATTCTAAAATAACACCATATTTGCGCAGCGCTTTAAATACTGTTGATAATACTTTTTCAGATGTTTTTTCGCATTGTTCCAGTGTGTGCGCACCATCAATTAAAATTTCTGGCTCAACAATCGGAACCATTCCATTGTCTTGACAAATTTGTGCGTAACGCGCCAAACAAATTGCGTTAAATGAATTCACTGCTTTTGAAGGAGTATTGTCACTCACCATATAAACCGCGCGCCATTTTGCAAAACGCGCGCCTTGTGTTTTATATTTTTGCAAACGTTCGCTCAAACCATCTAATCCTTGCGTCACTGATTCTGGATTTTGCAAACTCCATGCAACCAGCCCTTTATCTACTTTAATTCCAGGAACAATATGGCGATCTTGTAATAATTTTGCAAACGGTGTTCCATCCAACGCGGTTTGGTTTAATGTTTCTTCAAATAAAATCACGCCACTTAAATAATCATTGATATTGTGCGCTGATAATAATAAATCGCGATACGCGCGACGCGTATCAATGGTGGATTCTACACCAACGGCTTGCAATCTTTTTGTGATGGTCGCAACACTCTCATCTGCTGCTAACAATCCTTTTCCGCGCGCGGACATTTGCGCAATTGTCGCTTGTAGCTCTTTACTGTTATCCATTACCCCCTCCTCTTGTGGAATTTTCGATGGAAAATCATATCACAGGAATGAATATTGTCTGGACTTTTTTTAAAAAAAAGTTAAACTGCGGGGAATTTAATTTTTCAGGGAGAGTAAAATGAAACCAGAATCTACCGCGCACCATGGTGATGAATGCGATTGTGGATGCAGAAATGCGAAAAACCCAAAGAGTGCTTCCGAACTTTTTTCGGAAGACAGCGTCGAAATAGAACGCAGCATCGCCGCACAAAAAAGAATGGAAGTTCTTAAAAAACAAACTGACGGAATGTGGTCACACCCATTCCCAGAAGCTGATGAGCCTATCAATACACACAATTATTTCGATACATCAGCTGCCATTTTTCGCCTTTCTCAAAAAAACAAACCGAATAACTTCGATCCAGCGACAGAAGAAAGAGAAAGAAAAAAAAACGCACCTCAATCAAAATTATAACAACGAGAAAAATACGTTATCCGCTCTTTAACAAAAACACCAGCAGCGCAATAAAAACAATTAATCCCAGCGCCAAAATGCCCATCGAGAAAAAACTTTTTTCTAAGTTTTCCTTGCTGAACAGCTGTGGATTACCGCGAATCATGCGATAGGCGAACCAAACAAGCGCTACGGCTGCGATTAAATATAAAATTTGTGTCCAAGGCATAAATGAGTTATCCGTTATCAATGAGAGTGGAAGTGGAATATTTTCTCACACCCACACTACAACACCTCTCCCACCACCACAATCTTCATCGCATTCGACCCGCCGCTGCGACCCATGTGATCGCCCTTTGTTAAAATCACGCGATCATTTTTTTGCAACACATTATTTTTTTCCATTAAATGAATTGCGGCAACATTCACTTCATCACGCGTATATTTTGTTGAATCAAAATAAATCGGGTAAACGCCACGATACAAAGTCATTTTTCCAAGCGATCTTGTAAAACGACTCAACCCATAAATCGGCAAACCCGTTCGAATACGCGACATCCACAATGGTGTTGCGCCCGATTCCGTTAATGCAACCACGGCGCGCACATCAAAATGATTCGCTGTATACATCGTCGCCATCGCAATCGCTTCATCGATACGCGTGAAGTGACATTCAACACGATGTCTGGATTGCTGCGTTTTAGGCTGTTTTTCAACGGTGCGACAAATACGATCCATCGAAATAATGGTTTCAATCGGGAACTGCCCTGTCGCCGTTTCAGCAGAACACATCACGCAATCCACATTATCCAAAACAGCATTGGCAACATCAGACACTTCCGCGCGCGTGGGCACGGGATTATGAATCATCGACTCCATCATTTGCGTTGCAATAATCACTGGTTTATCTAATGTGCGCGCACGTTGAATAATATGTTTTTGTACCATCGGTACTTCCGCATCACCAATTTCCACAGCCAAATCACCGCGCGCCACCATCACGCCATCACTGGCTAAGATAATGTCATCAATATTATCGACTGCTTCAACACGCTCAATTTTGGAAATAATTCCACACTTTCCTTTTTCTTTTTCAATTAATTCACGCGCTTCATTCACATCGGTTGCGTTTCTTGGAAAAGACAATGCGATATAATCCACACTCATTTTCACGGCAAATTTTAAGTCTTCTAAATCTTTTTCCGTTAATGCTTTTGCGGATAATCCACCCCCTTTTTTATTGATTCCTTTGTGATTAGATAATTCTCCGCCCTGCACCACAACACAGATCACGCGCGGACCTTCTACTTTTTCAACACACAATGTAATGAGTCCATCGTTTAATAATAAGATATCATCGGGCACTAAATCTTGTGGTAATGTTTTATAATCTATTCCCACTGCTTTTCCTGTTCCTGCAGAAGAATCCATCGCGGCATCTAAAATAAATTGACTACCCGGTTCTAAATTTATTTTTCCGTCGGTAAATTTTGCGATACGAATTTTGGGCCCTTGCAAATCCCCCAAAATACCAATCACGCGATTTAATTTTTTGGCAGCTTCACGCACCAACTCAATTCTTTTTTGATGATCAAGGTGCGTGCCATGTGAAAAATTTAATCGCACACAATTCACACCCACCTGAATTAATCGCGTCATGGCATCGAGAGTATCCGTTGCGGGTCCTAGTGTGGCTAAAATTTTTGTGCGTCGTTCAAAGTGATTTTGTTCGGATAACATAATTTTCTTCTACTGTTAAATTAAATAATTTCACCAGCCTACAAAGGTTTCAAAAAGTACTCCCGAGGACTTCCACACCTGGCAATTTTTTTCCTTCCATTAATTCCAAAAACGCACCACCGCCGGTTGATAAATAAGAAATTTTATCAGCAACGTAAAATTGCGAAATCGCAGCTAAAGTATCGCCCCCACCGGCGATGGAAAATGCGTGAGAATGCGCAATCGCTTCTGCTAATGCTTTTGTGCCTTGTGAAAACTCTGGAAATTCAAATACGCCAATAGGGCCGTTCCACACAATGGTTTTTGCATCATGCATGATTTTCGCATAACTCGCTGCGGTTTTTGGGCCAACATCTAAAATCATTTCATCTGGATTAATATCATGAATTGATTTTACCATGGCTTTTTCATCAACAGAAAAATTTTTCGCAACCGCAACATCAATGGGTAATGGAATAAAAACATTTTTTTCACGCGCTTTTGTTAATAATTTTTTAGCGGGAATGATCCAATCATTTTCAATTAATGATTTTCCAACGGAAATATTGTCGGCAGCCAAAAAAGTATTCGCGATGCCACCACCAACAATTAATACATTCACTTTATCCAGTAACGCATCGAGTACTTCCATTTTTGTTGAAACTTTTGATCCGCCAATAATCGCCACAACTGGTTTTTCAGGATGCGTTAACGCTTTTGATAATGCGGTTAATTCAGCGTCCAATAATAATCCCGCGCATTTTTGTTTTGCGAATTGTGCAACACCCGTGGTAGAGCTTTCTGCACGATGCGCTGTTGCAAATGCATCCATCACAAACACATCGCACAAGGCGGCCATTTTTTTTGACAGCATTTCATCACATTTTTTTTCACCCACTAAAAAACGCACATTTTCGCATAAAACAACTTCACCGAGTTTAATGTCAAAACCATTTATCCAATCGGGAATAAAACGCACGGGTTTTTTTAATAATTCGGATAATTTTTTTGCGATTATGGCTAATGAAAATTCCTGCGCCCACTCTTCCGGGCGGGCTTCTATTGGTCTCCCCAAATGCGACATCAATATCACCGCTGCATTTTGTTTTAAAGCATATTCAATCGTAGGAAGGGCTGCACGCAAACGCGTGTCATCTACCATTTTTCCATCTTGCATCGGCACATTAAAATCTTCGCGAATTAACACGCGCTGATTTTTTAAATTAATGTCAGATAGTTTGAGATAATTTATCATGCCATCGCCCATGCAGTATCCAACATGCGATTCGAAAATCCCCACTCATTGTCATACCACGAAACCACTTTCACTAAATTACCAATCACGCGTGTTTCTAATGCATCAACAGTTGATGATGCGGTAGAATGATTAAAATCGACTGAAACCAGTGGCAACTCGCAATAATTTAAAATATTTTTTAATTCACCGTTTGATGCGGTGCGCAACACCTCATTCACCGCTTTCACGGATACCGGACTTGAAGCTTCAAATGTTAAATCAACGAGCGAAACATTCGCAGTTGGCACACGCACAGCGTAGCCATCTAATTTTCCTGCTAATGCGGGCAATACCAAACCCACTGCTGCCGCAGCTCCTGTTTTAGTTGGAATGATTGATAATGCCGCTGCACGCGCACGACGCAAATCAGAATGGGATGCGTCATTTAATCGCTGATCGGATGTATAAGAATGTACCGTTGTCATCAAACCACATTTCACACCAAACGCTTCGTGCAATGGTTTTACCAAAGGGGCTAAGCAATTGGTTGTGCACGATGCATTTGAAACAATCACATCAGATGATCTTAATGTGTGATGATTCACACCATACACAATCGTCGGTAAATCATTTCCCGCCGGCGCTGAAATTAACACTTTTTTGGCACCCGCTTGCAAATGCGCCGATGCTTTTTCACGACTCGTAAAAAATCCCGTTGATTCCAGCACAATATCAACGTTTAATTTCCCCCACGGAATCAATGCTGGATTTTTTTCAGAAAAAAATTGCACGTGATCTTTGTCGATCACTAACTCAGCACCTGAAACAGAAACATCTTTTGGAAAACGGCCATGCACAGAATCATATTTCAACAAATGCGCGTGCGTCGCCAAATCACTTAAATCATTCACCGCGACCAATTGCATGCGGTCACGAAAACCCGATTCATATAATGCACGCGTGATGTTGCGCCCAATGCGACCGAAACCGTTGATGGCGATTTTGAGTGTCATGTGTGTTTTTCCTCGTTATTCGTTATCAAAAAATTCTTATTGCAAATCATACAATCTCAATTATCTTGCGTTTCACATTTTCAATCGTAAACCCATACTCCAGCCAAATATCTTTTTCCGGCGCTGATGCACCAAATGTTTTAATACCCAAGATTGCGCCATCGCTACCAACAAATTGATACCAATAATCGGGCGCGCCTGCCTCGATGGCTAAACGCGCGCGAATTTTTTCAGGTAAAACATGTTCACGATACGCTGCATCTTGCGCCTTGAAACGTTCACAGCACGGCATCGATACCACGCGCACAAAAATATTTTCTTTTTCTAATGCTTTTGCGGCAGAAACGGCTAATTGCACTTCTGAACCCGTTGCAATAATAATCGCATTTATTTTCTGATGACTGATACCGGATAACTGATAACTGATATATCCTCCGCGCGCAATGTCACACACCTGTTCCGCAGTATGCTGTTGCTGCGATACATTTTGTCGCGTTAATAATAATGCGCTTGGGCCAGCGTGTACCAACACTTGTTGCCATGCCACAGCCGTTTCAACAAAATCCGCTGGACGCCACACTTCAAAATGCGGTGTCATGCGCAGCATCGCAATATGTTCAATCGGCTGGTGTGTTGGACCATCTTCACCCAAACCAATTGAATCATGTGAATAAACATAAATGACTTTTTGATGCATGATAGCAGACATACGCACAGCGTTTCTCGCATAATCCGCAAACACTAAAAATGTGCCGCCGAAGGGGATAATGCCGCCATGCAGTGCCAATCCATTCATAATGGAAGACATGCCGAATTCACGCACACCGTAATGAATATAATTGCCCGCGGGATTTTCTTTTGAAAAAATATTCGCTAATTTTGTTTTGGTATTATTCGATTCCGTTAAATCAGCCGATCCACCCATCAATTCCGGTAAAAATTGCGAATATGCTTCAATACACGCTTGCGACATCTTGCGTGTTGCCATGGGTTTTTCTTCTTGCAGCACTGTGTGAATAAACGCATCACTTTCAATTTCAAATTCAGGAGGAATCAATCTCATCATGCGACGTAAAAATTCCGCGGCTTTTTGTGGAAATTTTTTCTGATAAATGGAAAATTTTTCTGTCCACGCTGCTTCTTTTTCAGTGCCGGATTTTTTTGCATCCCACGCCGCATAAATTTCCGCGGGAATGGAAAATGGTGCATCATTCCATCCCAAATTTTTTTTCGCCAATATCGCTTCTGCTTCACCCAAAGGTGAACCATGTGTTTTTTCAGAGCCCGCTAAATTCGGCGCGCCATAACCAATTTTTGTTTTACAACAAATAATGGTAGGACGCATCACATCAGCGCGCGCTGCTAAAATCGCTTGTTTTACGGCATTTTCATCATGTCCATCGACATGTGCAATCACCTGCCAGTGATAGGCGTTAAATCTTTCGACGGTATTATCGGTAAACCAACCAGACACATCACCGTCAATGGAAATCCCGTTATCATCGTAAAAAACAATTAATTTTCCCAAACCCAGCGTGCCCGCGAGTGAGCATACTTCGTGCGAAATGCCTTCCATCAAACAACCATCCCCCACAAAAACATACGTGTAATGGTCAACGAGGTCGTGATTTTCTTGATTAAATTCTGCGGCCAGCTGTTTTTCGGCAATCGCCATGCCCACCGCCATTGCCAAGCCTTGCCCTAATGGTCCCGCCGTGGATTCAACACCCGGTGTCAAACCATATTCAGGATGCCCGGGCGTCTTAGAATGCAATTGACGAAATTGTTTTAAATCATCGATCGATAAATCGTAGCCGGTTAAATGCAGTAACGCATATTGCAGCATACAACCATGACCGTTGGATAAAACAAACCGATCACGATTAAACCAGTGTGGATTCACTGGATTATGCGATAAAAAATCTCGCCACAATACGGTCGCGATATCTGCCATTCCCATCGGCATGCCAGGATGTCCGGAATGGGCTTTTTCAACAGCATCAATTGCTAATGCGCGAATAGCGTTGGCGAGTGTTTTGTGTGGTAACATGAAAGTCCTTCACTAGTGATCGGGGATCAGAGATCGGTTTACTGATAACAGATACCTGATAACTTAATAACTTATCGCGCGCAGTATATCCCGAAAAGATAGCTTCACAAAATAAATTCAGATGTTATCATGATCTCTTTTAAATCATCTGGATAATTTGGATATGTGCGGAATTGTAGGCGCCATTGCTGAACGTCAAATCGAGGCGATTTTATTAGAAGGATTAAAGCGACTCGAATATCGTGGATATGATTCTGCTGGCATTGCTATTTTAGATCAGCACACTAACGACATTCAACTCAAGCGTGTACACGGAAAAGTCGCCGTGCTTGAAAAAGCACTGAATGACAAACCATTAACAGGAAAAACTGGCATTGCTCATACGCGCTGGGCGACACATGGAAAACCCACTGAGATTAATGCACATCCGCATACCTCGCAAAATGAAATTGCCATTGTACATAATGGCATTATTGAAAATCATCGTGAATTGCGCGCGGAGTTAATTCATCACAATTATATTTTTGAATCCGAAACAGACACCGAAGTCGTCGCACACTTATTACATCTTCATTTCACACAAAAAAACGATATGATGTTGGCCGTGCAAGAAACAGCGAAAATGCTGAAAGGTGCTTTTTCAATGTGCATTTTATCCAGCAAAGATCCGCATAAATTATATGCCATACGTTCCAACAGCCCGATTGTGATTGGCTTAGGCATCGGCGAAACTTTTTTTGCATCCGATCCGCTGGCGTTATTACCAGTCACACAAAAATTTATTTTTTTAGAAGAAGGCGATGTTGCGGCGATTTCTCGTACTGGCGTCGAAATTAAAAATGCCGCAGGTGAAAATGTTGTACGTGACATTCAAGAATGCACATCGGAAAATGATGTTATCAACAAAGGTCCGTTTCGTCATTACATGTTAAAAGAAATTCATGAACAACCAGAAGCCATTGCGGAAACACTGCGCTACAGCTTAACGCAAGACAATCAACTGACGAATATTTTTGGAGGCAATAACAATACTATTTTATCCAACATAAAACGCGTACAGATTATTGCATGCGGTACGAGTTATCATGCAGGATTAGTCGCACGTTATTGGATAGAGTCCATTGCAAAAATTCCTACCACCGTTGATGTTGCGAGTGAATTTCGTTATCGCGATAGTGTTATAGAACCAGATACATTATTTGTTGCGATTTCACAATCCGGTGAAACAGCGGACACACTTGCTGCAGTATGTCATGCAAAAACAGTAGGCTGCAAAACAATTTTGGCTATTTGCAACACCGCACAAAGTAGTTTGGCGCGCGAATCTGATTTATTATTTCTCACGCGTTCAGGAAAAGAAGTGGGTGTAGCAGCAACCAAAACATTTACCGCACAATTAACAGCGCTCGCCTTATTAACATTAACGCTCGCGCAACAACACGGCATTTCTGACACTATTATTAACACGCATCTTAATGCATTAATTGCTTTGCCAGCTTTAATAAAAGAATTATTGAAATTAGATACTGCAATTCAAACGGTCTCAAAACAATTCAAATCAAAAGAGCACGCTTTATTTATCGCACGCGGCGAACAATATCCGATCGCTGCAGAAGGTGCATTAAAATTAAAAGAAATCTCTTATGTGCACGCAGAAAGTTATCCTGCCGGTGAATTAAAACACGGGCCAATTGCGTTGATTGATGAAGCAATGCCTGTGATTGTATTAGCACCGCACGATCGATTATTTGAAAAATTGGCATCCAACATTCAAGAAACTCAAGCACGCGGCGCGCAGGTATTTGTGTTATCCAATGAACCTGCCGAATTTTTTGGAAAAAATATTACTCACATTGCAATGCCAACCATGCCCGATTTTATTGCACCGATTGCGTACACTATTCCGCTGCAATTATTGGCGTATCATATTGCGGTGTTAAAAGGCACTGACGTTGATCAGCCAAGAAATTTGGCTAAGTCAGTGACGGTGGAGTAGGAGCAGAAGTAGTGCGCAACTTCTCTCTCATCGCGTCATTCACATACTTATTAAGAAAACCCTTTTGAGAAAATACTGATACTAGCCGAGCAAAAAAATCAGGGCCATGGGTTGTGCTCTGCTGAGGCACGCGCCTTAGATCATTTGCTTTCGAGTTTGCTCGCATAAAACATCTACCGTATTTGAATAAGCTGTGATCATTCTATGGATATTTCAATTGATCGCAAGCATTCAATAAAAATTAATTTTGTCTTAATGTGTTTTATTTATTTTGGATGGAAATATACGGTATTGATCAATTTTAATTATTAAACATAATTAAAAATCTCACATCAAATAATCCGAGCAAATCAATGCCACTTGATAACAAAACTATTTGTATATACAATTGTAATTATTCTTTTGAGTGGGATGAAAATAAACGACTCAGTAATTTGGAAAAACATAACCTCGATTTTTTTGATGCGCATGAACTGTGGGATTCATCCATGCTCATTGCGGACGACCAAAGAAAAGCCAATACTCGAGAGATTACGCATTATGAAAAAAATATCAAGGACAAAAAATAAAATGGCAGCGCACACAAAAAAACAGTTGGAGAGCGGAAAGCATCACAGCAAAACTGATTTTGCAAAAATAGATGCGTTGTCAGATCGTGAAATTGATTATTCGGATATTCCAGAATTAAACGATACATTTTGGACAAAAGCAACAGTGATCGATCATCTCAAAAAGCCAATCTCGCTGCGCGTTGACATTGATGTACTAACTTGGTTTAAACATCAAGACGGCCGCTATCAAAAATTAATGAACTATGTATTGCGTCAATATATGAATGCACATCGACGACATCGGTAATATCAATGCGCCTCATCCCAATTATCACCCACACCAATGGCAATTTCTAACGGCACATCGATTTTCATCGCATTTTCCATGCACTGCTTTATCACATCACACATTTCAGGTACGTGATTTTTATCCACTTCGAAAATCAGTTCATCGTGGACTTGCATAATCATTGTCATGGGCAAAGGCTTACGCGAAAAGCGATCTGCTTCGTTAAATGTTCGCTCGTAATCCTCATTGACTAACGTGTCAACTCCGGTTACTCGCTCACATTTGCCTCGCATCTCATCTTTTGGCGTAAGCCCTTTATTAATTTTTTCATTAATACAAATCATCGCCAATTTTATAATATCCGCAGCCGTGCCTTGCAGTGGCGCATTAATAGCTGCTCGTTCTGCCGCCATTTTTCGCATTTTATTGGACGCATGAATATCTGGAACAAATAATCGACGACCCGATAGCGTTTCAACATACCCTTTTTTTTCTGCACATTGTCGCGCACTTTCCATATAATTTTTAACGTTGGGATAACGCGTAAAATATACATTCATATATTGTTGTGCTTGATCGCGATCTACACCCAGTTGTTTTGCCAGACCAAATGCGGACATGCCATATAATAATCCGAAATTAATCGCTTTCGCATGACGACGCATATCTGCTGTCACATCATGAATATCGACACCAAATACTTCGGCAGCCGTTGCGGAATGAATATCCTGTTTTTTCTCAAATGCTTTTAACAATCCAGGATCTTTGGATAAATGCGCCATAATACGCAATTCAATTTGCGAATAATCGGCTGACACTATTTTCATATTTTTCGGCGCAATAAAAGCTTGTCGAATTTTTCGGCCTTCTTCGCTGCGAATGGGAATGTTTTGCAAGTTGGGATTATTCGAAGACAATCTGCCGGTGGAGGTCACTGCTTGATTATATGACGTATGCACACGATGCGTTTTGGGATTCACTTGTTCGGGCAATGCATCCGCATACGTTGATTTTAATTTCGATAATTGACGATATTCCACAATATATTTTGGCAATTCATAATCCAGCGCTAATTCTTGCATCACTTCTTCATCCGTGGAAGGTGCGCCCGTTGGCGTTTTTTTAATAACGGGTAATTTTAATTCGTTAAATAAAATTTCCTGCAATTGTTTAGGGGAGCTTAAATTAAATTCTTTTTTGGCTAATTGATAGACGCTATTTTGCAATATGCTCATGCGTTTTTCTAATTCTTTGCTTTGTTTTTTTAATAGTTCACAATCAATGAGCACACCATGAAATTCCATATTGGCCAAAATCGGCATCAACGGCCATTCAATGTCACGTAATACTGTTTCGCAGGATTGTTCTTTTTCAATTTTTGCCATTAACACATGATGCAGTTGTAACGCTATATCCGCATCTTCTGCCGCATAATTTGTCGCAACGGGAATAGCAACATAATCAAAAGTAATTTGTTTCGCGCCTTTTCCGGCAACATCTTCAAATTTAATGGTATTGTGATTTAAATATTTTAAAGCGAGCGTATCCAAATCATGGCGCGAACCGGTGCTATTGAGCACATACGATTCCAATAAAGTATCTTCCATCGCTGCGGTAATTTCTACGTTATAATTTTTTAACATTTTATAATCAAATTTTAAATTCTGACCGATAATAATTTTTTTATGATCTTGCAAAATGGGTTTTAATGCTACTAATACTGTTTCACGTGATAATTGTTTCGCATCTTTATCATGATGCATAAACGGAATATAAACCGCGTCACCCGCTTTAACGCAAAAAGATATTCCTACTAATTCTGCGCGCATGACATCCAGATCAGTGGTTTCGGTATCAAGCGCGAATGATTGTGATTCTTTCAATGTCATTAATAATTCAGAGAATTTTTTTTCAGTTTGAATGCAGGAATAGTGGGAGTGGGAGTGGGAGTGATCGGTATTTAATTCACGCAGCCATTTTGTAAATTCTAGTTGAGAAAATAATTCAATTAATTTTTTGGATTGCTGCGTTGTGATTTTTAAATCTGATAACGTCACATTTAATTTTACATCACAATCAATAGTGACCAATTTTCGAGATAATGCCAAATCGTTTAAATGCGCGCGCAAATTCTCGCCAATTTTTCCTGGTATGTCATCCGCGTGTTTCACAATATGATCGAGTGTTTTATATTTTTCTAACCACATTGCTGCTGTTTTAGGACCGACTTTTGGAATACCGGGAATATTATCAGATGTGTCGCCCATCAACGCGAGATAATCAATCATTTGTTTTGGCGCAACACCAAATTTTTCTTTCACGCCCGCCACATCTAAAACACGGTCACTCATCGTATTAATTAAAGTAATTTTATCATTCACCAATTGCGCCATGTCTTTGTCCATGGTTGAGATCAGTGTTTTTATGCCGTGTTTTTCGGCATAAACAGCAAGCGTGCCAATCACATCATCGGCTTCAACGCCATCTTGAATAATGAGTGGCACACCCATTGCTTTAATCACGTCAAACAACGGCGCGATTTGCACGCGCAATTCATCGGGCATCACCGCACGATTGGCTTTGTATGCTGGAAATAATTGATGACGAACTGTTTTGCCTTTTGGATCAAATACCACCGCAAAATAATCATGTTCATGCGTGTGCATCAATTTTTTGATCATGTTAATCACGCCATACACTGCGCCTGTTGGTGTGCCAGCTGATGTCGTTAATGGTGGCAGTGCATGATAAGCACGAAATAGATAAGATGAGCCATCAATTAAAATGAGTTGTTTTGTATTTTTTGCTATCATTGCTTCATACGTCCATTGCTTTCATTTCATTTATCAACATGCTATAACGAGAACTGAATTTTTAGAAGTTTTTATGGAATGATTGCATGAAAAGATCAGTTTCAACTTTAGCATTACTGTTCACTTCTATCAGTGCTATTCTCGGTTCAGGATGGTTGTTCGCTGCTTATTATGCAGGAAAAATTGCAGGGCCATCCGCGTTGTTAGCGTGGGTCATCGCGGGTTTGTGCATTACTTTCATCGCTTTTGTTTTTGCTGAACTCTCCTCCATGTTTCCCGTAATGGGATCCAGCACGCGTATTCCTCACATGACACATGGCACACTCGTTGGATTTATGTATGGATGGATTATTTGGTTATGTTACGCTTCAATTCCACCTACTGAAGTACAAGCTATTATTCAGTATGCCAGTTTTTATTTTCCACTCTTAACCAACCATAACAGCAGTCTCACGACACAAGGTTATGTTTGCGCTACAGCATTAATGCTGATCATTTGCGTCATCAACGGTTATTCATTACGCTGGCTTTTAAACAGTAATACTGCACTTACTTTTGTGAAAATCATTATTCCAGTCATTATTATTGCTGTTATTTTTGGGCACTATTTTCATCCTGAAAATATTATTCATCCCAATCATGCATCATTTTTTCCAATGGGTATTAAGGGCATGTTAACTGCTATTTCTGCCGGCGGCATGGTGTATGCGTTTAATGGTTTTACGCAAGCAGTGGAATTAGGTGGTGCTGCAAAACATCCGCACAAAAGTTTGCCCATTGCCATTATTGGATCCGTTGCAATCACTTTTTTAATTTATGCTGGTTTGCAAATGGCGTTTTTTACATCAATCAAACCTTTTAATCTGGCGCATGGGTGGCAAAATCTTTTTCTGGAACGCGCAAACAGCCCCCTTGCTGCAATTTTATTTCAAGATAATTTAACGTGGCTTTTACCGATATTGTTTGTTGGTGCTATTGCAGGTCCTTTTGCTGCTTCACTCATTTACATTAATGGTGCCGCACAATCATTACGTAGCAAAAGCATTAACGGCTATTTACCACAATTTTTGCAAATACTCACACCGCAACAAACACCGCTATATGCAATCGGTGTGAATTTTATTTTTGGCATGTTGTTATTTGCACCGCTGCCAGGCTGGGATAAGATGATGGGATTTCTCACTTCTTTAATGACATTCACTTACACTATTGGCCCTATTTGTTTATTGGCCATGCGCGAACAAGCGCCTAATCAACATCGTCCATTTCGTTTGCCATTGGCGAAAACCTGGGGCGTGATTGCTTTTTATCTGTGTACTGTTTTTAGTTATTTCAACGGCTGGGAAATTATTTCTAAATTGAGTGTCGGTGTTTTATCCGGCTTTTTCATATTAATTCTGTATCGCTGCTTTTCAAAAACAGCGAAAAAACCCGCTTTAAATTGGCGTGCATCTATTTGGATTTGGCCTTACATTATCGGTCTCACGTTTATTTCTTACTTGGGTAGTTTTGGTCAAGGAAAAAATATTTTACCATTTGGATGGGATTTACTGGTACTCGCCATTTTTTCACTCGGCATTCTTTATTTAGCAAAACGATTTAAAATGCCAAGCAGTTATACGCTCGCGCATATTGATGAACTAAAACTGGAGAAATTTGTTTAAGGAATTTTGACGTTATGAAAATAGGCATATTCACATCATTCGTTATTGCATTTATTTTTTCAACATCAACCCCTATTTTTGCCGACAACAACAGCGACCCAGATCATCTATCAGCAAAAAAATTATGTTTAAATTCACAAAAATGGGTCGAAGTGGAAGACAAGATAAAAAATCAAAACGATCACAATGTATTTGTTTATAATTGCGAAAACACTTATAGCTGTACGATTACTGTCAATGAAAAAAGCGGAACGCTCACGGCACCCGCACCCAAAACAACCGTCGTTGATAAAGCTAACAAAACAGAGTACTTGCTCAACTACAATCTCACCATGCACGCCAATACTTTTCTCACGGTCATTCTTGAAAAACTGAAACAAGATGCCGTTTCTGAAAAAAAAGTATTTGTTTGTGATCAGAAATCAGATTTGATTGAAAATGATCCGACAATTTGCACCATTTCCAGCAAAAAAGCAACCTGTGCTTATCATTTTGGTGTATCGTTTGGAAAATAATATTAGGATCGCAGCGTTTCAATCGGATCAAGTTGTGATGCACGCCATGCTGGATAAAAACCGGAAAGCATCCCCACTAACACAGACACACCAAATCCCAAAATGATAGGCATGCCATAAAAATAAAATTCCCAATGTGAAAACATTGCCAAAACATAAGAAGTCAAAATACCAAAAAAAACACCTAACGCACCGCCAAAAATGGTCAACATCACGGATTCAATTAAAAACATGCGTAAAATATCGGATTGACATGCGCCAATCGCCATACGAATACCAATCTCTCGTCGACGCTCAACAACGGATACCAGCATAATATTCATCACACCAATACCACCCACCACCAACGAAATACTACCAATGGCAATCAGCAACATTGTGTAGGTTTGCCTTTGCTTTGCAATTAAATCAATTAATTGTTTCGGGCTATTAAAAACAATCTTTTTTGCAGGAAGCATGGTTAACATTGTTTTAGTAATCGCGGCACTGACAGTAGAAATATTCGGATTTTCAGTCAACCTAATTAAAATATTTTCTATTTTCGTATCTTTGCCCAACAAATAAGAAGTTTCAATGGGAACAATAATGCTGCTATTAATATCAGCTGAAATAAATAAATTTTCAGGCCAGGGTTTTAAAATACCCACTATGGTAAAAAGATTTTTACCCACCAGTATTTGATTATACAGTGGATTTGCTCCTGCGCTTTTTATTTTTTTCGCCACTTTTGAACCAATCACACAATAAAAACTTCTTTTATCCAACATAGAAACGAGTCGACCCTGATCGATAACCGTTTTCGCAATCACAGCAAATGTATCGGTTGCACCAATGATTTGTTGCGCTTCCAAATTCACTGCATTAAAAAACATGGGTTGAAAATTGATCGTATAGGGTGCTACCAATTTAATTTCGGTGCTAACAGCCTGTAACGCCGGCACATCTGACAATACGAATTTTTTTGTTTGATCGCTTTTTTTTCCAAAAGAATCATCCCGAATATACAATGACAGCAAGTTCGTACCCAATGATTTGAATTGTGATAACGCATGCGCGGTCGCCAATTGGCTAGATGAAATCAATGCTACCACTGAACCCGTTCCAACTAATACGCCTAAAATAGCAAGAAATGAGCGTAATTTTGCACTCAATAAGTTTAAAATGGCTTCGCGAAATGAAGAGATAAATTCCATATCCGTTATCCGTTATCCGTTATCTGTTATACTACAATCACCCCATCACGAATGTGAATCGCGCGCTGACATTGCGCCGCTAATTCCACGGAATGTGTGATAATCACAACCGTTGTTTTTGTTTCCTGCATTTCTTTTTGCAGTAAATCCATAATTTGCTGACTTGTCACAGTATCCAATGCACCCGTTGGTTCATCTGCTAAGATAATGCTGGGTTTGCCGATCAATGCACGTGCAATGGCCACACGCTGTTGCTGACCTCCTGATAACTCTGACGGAAGGTGAGAAGCATGATTTTCCATGCCAACTGTTTTCAACATAGTCAGCGCGCGCGATTTAATGTCGTGCATGGGAATATTTTCACCATGGCGATACGTTAACGGTAACATCACATTTTCAATTGCTTTTAATTTAGGTAGTAAAAAATATTGTTGAAAAATAAATCCCAAACGAAGATTACGAAGCGCTGATAATTTATCTCCCGTAAATAATGACGTATCAATATCGTCTAAATAATATTTTCCTGAAGTGGGTTTATCGAGCAATCCCAAGATATTCATTGCAGTTGATTTTCCTGAACCTGATGGGCCAACGATAGCAACCAATTCTCCTTTCTGAATAGTAAAATTGATACCACTCAATGCCTGATATTCGGTTTCGCCCATGCGATAGGATTTTTTAACATTCTCAAATTTAATCATCACCGTTCAACTTCTTCCGGCACAACAATTTTGTCACCTTCTTTAACACCACTCACCACCACAATTTGTGTCGGTGTTGTGATACCGGTAATCACCGGCACTGTTTTTGTTTTTCCCTGCGCGTCTAAAATAGTTACCACACTTTTTCCATTGTCATCGGTCACGGCATTGACCGGCAACATAATTCTCGGCGCTGACTCAATATCAATTTCAAATTTGGCTGTCATTCCAACACGAATCGCATCCACAATCTTTTTATCTAAGTTAGGAATTTTTATTTTTACTTGAAAGGTACTGAGTCCACTTTCACTCGAACCTTGATTGGCTTGTGAAGAAACCGCATCAATAAATCCGTTCAATGTTTGTCCTGGAAAAGCATTACCCGTCACCAATACTTTCATTCCTTTTTTTATTCGATCAATATCCACCTCGCTGACATTAAATGAAGCGCTCAATCCTGACAAATCCCCAATTTGTAATAAAAGCTGGCCATCTTTAACATTACTTCCTTGCAGTAATTTTCCCGATGATCCTGAACCAGGTGATTCACCGCTGTCACTCGAATTTTTTTCAGTTGGGAAAAGGGCAATACCCGAAGCGGGCGCTATGACTTCAACACGGCGAAAACGTCTTTGTAATAATAAATTAACGGCCTTAGTATCAGATAAAGAAAGTGATTCAATATGCTCAGGATCCACATTAGCGGTATACAATACTTTTTGTAATTGAAATTTTGATTGCAAAAAATCCAAAGCAGAATCTTCTAGTGTTGTTTTTGTACTCGCATACTCATTTTGTGAAACCACACCTGCATTATACAATGCCTGCTCAGCTTCAAATGCTTTCTGGTTGGTTGAAAATGTTTGCTTTTTGTGGAGAAAATCATCGACAGATTTTCGGTAATCATCAGACAACTGTTTGGAGTGCAATATCGCCAACACCTGATCTTTAATAACACGCTCACCATAATTAAAATCAATGGAAGTAATATTACCAGCAACGGGTGCATCAACACCAATCGTGCCAATCGGAAATAACGTTCCCGTATAAAATAATTTTTCCACAGGCGACTCCATTTTTGCGACAATCACCTGTGTTTTTGAAATTGCTTTTGATTTCTTTTTATGATCACAGCCTGATAATAAAACACAAAAAAATAAAATGAATACTACTATGTTAATCAATCCATTTTTTTTAATACGCATGGTTTAATACCTAAGTTTAATGTGCCAATAATCCAACAAAGTTCCTAACAATTGCCTGAATGCGGTTACCGAATTAAGATACGTAATTTCAGTGGTAACCAAATTAGTTTGTTGACTCAATAAATCGTCTCGCAAACTATTGACTTCAAATACCGATGATTTTCCATATTTTAATTTCAGTTCTGCATTTTTTAATGAAATGTCTTGCAATGTAATTTGCGCTTGTGCAATTTTAATTTCCTGATATTGATCCCGTATTGAATTCCACTGACTCATTACATTACGCATCAAATCTTCTTTTTGCTGCTCCAAATTCATTTTCGCATTTTCAATCGCAATTTTTGCGCTCACCTCGCCTTGCTTTGATGAAATATTATCGATAGGGATTGATAAATTAAATGCGACCGATGGATTAGTGTCGATATTAGCGATCGGCGAACCCACTCCACTGCGTTGACTACCTTGGGTGACACTGGTCACCATGTTCAATGACCATTTTCTGGCATTTTCTGCCGTAATTAATGCACGTTTGGTAATTTCAAAATTTAACAACGCAGAGAGATAAGCAATATTATTTTTCATCGCGATTTTTTTACAGGTCACTAAATCGGGTAATTTTTTTTCATCCACTACAATGTTACGATCAATGACTAAATTGGCGGATGACACCAAACCCAGTGAAGATAAAAATGCTTCATAAGCGCTGCGAAGCGAATCACCTTGCTCCACCACTTGTAAACGCGTACCTTCCATATTGGCTTCTTGTTGTTGTAAATCACTCCGCGACGTTTTTCCTACTGTTACTTCTAGTTTTGTTTGTTCAATCGCTTTTTGTTG
This sequence comes from Gammaproteobacteria bacterium RIFCSPHIGHO2_12_FULL_39_24, assembly GCA_001802455.1. Classification (GTDB taxonomy): domain Bacteria; phylum Pseudomonadota; class Gammaproteobacteria; order Coxiellales; family Coxiellaceae; genus 2-02-FULL-42-43. Next base: position 97,981 of record MGXZ01000005.1, read on the forward strand.
CGTGGCCAATGATTCTTTACTGAGATCCATGCTGTTATATGCTTGAACCAATGAACGATACGCTGAAATAACTGACACAACCGTTGTCATCACACTGTTTTTGAACGTGAGTCGTGCAACCTGCTCGCTGTCCATCGCGTTTAAATAGGGAATTCGGTTAAATTCAAAACCAAAGTTTTGCAATAGCGGTTGCGTCAACGTTAAAACAGTTGAACCCATTCCGCCCAGTAAATTATTGGTATGCGCCAAACTGAATTGGGTTCCTGCCGATGTGGCTAACGTAAAACCACCGGTTGCATTCCACAGTGGGTAAGTTTTATTAACAAACGTGGAAGAAAACGTCAGCGGATTCCAGTTGATTTCATAAGTATGGATTGCCAATTCCAATCCAAATTTATCCAAGATGCGTTGAAGCTCAGCAATTTTAACTGTTGGATTATTTCGTAACGCCAATACAATCGCTTCTCTTAAACTTAATTTTTTAGGACTTTGAGGAACGGCAATGGGTACAGGCAGTTCTTGCAAATCAGACGCCGTTAATTTGTTATAGTCATCTCGATTCGGTGAGTACTGACTGGATTCATCGATCTGCAGTAACCGATGCGCTTCAACAGCATCTCCTTTCGTTTTAGGATTCAGGCGGTGCTGCATGGGAAGAAAAGTAGTGGCTTTGGGCGGCGGAAGGGCTGTCGAAGTTGCTTGCGGCGTTGGTAACGACTCCTCTGCAAATACCACAGAGGCAAGCAACACAAAAGCGCTGGTTAAAAAAATACGCCGCATCACACCGCCTCTTTCCCTGGTATTTCGCAACAAATATCTTTACCAGTGTACGCGAAGACGGTATCTTTTTGAATCCTTTCACCCAGCCGGCGGTATGATGCAGTGAAAATAATTGCCGACGATAAAATTCCTTTTATTACCGATTTCTTCTCTGCGCATGAAGTAGTGTTACTGCCAGGTGAAAGCATCACACACACGCATCTTGAAAGCGCCACTATTTTGTTAACACGCACAGTAACCACGGTAAATGAAGCGTTATTAAAAAATACACCGATAAAATGGGTTGGGACGGTTACAACCGGAACAGATCATATCGACACACCATGGCTTTCAGAAAATAATATAACGCTTGCAACCGCTGCTGGTGCAAACTCAAGCGCGGTCGCTGAATATGTAATGTCTTGTGTTGCTGCATTAATGAAATCAAATTTATTATCAACACAAAACGTCACTGCAGGAATTATTGGGTGTGGGCGCATTGGCAAAATCGTGGCAAGATCATTACAAAAATTGGGCTGCAGTATATTGTGCTACGATCCGTTTTTAACGGAAAAATTAGATTTTAATTTTGTTTCATCATTAACAGAAATTTTCCAACAATCACAATTAATCTCAATTCACACGCCGCTCACAAAAACAGGATTATTTCCCACTTTTCGTATGATCAATAAAAAATTATTATCGAAACTAAAATACAATACGATTTTAATCAATACCGCACGTGGCGCTGTTGTTGACCAACATGATTTATTAAAAATAAATCATTTAATGTTGTGTTGGGATGTATGGGAAAATGAACCAGCAATTTCATTACCCTTGTTGAGCCGTGTTTTTATCGGCACACCCCATATTGCCGGATACACACAAACTGCAAAATATCGCGCAACACAAATGATTTACGAACAAGCGGCTGCTTATTTTGGCTGGAAACCGATAGATTCAATACAAACAATAACGCCGACTGTGTGTGCAAATTACGATCTACTCATATATACAAAACAATTTCGAAACGCTTTTCAGTGTTGTGACACAGAAGAAAAAATAAAAAATACTTTTATTCACGAGCGAAAAATATATCCGTGGAGATAAATTGAGTTAGGTTCTCGCTGGCTGCGGAAGCATAGTCATTTTGGGCGATGGCAATTCTTTTATTTTTTCGGGCTGCATTACTATTTTTTTCTCAGTCACCTTATCTGTAAGATTTTTTATATCTGGTTTGTTCGTCGCATTTTCTTCCACGCCAACGGGTATTTTCGCGACACTGGTTTGCTCAGGAAACTGAATAGGTGCACCTAACCAACGATTGATTGTTTCCAAATCAGCAACACTCAATGTACCCGCAGCCGCTTTCAACGCAACTAAATTATTAATATAAGCGTATTGATCATTGGCATGTTGAAGCTGTGCTTGATATACCGTTGTTAATGCCTTCAACACATCAACCATCGTACGCGTACCTACTTTATAACCCGCTTGCGTTGCTTCCAATGCATTCTGCGCCGAAATAATACTTTGTTTGTCCGCTTTAATTTTGCTGACATTGGATAACACACTCAAAAAACTCGATCGCGCTTGATCAACCACAGTGCGATGTGTTTGTTCGAGCAAACCAGAAGCGGTCACATAGTTATATCGCGCTTGTTGCGTCGATGCGATAACCAATCCACCTTGAATTGGCGCGTAAGTTAAATTCAATCCCACACTTCCTGCATCTTGTGCTGTGTCGGGTGGATTATCCACGGCATGTGTTTCACCAAATTGTCCTTGCACTCCCAACACGGGATAATCACCTGCCGCTGCTTGCTTGATGGCTTCCATCGCAACCAACACATTGTAATTTTGCGCCTTAATTTGATAATTTTGCTTATTCGCCACCTCGACCCATTTATCCACGTTGGCAGGTTTGGGGGTAACCAACGGCAAACGAATTCCTAACCCATTTAATGCGGGATAATATCGATTCGTGATCGCACGTAAATTTTCAAGCTGAATATTCAAATTATTTTGTGCTGCAATTTGTTGCGCCACGGCTTGGTCGTAACTGGAACGCGCATCATATTCATCTGTGATGGCAATCAGTCCTACCCGAAATTGTTCACGCGCCGTTAAATACTGTTGCCACACGGCCTCTTTGTCTGCAATCGTAAATCGCATCTGATCGTATGCTTGCAATACATTAAAATAAGCAGTTGCGGTGCGTTGCATTAAGGATTGTTGCGCAGCAAGATAGGTTGCAGTGGCTGATTTAACGGTAGCGCTCGCCCCTCTGACTTGTGCCCACACCACAAAATTAAAAACAGGTTGCGTTGCGGTTAACGTGTACCCATATTGCCACCAATAATCTCCCGTTCCAGCACCCGTAACCGCAGAAACCGCATCGTTATTCGCATATTCTCTTGTGGTATTGGCAGCAATGGATACTTGAGGTAAATATCCTGCTTCTGCAATGGGCAAATTCATTTTTTGTGATTGCCAAGTGGATTCTGCTTGAGCAAAGATGGGGTCACTGATGATCGCTCGTTGATAAATCTGTATCAAATTATCAGCAAAAACAGGCGAAAACGCGCAACTACTTGCGATTGCAATACTGCTGCTGATTATGATTCGCCAATATGAACTCATTCGTTCGATTCCCAGATAACACTTGTGATTCATTATCGCGGATACAAAATCACTACGCAATGCAAAGCGCTGCGAAAGCACGCTCTGCTGCGTCCATGGTTTGCGTTATTTCATTGTCAGTATGCGCTAATGATACAAATCCCGCTTCATAGGCAGAAGGCGCCAAATAAACACCGGCGCTCAACATGCCTGCAAAAAATGCCTTAAAATGCGCTTGATTGCACGCCATCACTTCTGAAAATTGCGTCACCTTTTCTGAAGGTGTAAAAAATAATCCGAACATACCTGTGTGATGATTTATCTGAAAAGGAATTTTTGCTGCCATGGCACGCGCTTTCAAACCACCAACCAATTGCTGCGTGATTGACGCCAATGTGACATATTTTTCAGGCGTTAATTGTTTCAGTGTCGCAAGCCCTGAAGCCATCGCAACCGGATTACCCGACAACGTTCCTGCTTGATAAATAGCGCCTTGTGGAGACAGTTGATCCATTAAATCAGCGCGTCCACCAACCGCACCCACCGGCATACCACCCCCAATGATTTTACCCAATGTCGTTAAATCAGGCACCACATCCACAAAACTTTGCACACCTTGATAACCAACACGAAATCCTGTCATCACTTCGTCAAAAATAAGCAGACTACCGTAATGATTGCCAATTTCACGCAAACTCTGCAAAAAGCCTGGTTTTGGCAGCACCATATTCATATTGCCCGCGAGTGGTTCAATGATAATGCATGCAATATCTTGAGCGTGTTGCTCAAATAATTTTTGTACAGATTCAAAATCATTAAAATCCGCCACCAACGTATCTTGCGTTGAACCACTTGGCACACCTGGCGAACTCGGCACTCCAAACGTTAATGCACCTGAACCTGCTTTCACCAATAAACTATCAGCGTGTCCGTGATAACATCCCTCAAATTTCAGTATTTTATTTCGACCCGTAACACCACGCGCCAAACGAATCGCGGTCATCGTCGCTTCCGTACCTGAATTCACCATACGTACTTTTTCAATTGAATTCACGCGCGCACAAATTTCTTGTGCCAATAACACCTCATATTCACACGTCGCACCAAAACTTAACCCTCGTTGTGCCGCATCGACGACCGCTTGAATGACGGCAGGATGCGCATGACCCAAAATCATCGGCCCCCACGATCCAACATAATCAATCAACTGATTGCCATCGACATCAATCAGATAAGCGCCTTTTGCTGAATGAATAAAGCGCGGTTCACCACCCACTGCCTTAAATGCACGTACTGGCGAATTCACACCACCCGGAATATAACACTGCGCTTGTTGAAATAAGTGTTGCGATTTAACATTGTGTTTTGAAACTGTTTGCATCTGTAAACTCCAACAGATAACCTGTGCGCTCTGCCCAAATAAAGGATGCGATTATGCCATACCAGAAGTATATTTGCCTGTTATGTGGTTTTACTTATGATGAAGAGCAAGGTTGGCCACAAGACGGCATTGAACCTGGAACACGCTGGGAAGATATTTCAGATGATTGGTTATGTCCTGATTGCGGTGCCATGAAAAATGATTTTCAAATGATTGAAGTGCAATAACATCATGACGGTTTCACCACTACTAAAATAACAATCACAAATAAAAACAATGTTGGTACTTCATTAAAAAAACGATAAAACGTCGACGAAAAATTATTTTTATTATTGTTAAATTGTTGCAACAAATATCCACAGAAAAAATGATACAGCCACAACAACAACACTAACAATAATTTAATGATCATCCAGCCTTGTTGAAAATACACTTGCCAATTCAATAACAATAACCAACACCCAAAAATCGTCGTCAACACACCCGCGGGTGTCATGATGATCCAAAATAATTTTCGCTCCATTATTTTAAAACGATCAATACTGATTTGATCAGTGCTCATTGCGTGATACATAAATAATCGCGGCAAATAAAATAAGCCGGCAAACCACGCGACCACGAAAATAATGTGGAACGCTAAAAGCCATAACATGTGAATTTCCTGAAACGTACATTGACTCTATCTTAAAAAAAGCCAATAATTCATACACAATGATCACACAAACTATTTCTACCTCTTCACTCATTTTCACCGATGCTGCGGCAGCAAAAGTATATTCATTAATCGAAGAAGAAAACAATCCCCAATTAAACTTACGCGTGTTTATTCAAGGTGGTGGTTGCTCTGGTTTTCAGTATGGTTTTACCTTTGATGAAACGATTAATGACGATGATTGTGTGATTGAAAAAAAAATCGCGACAAAAGAAAACAACGAAGAAGAAGAAGATGATGATGGCGAAAGCGGTAGCGGCACCATCACCGTAAAATTACTCGTCGATCCGATGAGTTTTCAATATCTGCAAAATGCGACCATTGATTATCGTGAAGACATTAATGGCGCACAGTTTGTGATTAAAAATCCCAACGCAAAAACCACCTGCGGTTGCGGATCTTCTTTTTCTGCTTAACCAAACAAGCTATTCAAATAGCTTTTCATTGCAGGATCTAAGACGGAAATAACACCTTCTTTATTTTTTTGCAAATAATCTTTTTTTAATAATACCTTCACCGCTTGTCGCACACTGGCTTCGGGCAATTGCACTGCATTACAAAAATCATGATCGCTGACTTGTTTTGTTGGGTGTCGTGCTAAATAAGAAAATACGCGTTTTTGATTTGCACTTAATGATAAAATATTTTCTGAAAATTCAGCTTGTTTTGACTGCACACATTCATCCCAATAATGATGAATGTTTTGAGTGGTGGGGAATTGATGCGTTAGCCACAAATAACCACAAACTCGATTGATATAATTGGGATGATATTCAGTCAATTCAAATAATGCATTCAACGTTTCTAACGGAATGTTTTTATGCCATTTTTCTTTTGCGGCATGCTGAATAAATTTAACATAATCGTCGTGATGAATACGTGTCAATGATAAGATTTCACATGAGTTATAAAATGGCTGATTTTTATTGTTAAACATGCTCAGCAACATATGGCGGTGACTACCAGAAAAAATATAGGAAATATGTGTGCTGTATTGCATGGCATGACGAATGGAGGCTTCGATTGTGTGATTATCAATGAGACTGAGTTGTTGAAATTCATCCATCACAATAACCATCTTCTTATTTGCTAATTTTGCGGCTTCATTTAATTTTTTTAATATTTCAGCAATGTTTTTGGTAGGATGATTTTGCCAATCGGGTTTAAATTGCAAGGATTGTCCATGCGCTGTGAGTGTCAATTGTGGGTTGAGCCATTGAAATAATTTTAATATTTTTGTTTTGGCTTTGGTGGTTTTGGGCAGTACTGTATACAAAAATGCACTGACATGGTTTGCAATCAGTTTTTCCACGTCATGCGCTGTGGTCACCAGTGTTAATTCCATAGTGACATGAGGCATTTTCAATTCAGACAAACATTGCGCAATCAAACTGGTTTTACCGTATCGTCTCGGCGCAATGACCACGGTGTGTCGTCTTGCTGTAATCAATTCTTTGAGATAACAGCGCTCTTGAACGCGATTGCAAAATGCTTTATCGTGTGCAATCGTGATGGGGAAGTAATCCATCGTTGTGTACCGTATACATTTATACCGTATATAAGTATACGGTATAACATTATACGGTGGCAAGTCACCGCATCACAGTCCAAGATAAACCGCACTGTTAGTTTAGGCCTTTCGGGTGCTGCGGAAACGTAACAACTGCATCATGTTGTACTGCTAGCAAAGCAGAAGTAGCAGATACAGTAGCTCGCTGCCTGCCAGGTGTTAATATCGGTGTTGATCTGCCTTGACCATCCATACCGCTCAAATTGCCTTGTGAATCACAGCAAAGTTTATAGCAGATCTGTCCGGCACAAGCGGTCACACCTGTAACAACAATAGTACCGATTATTGCAAGCGGCAAACCGGCTGCAGCAGAAGCAACAACATAACCTAACTTCGTTCCGCTCATACCTAGCATAGCTGCACCTGCAGCACCATTAGCAGCCCCTAATAATGCAGTACCTCCGACAGAAGAAGATGACCTCTGAGAGCTTGACAACCCATCCTCACCATCATCTGATATAGCCATGCAGCCCATCAAGCAACAAACCACTGGGCCAGTAACAGCGGCGGTTCCAGCAGCGCTAGCTGCAGCAACCATGCTGATACTAACAACAGGTGCGCCACCAACTGTCCAACCGGCGCTTTGCATAATTAAAGCACCAAGCTCACCCCCCAAAGTACCCATTCCAGTTAAACACCCAGCACCCGCAGCACCAGCACATGAAAATAAAGCACATTTACGCATTATTAATCCCCATAGAATTTTGTTTATCGAATTGTAATGTTATCAACTCTATATTATCGTTATATTAACGAATATAACATTTTGATATTTTGAATGATAATAAAGCTGCTCAACTAACGCGCTCACTTCTGTGACAGTTGAATCATGACAGAAGGATCTTTCATGTTCGGCAACCTCTTTAATGAATTGGCCATTTTATTAATGTTCTCCATTTTATTTGGCTTCATTGCTGTTCGATTATATCAACCGCTGATTCTCGCCTTTATCGCAGCAGGTATTTTTCTCGGGCCCAACGTCTTGGGATGGATCTCCGCATCCGCTGAAATTGATTTGCTCGCTAAAATTGGCGTCACGCTACTGCTTTTTATCGTCGGTTTAAAATTAGATTTTTATTTAATTCGATCGCTGGGCATTATTTCAATTGCAACCGGATTGGGGCAGGTTATTTTTACTTCCGCAATGGGTTATGGACTGTGTATTGCATTGGGGCTCAATCCCATTGCGGCAATTTATGTTGCAGTCGCGCTCACTTTTTCCAGCACGATTATTATCGTCAAATTACTATCAGATAAAAATGAAATTGATACCTTGCATGGTCGAATTGCAATTGGTTATCTTATCGTGCAAGACATCGTAGTGATTATTGCCATTGTGATTTTATCCTCTCTTCATTTAGGAATGACATCACACCTTGCATTGAGTGTTGAAATTTTTTCTCTTGCGGCAAAAGGAATTGGCATTTTAACTGTGGTTGCTTTACTCGCGCGCTTTGTTTTGCCCAAAATCATGCATCGTATCGCAAAATCACGTGAATTATTAATTTTATTTGCAATCACGTGGGCGATTGTTTTAGCTGGTGCTGCAGATTTTTTGGGATTAAGCAAAGAAGTCGGCGGATTTTTAGCGGGCGTTTCACTCGCCTCAACACACTATCGCGATGCACTGACATCACGCCTAGAAACATTACGCAACTTTTTATTATTATTTTTCTTTTTAGATCTCGGTATTAAATTACAATTTAGCGCGCTGTATGGGCATGTATTACTAGCAACCGTATTAATTATCTTTGTATTAATAATCAAACCACTCATCATGATGATTATTATGGGTGTGATGGGATATAGAAAACGCACGGGATTTATTGTTGGATTAACGTCTGCACAAATCAGTGAGTTCTCACTGATTTTTGTAGCGCTCGGACAAAACCTAAAGCACATTGACGCCTCTATTGTTGGCCTCGTGACATTTATTGGTATTGCTACTTTTGCACTATCCACTTATATGATTTTATATTCTCACACACTCTACAGCTGGTTTTTTCCCTTGCTCACCATGTTTGAAAGAAAAAAATTACTGAATCACGATGTTGATCTAGTTCATGACCAAAAAAATTATGACGCAATTGTTTTCGGCATTGGTCGTTATGGTCAAATGATTGCAAAAATTTTACGTGAATCGGGTTTAACCATTTTAGGGGTTGATTTTGATCCACAAAAAATTCGCGCGTGGAAAAAGAATAATTTTCCGGTTCGCTTTGGTGATGCAGAAGATATGGAATTTACCAAAACACTACCCGTTCAACATACAAAGTGGGTTATCAGCACCATTCCTAAAAATGAGCCAAATCAAATTTTAATGAAATCACTTAAAGAAAATAATTTTTCCGGAAAAGTGGTGCTCAGTGTTTTTGACAGTAAAGAACTCAGTGGAATGCAAAAAATCAATCCTGATTTAATTTTATTTCCCTATAAAGATGCGGCTGCAAAAGCAGCGCAACGACTAGCAAAACTAATTGGATTTAATACAACGACGAATTCCCGTTAAATAAACATCAAATCGCGAACTGCTTCCTTTGAAAATAATATCGGGTTTATCCTCAGTGATGGTGGGTGCTAATGCAGAGCGCTTTACCACTACTCTTTTTTTCGCTACTGTCAAAGCCAGTTGAAATAATTTTTCAGAATCCACATCATCGCCCACCACTTCTCTTAATATGCGCATTTCTTTTTTTACCAATGCGGACTTGGTTCTTTCAGGAAACATGGGGTCGATATAAATGACGTCGGGGATAAAAGTGGGGGTGGGAGAAAGAGTCTCCGTGATGGTTTGCAAATAATCAATTGCATCAATGCAAATTAATTTTAAAGATAATGCTCGAAACCACTCCTCTTTTTCAGCCCGTTTTAATCCATCCTCTAATAATGCATAAATAATTTTTGAACGCTCGCACATCAATACATCGCAACCTAGCGTGGCCAATACAAATGCATCACGACCCAATCCCGCAGTAACATCTAACACAAATAATTTTTCTGTTGATTTAATACCAACGGCTTTCGCGATTAATTGATTTTTGCCACCACCGTATTTTCTGCGATGCGCCAATGCACCTGAGAGAAAGTCGACGTAAATTCCCACACTCACATCAGCTCTTCCACTACATCCAAAAACTCACCCGCAATATCCAAATCAAATAATTTATCCAGTTCACGCGCGCAAGTGGGACTCGTTACATTGATTTCTGTGAGATAATCTCCAATCACATCCAACCCAACCAATAATAATTTTTTTTCTTTTAAAATAGGCCCGACTTGTTCGCAAATCCAACGATCACGATCTGTTAATTCACGCCCCTCACCTTGTGCACCCGATGCTAAATTGCCGCGAAAATCACCTTGCGCGGGAACGCGCGCCAATGCATACGGAACTGGTTCGCCATCAATCATCAAAATACGTTTATCACCATGAATAATGTCAGGAATAAATTCTTGCACCATTATTTTTTTTGTTCCATGTTGCGTGACGGTTTCAATAATCACATGATGATTAGGATCATTCAGTGATAATTGAAAAATAGAATGTCCACCCATGCCATCGAGTGGTTTGATCACCGCATTTTCAACCGAATCCATAAAATCTAAAATCAAATCGCTTTTTGACGTCACCAACGTTTTTGGACAACAGTGCGGAAACCATGCTGTAAATAATTTTTCATTGGCATCGCGCAAACTACTCGGTTTATTTAATACTAACAATCCTTGCGATTCTGCTTGTTCTAATAAATACGTTAAATAAATAAACTCCATATTCACTGGCGGATCTTTTCGCATCAACAATACTTCTAAATCAACAAGTGGTTGTTCAGTGATTTTCGTCACGTCAAAAAAATGGGTTGGATCATCATGAACTGTGATTAATTGCATGCGCGCCCAAGCAATTCCATTTTGCAACCAAATATCCTCCGGCATGATAATGTGATTTTTCCAACCACGCGCTTGTGATGCCAACAACATTGCAAATGTCGTGTCTTTTCTAATATTAATTTGAGAAAGAGGATCCATTAAGAAACCGATGTTCATAACACCTCTCTCGCCGCCGCAACCATTGCCAATCTTCCCACAACACCATATGCATAAAAACGATTTACTGTTTCGTGATTTTTTTTACACGGCGGAAGATAACAATTTTTTGCAAAAGCGAGTGGTTGAAAATCCATTCCTGGTGCATTGAGATTTTCATCAATCCCTTTGTTTTTATGAATGCGATAAAATCCACCAACAACATATCGACCGATATGGTACACAACGGGTTCAGCAACGGCATTGTCATCTCCAACGGTTTCAAATGTATAAACACCTTCTTGCAAAATAACTTTCGTTACCGCAGCGCCGCCTTTGAGTGACGACATTTTTGTGCGTTGTTTGCGATTTAAATTCACCAATTCAAGTGGGTCTTGAATCATCATCACAGCCATTCCATACGTACCTTGATCCGCTTTGACAACCACAAAAGGCGCCTGATCGATTTTATATTTCACATACTTATGTCGGATTTTTTCAAATAATTGACTCGCACGTTCAGCCAAACACGCTTGATTATTTTGATTGGAGAAATCTACCTCACCACAATGATCAAAATACGGATTAATTAACCAAGGATCGATATCAACTATTTTTGCAAACGCTTCAGAAACTTTTTCATAATAACGAAAATGATCTGATTTCAAGCGCGTCGACCATCCTAATTTTAATGACGGCAGAAATTGTTGTTGGGTATTTTTTAAAATAGCAGGAACGCCCGCAGAAAAATCATTATTTAAAATAATGCAGCAAGGAAAAAAACCATTGACGCCCACGCGATCATTTTCGCGAATCAGTGGTTCTAGCATAATTTCACGACCCGACGGCAATGTTTGTTGTAATGGTTCTTTTAAATCGGGAATCAGCGAAGCAATGCGAACATCAAAACCCGCGCGCTCTAAAATCTCTGCAAGCAACGCTAAATTTTCAAAATAAAAAATATTGCGCGTATGGCTTTCTGGAATTAATAATAAACGTGTTGCATTCGGGCATTTCTCCGCCATCGTAGATTGTACGGCTTGTACACACAATGCCATCATCTCAAGATTTAAATTATTAAATCCTGCGGGAAATAAATTCGTATCCACTGGCGCTAACTTAAATCCCGCATTGCGCAAATCCACTGAGCCATAAAATGGCGGTGGCGTTAACTGCCATTGCGAACGAAACCAACTTTCAATCTCAACTTGCTTACTCAAAAATTGTTTTTCAAGCTGCAATAATGGGCCGGTTAAAGCCGTCTCTAAATGAGGTACAGGTAGCATATTTTTATCCTGCTTAATACTAATTAAATGTTACAATCTTAACCTAAAATAGAGATTCATCCCATGAAATTCAAAGGCAAAATCATCGGCGCAACCATCGGTCTCATAATCGGCGGACCGATTGGGATGGCACTCGGCTTTATCGCCGGTCATCTTTATGATGTTGGTTATTTCAAAGCAATCATTCAAGCCACGCAGGGTGCGGTACACACGCACGCGCAACAAATTTTCTTCAATGCCACCTTTAAAGTCATGGGTTATATCGCAAAATCAGATGGGCATGTTTCTGAAAATGAAATTCACACCGCACGCAAAATTATGTCGCAAATGGGTTTAAATGAAACTTTAAAAGAACAAGCAATTCATCTTTTTAACGCAGGAAAACAGCCTGACTTTCATTTGGATCAAACGTTATTTCAGTTACGACAAGTTTTTCAAATGCAGCCAGGATTACTAACTGTGTTTTTAGATATTCAATTACAAATGGCGTCTGCTGATGGGCAATTATCTGCTACAAAAAATGCAACGCTACAAAATATTCGTGAAAAATTGGGCGTGACAGGTTATCAACAATATCAAAATCACACGCGATCACGCACTGCTTCGATGTCATTAAATGATGCATACGATATATTATCGGTTTCACCTTCTGCCAATGCTGATGAAATTAAAAAGGCCTATCGAAAATTAATGAGTCAAAATCATCCCGACAAATTAATTGCAAAAGGGTTGCCACCCGAAATGATTAAAGTAGCAACGCAAAAAACACAGAAAATAAAAGAAGCGTATGAGTTGATTAAAAAGACGAAGGAATTTTAACTTTTAATTTTTTACTTTTTTAATGGTGTATAACGGCCTGCAGAAGAACAAACTGAGTTCGCGGAATCAGTAGAACCAGTCGAGGTCACGGAATTATTTTTTGGAGTACGATCAAATACACCGCCATATTTTTTAGAACCGCCGCCCAAAAGAGAGTTATTCAAAGAATCTTTATCACCCTTTTTTTCTGTACTGTTTCCAATTCCCATCTTTACCTCCTGTAATCTCACCATGATTTCCGAATAGTAAAGACTAGCATAGTTTAAAAATACTGTATAATTTATTCTATAATGAATTAAGCGCTGAAAATTTGCATTCGCTCGCAGCCGTTACAACACCCTTGTTTTTCGTGAACATGACACAAAAACAAGGGATCTTGCAACGGCTTCTCGCTACTTTAATTAGCGCTTAATTCGAACCACAACGATCATTAATCGAGAATAATCATGCCACAAAAAATCTTGATCGCTGCATCCATCTTATCTGCCGATTTTGCGCGTCTTGGCGAAGAATGCAAAAACATCATTGACGCAGGCGCAGACAGCATTCATTTTGATGTGATGGATCATCATTTCGTGCCTAACTTAACTTTCGGCACACACATTTGCTCAGCATTGCGAAAAGACGGCATTACCGCAGAAATTGATGTGCATTTAATGGTGACCGATCCTGAAAAATATATTGCGCCATTTGCAAAAGCGGGTGCAAATCGATTAACCTTTCACCCCATTACTGTAAAAGATCCTCAAACACTGTGCAAAAAAATTCACGATGCGGGCATGCAAGCGGGCGTTGCTTTTAATCCTGATAAAAAAATTGAAGTTTCAGATAAATTATTTTCGCAACTTGATATGATTTTAATCATGTCTGTTTTTGCGGGATTTGGCGGACAACAATTTATTCCAGACAGTTTACCTAAAATTCGCGAAACGAAAAAATTAATTGATCAGTATAATCCAACAATTTTATTGGGTATTGATGGCGGCATTAAAGTCGACACTATTCGCAGCGTGGTGGATGCAGGTGTTAATTTTATTGTAATGGGATCGGGATTGTTTTCAGCGGATGATTATGCGGAACGCATAAAAATAATTCGAGAAAAAATAAAATGATCTTGATGATCGACAACTACGATTCATTTACTTTTAATTTAGTACACTATTTTGAAAAACTAAAACAAGATGTATGCGTATTTCGCAATGATGAAATCACACTCGATGATATCGAAAAATTAAATCCGGATCACATGGTTATTTCACCGGGTCCTGGCAGACCCATCGATGCGGGCGTCACACTATCCAGTATTAAAAAATTTGCGGGGAAAATTCCGATATTAGGCGTTTGTTTGGGTCATCAAGCCATCGCGCATGCTTTCGGCGCAAAAATAATTTCTGCAAAAAAAATTATGCATGGAAAAACATCAGCCATTTTTCACGATAATAAAGGTGTTTTTAACAATATCCCGAATCCATTTCAAGCAACACGTTACCACTCTTTAGTGATCGATCAAAAAACATTGTCATCTGATTTTGAGATTACCGCATGGACAGAAGAGGAAGAAATTATGGGGATACAACATCGCGTGTTTCCTCTCGAAGGCGTGCAGTTTCACCCCGAAGCAATTTTGACCGAGCACGGTCTGCTATTGTTAAAACAGTTTGTGGTTTGCTAGGCTCTAGCTTCTGTCTTGCTCTTGCAGACAAGCAATTTCCTCTATGTTCCATGCGCATCATCCTAGCGCTGCACGCTCGTGCAAAAAGTCCGTTGCGTTGTGCTTTCGATAATTCAACGGTAAGGGGGCGTGATAAAGAAGCATTCTGCGAACGACATGCTTCCTTATAATTAAATAAGGTTCTATAAATCGCATGCCACGCTAAAAATGCAGCAGTGTTAATATGATGCCTGTCACATTCTTCGCGGGTTCGCAATACCTGTTGATCGTGAACATGTTCTCCCAAAAATAAACGCAGTATCAATGATGCATCATGCTCACGATCTCGAATCGCTGCACGAGCAGATGCTTCTTCTCGACTCAGCTGACTCGCAATGCGTTCTGCTAATGGTGTACGAATATCGCGATGTTTTACGCGCCGATGTCGATGTCGACGTTCTCTTCTCATAACTGTATCCCAATAAATCCTATGCTAAAGTGGTAAAACAAATTCTACATCACATTTTTAAAATATCGAGGAGAATTAAAAATGGCGCTAAAAACACTCGGCCTTCGTCACGTTGCGCTCAATGTGTTTGATGTTGCAGCATGCGCTAATTTCTATCAAGATATTTTCAATATGACTATTGATTGGCAGCCCGATGTTGACAATGTGTACTTAACATCAGGTCATGACAATTTAGCACTGCATCGTGTTGAAAAATGCGAGCGTAATCGCGCATCACAACGACTCGATCACATTGGTTTTTTTGTCGAATCACCTGAGGCAGTGGATGAATGGTTTTTATTTTTGAAAAAAAATAATGTGAAAATAATGAAAGAGCCCAAAACACATCGCGATGGCGCGCGCAGTTTGTATTGCGCGGATCCGGATGGCAATGTGATACAGGTTATCTATACAAAACGTACGTAAAATTGCGTGATTTCAGATTAAAAGTGTTTTTTTTTTTTGAAATATGTTATGGTCGCCTCAGATTAATTGGGTAGTTAAATTTTTTGAAGAGGAAGAGCAATGAGTCGCGAAATAACAATTCGGCCTGATGATCATGATGAGGCTAAGCCACTGTTGCCCGAACAGGCAACAGCAAGTGGGGGGAATCAAGATCAAGAGAATAGAATTTTTGGGGATAATCTTATTCTCATGAACATGCTGTATCTTTTTCACGATCAACTGTTGAGAGCTAAAGATGGGTTTGAGCTTCGTGATATTGAGTTCAGGGTAGGGGTAGCTCAAACACCATTAACGCGAATCCGATTTCCTACTTCATTGCTGGATTACACGGTAGTGAATGTGGAGGATGAGGGTTGCACACTGAAGACATGGTTGCTTAATTTGGAGCGTACGTATGATGGGACTACTTATTCTGTAAGATTAAACGGAGGATACGTGATGATCTCAAGCCAGATCCTCTCGTCTTTTAAGCTACAGCCCCCCCCTTTTGATGTTACTCAATCAACCCACATAACAACGAAACCATTTCTTGAGGAAATAGGTCAAGCAGCAGATACACTTGAACGTGCACTTGCTAGCAAAGGAATGAAATTATGTTTTTTGCTTTCCGATTACAATTTTCCTATTATCGTTAACATCTTTTTTTTCTTCATAATGTTGCCGCTCATAGCTGTAGGTTTAAATAAAAATAACAATGCTAAGAATCTGTGGAATTTTTACTCTACATTGACATTCTCTACCTCCTTCTTGGTTGGTATAATATTTTATACTTTCGGTCAGCTTAGAAAGTTCATGAGAGACTGGCGTACGTTCCCTGGTGGCGCATTAAATTATGAGTATTCGGGTAATGAAAAAGGCGTACCGATACCGCGTGAGAACACGTACTCATTGATCGCGGCTTTACGGCGATTTTCTAGCATTGTAACAACTCCTTCCGCTGTAAGAACAACTACTTTAACAACGACAGAAAAAGAAAATTTTACGATGCCCGCGGCCGCCCCGCGATCCCGGTCACCCATATGATTTTAAATTAAAGAAACCGGTATTGCTTGAACCTGTTGTGTAATTGGTAATAATGTGTCGCAAAAACAAATCACAGCGCCAGACACAATTTTTTCTGGGAATTTTTCTAAAACAGAAAAATGACTGATGGCATCTTTTGTCGGTGATGCCGTTTTTTTATTTCAATCGGATAAAATTGATCATTAGACTTCTTTCGAAACCTTGAGTAGTGAGACAAGGTCGCAGAAAAAATTTTTGAAAAAGCTTCGTGCCCACATTAGCCAATGAGCATTTTGAGAAAATTTTTTCGAAGAGATTGTCCATTAATCGAGGTTTCGAAAGAAGTCTATTCTTTACGATCAGCAAATCAAATTCCTACCGTCTCCCGATACGGTAAAAGTCGCTATTGACAAAAGAATCGTATTGCCTTACCATTAGTCAACTAGATATCTAGTACACTAATTTAGAGGTTTTATGATAACACTGCGTGAGTTAAGTTTCGGTTATAGCAAAACCGATGTATTATTTGAAAAACTGAATCTTCGGCTTCAACCCGGTAATGTCTGCGGATTATTAGGCAAAAACGGCGCTGGTAAAACAACGCTGCTGAAAATAATGGCGGGGTTATTGTTTGCTCAAGCGGGCGATTGCATGCGTTTGGGTTTTAATGTCAAAAATCGTGAGCCTGAAAGTCTAAGCCATATTTATTTTGTTCCAGAAGAATTTTTTGTACCACAATTAACAGCAAAACAATATCTTGATTTATACGCACCCTTTTATTCGCACTTCGATACAACATTATTTGAAGCATGCATAAAAGAATTCGATATTCCTAATAATAAATTATTACCCACATTTTCTTATGGCCAAAAGAAAAAATTTCTTATTAGTTTTGCGATCGCAACACAATGCAAAATAATTCTATTTGATGAACCCACCAATGGACTTGATATACCTAGCAAAAGTCAATTTAGAAAACTCATCGCTTCCAATATGACGGATGACAAATTATTTATTATTTCGACCCATCAAGTGCATGATGTAGAAAAGTTGGTTGATAGGGTGGTGATATTAGATGATGGAAAAATTATTATAAATTCATCACTG
Organism: Gammaproteobacteria bacterium RIFCSPHIGHO2_12_FULL_39_24; assembly: GCA_001802455.1. Lineage (GTDB taxonomy): Bacteria > Pseudomonadota > Gammaproteobacteria > Coxiellales > Coxiellaceae > 2-02-FULL-42-43. Next base: position 115,886 of record MGXZ01000005.1, read on the forward strand.
GCACATGTCACAAAGACAATTGCAATAGAGCAAGAATCGAGCGAGCCCAGTTTGAATTCATGCATTTATTATGAAAAAAATATATCAGGTTATGCAGTAGTAACTGAAAATAAATCAAATCGTGATTCCAACATCGACCTCGAAATATTTTTTAATATGGTGATCGCAAACAAAGAAAAATCAAGTCAATTATTTGGCGGAGAGTAATCATGGTTACCCTTAATTTTAATCGGTTATACCAATTAATAAAAATAGATATCGTCACCAATAAGAAGAATATGTTAGTAACCTCTGCTGCGTTTATCGTTATTTTAGCACTACTGCCATTTCACTTTTCAGGAAGTGCCGACGCCTATTCTTGGATGTTATATATCGGTGGATTCATGATCACCAATCGGGCATTTAATGAAATGCATGATCATCGAAAAGCATGTGCGTATTTAACATTGCCTTGTTCCAATCTCGAAAGATTTTTATCAAAGTTTTTATTAACAACGGTTATTTTTGCAATAGTATTACTCGTTGTTTTTTATGCGTGTTCAATGTTAAGTGTTATTACCAACACGCTATTTTTTCATCACGCCATCAATATATTTGATTTAACTTCAATTGGGTTGTGGATTGGCATTGGGAAATATATTGTTTTACAATCCATTTTTTTATTGGGCGCAGCTTATTTTCAAAAACACTCAATCACAAAAACAACATTGGCCTTAGGCTGTTTGTTTATCGTATTAGCGATTTTATTATTTCTTTTTTCATGGGTGACCTGTCCATCCTGCAGTCAGAGTGGATTGTTTGATCTGATTTCAAAATCATTCAATGGAGTCTATTTTATTTTTTGGATAGTGGTAGCGCCAATTTGTTGGCTCATCACCTACGTCCGCATTGCGGAGAGTGAGATTAAATAGGATGGAATTTAAAAGTAAAAAAGCAATCTATCTTCAAATTGCGGATTTTTGTTGCGAAAAAATTTTACAAAAGGGGTGGGTTTGTGAACAAAAAATTCCATCAATACGAGAAATTGCTTTGATGCTGGAAGTTAATCCTAACACGGTGACGCGCACGGTCAGTTATTTAGAAGAACACAACATTATTAAAATGCAGCGTGGCGTGGGTTATTTTGTCACACAACATGCTGTAAAAATTATTGTAGATTTAAAAAAACAGGAGTTTTTTAATGAGGACTTACCAACGCTTTTTCGCATGATGCAATTAATGGATATTACATTTGAAGAAATAACAACCCTTTATAAAAAAACGAGGAATAAACGATGAAATCAAGTAACCAAGCTAAAGAGATGCTGCGTGTGACGTTGCCCGCTCGCTGCGAGCAACATTTTTCCTTTCTTAAACTATCCGGTTATTTGATAATGAAGTGCTCTCACTGGGTTGTGTGCCCCTGCAGTATCTTTTCCATAACAGAACACCACCTGATCTAGCCCCACTTTGACGGACACCCTGTTAAGAGAGAAAATTCTCAAAACAGAGGTGTAAAATGAACAACGAAAATACAA
>MGXZ01000006.1 GCA_001802455.1 Gammaproteobacteria bacterium RIFCSPHIGHO2_12_FULL_39_24
GCTGAAATTTGAATGATTGTTAACACCTTCATTCTGGCTCACTTAGAAGTCTTTAGTAAGGGGCGGGGTCCATACCATCTGTAATGATTCACTGGTGCAGCAGCGAATCACATCACAGTGCAAGGAAATTTTGGACAGCCACAGTGTTGCTTGTCTTCTGCTGTGTTATCGTAAACAAAACTACTATTTATCATACTGTGTTTGTGGCTTTCTGTTTTTGCGCTACTCCTCGGAACCGAGTCATATGCAAAGAAAGCGGGGTTTTTTGTAGCAGCAGATGTTGTAGGTTTTGTTTCTGTTTTTTCTGTTTTTTCGGTATCGGTAATAGTTATAGTTAATGACAATCTGTTAAGATTTTCATACAACGCAATTTTTAACTCTGCTTCTCTTTGACTTTCTTCACCCGTCAATTCTTTTGTGTTCTTTTCGTTAAGTTTTTCTTCAAGCGCTAACAATATTTCAAGATCTGTTGCCGTTTTGCAAAGTGTTAAAAATTGCTCGAATGTTAATTCTTCAGACGGTTTTGAATCAGCAGTCGGCGATGTGGACGATTCAGCTTCGGTGATTGTTCCATTACTTTCTAAAGATTCACTGTCAGCAGTTATTATGCCCTCTCTTTTTTTGAACTGTTCAACCACTTTCTTGAATTCTTTTGGATCGTAACAAGGCTGAAACATGACAATCACCTTTCTCTTATTCTCCCGTTCGCACCTCCTTTTCTTTATTCAGCTTCCTGCAAATTGAGTACATCTTAGCGTGTTAATGTTAAGAGTACCTTAACTGGCGCCAACAACATGATATTTTATGAATTACATGTAAAATATATCATAACATATTGATTTTAGTAAAATAAAAATATCGTTATTTATGATCAACCCTCTGAAATGTACTACACTTACCCCGTGTCCATTAGGAAAAGGAGCATATGACATGTTAATTTTGACAAGACGCATTAGCGAATCGATCATCATTGGTGACGATGTTAAAATCACTGTGTTAGGTGTCAAGGGCAATCAGGTGCGTTTAGGTGTGGATGCACCGAAAGAAGTGTCTGTGCATCGTGAAGAAATTTACGATCGCATTCAAAACGAGAAAAAAGAAGGTCACGAGCATCACGAATAAAATTGCATTTTTATGAAAGTGATTTATAGTTTGTCGCAAAATGATTTTTTAATAGGAGCGCATTGAATGGCAGCGACAATCGATGAATTAACCGTGTCATACACAGAAGATGGAATTGAGACGGTAAAAGAACTGGAAAAAGTGGTATTAACGCGTGGTGCATGGACAACCATTTTATTTCGCTTGCAAGAGTGGGATCGCAAAAAAGAATGTTACTTGCCTGAAAAATATTCTATTCGTCGCTATCAAAAACGCAATGGTGAATATGTGTTGCGATCGAAGTTTGCCATTTCAAGCGCGGATCAAGCACAGCAGTTAATTGATCAGTTGACGAAGTGGCTAAACTAACAACTCCCGCATTTTCGCTTTAATCATATCAATTGCAATGCGATTTTCGCCGCCGCGCGGAACAATGATGTCAGCGTATTTTTTACTGGGTTCGATAAATTGTAAATACATCGGACGAACAGTATTTTGATATTGCTCAAGAATGGATTCCAATGAACGACCACGCTCGAGTAAATCGCGTCTTAATCGACGCATTAAACAAATATCCAGTGACGTATCCATAAAAATACGAATATCCATCATGCTGCGCAATGCAGGATCGACGAATAATAAAATACCCTCTAACACGATAATACGATGTTGTCCGATGTGACGCGTTTCTTTTCTGCGTTGATGCTGTGAAAAATCATAACGTGGAATTTCAACGGTTTTTCCTTCGCGCAATAATTTTAAATGTTCAATTAATAATTCATGATCGAGTGCGTCGGGATGATCGAAATTAGTTTTAGCGCGTTCTTCCAGTGGTAAATTATGTAAATCTTTATAGTAGGAATCTTCTGAAATGACCACAACACGATCTGATCCAATTTCATTCACAATCGTGTTTGCCAATAAACTTTTTCCGGAAGCAGATGCGCCTGAGATGCCAATGATAATAGTGGGATTTGACATATTGCCTACTTATGTTTATTTTTCACGACACAGTAACATAAATGAGATCTAAATGGCAGGCAACAGCGTTGGAAAATCTTTTGTAGTCACTACGTGTGGTGAAAGTCATGGTGTGGCGATGATGTGTATTGTTGATGGATGTCCGCCGGGTTTGTTGTTGTCAGAAAATGATATTCAAAAAGAAGTGGATCGTCGTAAAACGGGAACCTCACCCTACACATCCCAACGACGCGAATCAGACACGGTCAATATTATTTCTGGTGTATTTGAAGGAAAAACAACGGGTGCGTCGATTGGCATCATCATTAAAAATGATGATGCCAGGTCGCGTGATTATGAAAAAATAAAAGATCAATTTCGTCCTGGACACGCTGATTTTACGTATCAAAAAAAATATGGTGTTCGTGATTATCGCGGTGGTGGTAGATCGTCTGCACGTGAAACGGTGTTGTGGGTTGCAGCGGGTGCGATTGCCAAAAAATATTTATTGGAAAAATGCGGATTAATCATTCAAGGTTATGCTGCGCAAATTGGTACTGTCGTTGCTGATAAAAAAGATTTATTGTTCGCACAAACCAATCCGTTTTATTTTCCCGATCACCATAAAATAATTGAATTGGAAAATTATTTTCATGAATTAAAACGCGCAGGAAATTCCGTTGGTGCGCGTGTCAATGCAGTTGTAAAAAACGTTCCTATTGGATTAGGTGAACCTGTTTTTGATAAATTAGATGCGGATATTGCGCATGCGATGATGGGAATTCATGCTGCAAAAGGCGTTGAAATCGGTGATGGATTTTTAGTGGTTTCGCAAAAAGGTTCTGAAAATAGGGATGAAATCACATCAACGGGATTTTTATCTAATCATGCAGGTGGTGTGTTGGGTGGCATTTCCAGTGGGCAAGATATTATCGTCAGTGTTGCATTTAAACCTGCTTCTAGTATTCGAATTCCAGCAAAAAGTGTCGATATTAATAACAATGATATTGAAATTATTACCACAGGGCGTCATGATCCGTGTGTGGGTATTCGCTCAGTGCCGATTGTAGAAGCGAGATTGGCCATGGTGTTGATGAATCATTGGTGTCGCTTATGATAAAAAAATATAACATTGCTATTATCGGTGTCACTGGCATTGTCGGTGAAACGCTATTGGAATTATTAGCGGAACGTGATTTCCCAGTTGAAAAATTATTTCCGCTGGCGAGTGAAAAATCCATCGGCAATACCGTTTTGTTTCGCGACAAACCTTTGTTGGTTGAAGCACTCAGCACATTTGATTTTTCAACAACCGACTTTGCTTTTTTTGCGGCAGGAACCGATGTTTCATTGCAATACGCGCCGATTGCCGCAAAAGCCGGATGTATTGTGATTGATAAATCGACTGCGTTTCGCCATGATCCTGAAGTACCGCTCGTGGTTCCTGAAGTGAATCCTGAGGTATTAAAAAAATGTCCTAAAAATATCATTGCAAATCCCAATTGCACAACGATCCCGCTGGTTGCTGTGATCAAACCCATTTACGATAAATTCGGTATTGAACGAATCAATATTGCAACCTATCAATCTGTTTCTGGCGCTGGAAAATCGGGTATCGAAGCACTGGCCAAAGAAACGGCTGCCTTATTAAATGGGCAGAGAATTTCAGAAACACCGCTGGAAAAACAAATTGCATTTAATGTGATTCCCAAAATTGATTCGTTTCACGAGAATGGTTATACAATAGAAGAAATGAAATTGGTGTGGGAAACGCAGAAAATTTTAAATGACAAAAAAATTAAAGTGAATCCGACTGCCGTTCGCGTTCCTGTTTTTTTCGGACACAGTGCTGCAGTGCATATTGACACAACGCAATTTGCAGATGCGAGCGCTGTGCGTGAATTATTGGAAAAAACACCGGGCATTGTAGTGATGGATGATGACAATTATCCAACACCTGTCACGGATGCTGCCGATCACGATGCAATTTTTGTTGGTAGAATTCGCAACACTATTTCGCATCACAATGGTATTAATTTATGGATTGTGGCTGATAATGTGCGAAAAGGGGCGGCATTGAATGCCATTCAAATTGCAGAATTGTTAGCGCATCAGTCTTTTTATAAACATTAATACCCCGACGTAATTGGATATCGTCGATCTTTTCCAAAAGCGCGTTGTGTAATGCGAATGCCAATGGGGGCTTGCCGGCGTTTGTATTCATTTGCATTAATCATGTGAATAATATCATCGACCATTTTTGCATTAAATCCCGCCGCAATAATTTTTGCAGCATCTTCATCTTGTTCGATATATCTTTCTAAAATTTCATCGAGAATAGGATAGGGTGGTAATTTATCTTGATCATATTGATTGGATTTTAATTCTGCTGTGGGTGCGCGCGTCATCACACGATTAGGGATAACATTGCTGATGGTGTTGCGATAATGAGCAAGACGATAAACCCGCGTTTTGTAAATATCTTTAATGACTGCAAATCCACCCGCCATGTCGCCATACAATGTCGCATAACCAACAGACAGTTCACTTTTATTTCCAGTGGTTAACACAATTTTTCCATATTTATTAGATAGGGCCATTAACAACATACCGCGAATGCGTGCTTGCAAATTTTCTTCCGTGGTATCGGTGGGTGCATTTTTAAAAACAGGGGAGAGTGATGATAAAAATGAATTAAGTAATATATCAATTTCAATAATTTCATATTTCACTCCCAGTGTATTTGCTTCAGTGATCGCATCTTCGATGCTTATTTTTGCAGTGTATTGTGATGGCATGATTAATGCCGTCACTTTATCAGCGCCGATGGCATCCACTGCAATTGTCAGCGTTAGCGCAGAATCAATTCCGCCTGACAATCCAATGAGAACACCCGGAAAATGATTTTTTGTAATATAATCATGCACGCCCAATTTCAACGTTTCATATAATTGTTTTTCGAATGACATTTTTTCTGGTAATTTTTGTGGCACGATGACTACTTTATTATTTTGCTTTTCAATACTAACCAGCATGATTTCTTCTTGATAATAAGCGGCTTGTTGGCAGCGATTCCCTTTTTCGTCATACACTTTTGATCCACCATCAAACACTAATTCATCTTGTCCGCCAACCAAATTGCAATAAATAATAGGTAATTGATTTTCTCGTATGCGTTTTGTGAGAACATTTTCTCGCGCTTCAATTTGATATTGGTCATAAGGTGATGCATTAATGGAAACTATTAATTCAGCACCTGCGTGTTTTGCTTGTGCAATCGAAGCGGGGTGCCAAATATCTTCGCAAATAACAATACCGATTTTTATTCCCTTAAAATCAAAAACACAAGGCGCATTTTCTGCGGTAAAATAACGCATTTCATCAAATACCGTGTAATTGGGTAATTTTTGTTTTGCATACGTAACGACGCATTGCCCCTCTTGAATAAAACACGCCGCATTATAATTTTGATTATTGATTTTGTTTGGATACCCTAAAATAATAGGTTTATTCACGCTACTGATTATTTTTTTTAATGCATGGTCACAGCGAATGTAAAAATGTGGGCGAAATAGTAAGTCTTCGGGTGGATAACCGCACAATGCTAATTCCGGAAAAATAATGAGATCTGCGATGGTTTGGTTTGTTTCACGAATAATTCGATCGGCGTTACCTTCGATATCACCGACCAAAAAATTGAGTTGTGCGATTGCTATTTTCATATAATCAATCCTGCAACTACTTTTCGTCCTTCCGCAATTAATATTGTGTACGTTCGACAAGCCGCTACGCTATTCATACATTCTACGTGATATTGTTTTTCTAACAACACAGCTATTTTTGTTGCGGGTAAAATAACACTTTTTTCACCCGTACCCAGCAAAATAATGTCGGGCTTGGTCTCTAGTAATTGTTTTAAATCATCATCTGTGATTTGATCGGTGGTTTGGGGATGCCAATTTTTAATTAATTTTTCAGGTGAAATAATAAAGCTTGTTGTGAGCACATCACTGTTTACCACTATTTTTCCTGGCGAAAATGATTTGATTTGATAAGTGGCGTTACTGTGATCTTCAGTGAGCATATGATTTAGTTATCAGTTATCAGTTGTCCGGGTATCGGGGATCAGTATAATCGTTGTTGATATCAGATCCCAGATAACTGATAACCATTATAGCACCTTGCGCTCCAACCACTTCATCGCTATACTGCGCGCTTGTTTTTTAACTCCTTGCTCCACTGACCATTCAGGGAGCTGTCACTAATCCAAAAGGGGATATATGAGACATTACGAAATTGTCTTTTTAGTGCATCCTGACCAAAGTGGTCAAGTGCCTTCGATGATTCAACGTTATCAATCCATCATTAAAAACGGTCAAGGTAAATTGCATCGTTTAGAAGATTGGGGTCGTCGTGCGTTGGCTTATCCAATCAATAAACTCCATAAAGCACATTACGTACTGATGAATATTGAATGTTCTGATGCTGTCTTGACTGAAATCAAAACCGCATTTCGCTTTAATGACATGGTGATTCGCAATTTAATTGTGCGTCGTGATCACGCGATCACAGGCCAATCCCCCATGGCAAAAAAAGAAAATGAACCGAATGGTCGCGAAAAAAAAGGTCGTTCTCGTGAAGACGATGATAGATCTGATCGTGACGATTCTGACGAATAATGTAAGGGGAAGCAGCATGGCAAATCATTTTAAACGAAAAAAATTCTGTGCGTTTGAAGCGCAAGATGTTTCTGAAATCGACTATAAAGATATCGATATTTTAAAAGAATATGTTATGGAATCGGGTCGCATCGTGCCAAGTCGTATTACGGGTACGAGTGCACGTTATCAACGTCAATTATCTCGTGCTATTAAATTGGCGCGGTATTTGTCGCTGTTACCTTACTGTGATACGCACTAGACTACTCGCATGATGAAAAAAATTGGCGAGTTTTTGCTAGCAAAAGAGATGAATGCGATTGTCGTTGCGTTTCTTGCAGCGCTTTTGCCAGTATTTTCTGTGCCGACTGGCTTTATTGCGACGATTATTGTTGCACTGGTTACCTTGCAAAAAGGGCCGAAATCAGGTTTTTGGGTTTTGTCGTGGGTAGCATTGCCGGCGGTGTCGATGTTGTTTTTGCATCGTCTTGGTATGATTGATGTACTTTTTTTTCGGTCATTGGCAATTTGGATTTTTGCATCGTTGTTTTATCGTCTTCGCAACTGGAGTAGGTTGCTGGAGCTTGTTGCTGTTGTTTGCGCTTTGTTAATTGCATTATTACATATCATCAAACCTGATATTGAACAATGGTGGGTTACGCAACTCACAACGTATATTCAGCATGTGATTGCAGCATCACATTGGAGAATTGCCGTCACACCATCGGAATTTGCGCAGCGTTTGGCGCCGATGATTACCGGTGTTGCTGCTTTCTTTTTTGCAAGCGGCGTGTTGTTTGAATTGATGATTGCGCGTTGGTGGCAAACGTATTTAGTGAATTCGGGTGAATTTGGTAAAGAATTTATAGCAATCAGAGTAGAACGTTTTTTCGCATTAGAGATGGTTGTGTTATTAGTGTTGATGCTAATCAATATCAAAATAGCAACCGATATTTTTCCGATTGTGTTATTGCCATTTTGTGTGGCAGGTTTGAGTATAGTGCATTTTTATGCAAGACAAAAAAAATCACTGATTTATTTTTTAGTGGTGATTTATGTGGGATTGATTTTTGTGCCAGTGGTAATCGTGTCGATTTTGTCTTTGTTGGCATTCATTGATACTTGGCGTCATTTTAGAAGAAGCGTGAGCGCAACTGTGGAGAGAAAAATATGAAATTAATATTGCAAGAACGGGTGACCAATTTAGGTAACGTAGGTGATTCAGTGAATGTGAGACCAGGCTTTGCCCGTAATTATTTATTACCGCGTGGAAAAGCAGTGCAAGCAACACCAGAGAATATGGTTATTTTTGAAAAACGTCGTGTTGAACTTGAGAAAAAAGCAGCAGAAGTATTGGCTGCTGCAAAAGAACGTGCTGCAAAAATGGAAGGTGTAGTGGTTACCTTGAGTGTGCAAGCAAGCGAAGAAGGAAAATTATTTGGATCAATTGGGCCGCGCGATATTGCAAAAGCGGTCACTGATTCTGGAAAAGCACTGGAAAAAAGTGAAGTGGAAATGCCAGAAGGACCCATTCGCACGATTGGTGAATTTATGATTGCCGTGCATTTGCATGGTGAAGTCAGCGCTAAAATTAAAGTGGTTATTAATCCGATTTAGTGGGAGCAGGAGTGTGAGTGTGAGAGAATAGGTTTTTTAATTATTCTTAAAGGAGTTTGCTTTGGATACAACCATGCTTTCCCCGCAACAAATCCCCTCGCGTTCAACCTCAACTAAAGTTCCACCGCATTCTATCGAAGCAGAACAATCCGTCATTGGCGCATTAATGTTGGATCATCGCGCATGGGATCAGATCGTTGATCGTATTTCAGAAAATGATTTTTATCGTAACGATCATCGTGCCATTTTTGAATCCATTTTGAAATTAGTGAATCGATCGCAACCTTTCGATGTATTAACCATTGCAGAAACACTGAAGTTTGAGAACAAATTATCATTATTGCCGGCAGGCGAAGCGTATTTATATGAGCTTGCGCAAAACACACCGTCTGCTGCGAATGTCATTGCCTATGCAGACATTGTCAGAGAACACGCTATTTTGCGGCAATTAATTGCAGTTGGCACTGACATGACAAACAGTGTTTTTAATCCAGACGGGCGTGATTCACAGGCATTACTCGATCATGCAGAACAATTGGTTTATAAAATTTCAGAACATCAACAACGCGGCGCGGGGCCTGTTAGCATTTCATCGATATTAGCAAAAGCAACAGATCGGCTAGATTATTTATATCACACGAAAGGCGCGTTAACGGGAATACCTACTGGATTTTCCGATTTTGATCACCTGACATCGGGATTGCAGCCGGGTGATATGATTGTTATTGCCGGTCGACCCTCCATGGGTAAAACCAGCTTCGCGATGAATATTGCTGAATTTGCGGCCATTAAACAAGAAAAACCGGTGATGGTTTTTAGCATGGAAATGCCTGCAGAACAATTAGCACTGCGTATGATTTCATCATTGGGACGAATTGATCAACACAAAGTGCGCACAGGACAATTATCCGATTCTGATTGGCCGCGTGTGACATCGGCAGTGAGTGTGTTGTCTGAATCAAAATTATATATTGATGATACACCTGCATTATCACCCTTAGAATTACGTGCGCGTGCAAGACGGGTTGCGCGAAAACACGGTGGATTAAGTTTGCTGGTGATTGATTATCTGCAATTGATGACCAGTCCTGCATCACGTGAAAATCGCACGAATGAAATTTCAGAAATCTCACGTTCATTAAAAAGCATTGCAAAAGAATTTAATGTACCGGTTATTGCGTTATCTCAATTAAATCGGGGGTTAGAGCAACGTACTGATAAAAGACCCGTGATGTCTGATTTGCGTGAGTCGGGTGCGATTGAACAAGACGCTGATGTGATTGCATTTATTTATCGTGATGAAGTGTATAACGAAGATAGCCCGCACAAAGGAACCGCTGAAATTATTATTCGAAAACAACGAAATGGTCCAATCGGTGATTTTCGGTTGACGTTTTTGGGGCAGTACACGCGTTTTGAAAATTTTGCGTCGAATCGCTCGGGATATGATGATGACCAATTATCGTAACATTCACTGGCAATGTCGGCGCGGCATGTTGGAATTGGATGTGATTTTTCAGCATTTTTCAGAACACCGCTATCCCCACTTATCCGCTGAACATAAAAAATTATTTGCTGAATTATTGAAACAAGATGATCCCACTTTGTATGATTGGCTTATCACGGAAGTTCCTTGTACTGATGTAACATTACAACCCATTGTCTCTGTGATTATTAAAGAACCGCTATGAAAAATATTTTTGGTAAACCACTGGATCCCTTTAAATCAGGGTGGATGAAGAAAACCGCGTTGATTTCTTTTTTTGCGTGGATTGGTTTGGGTGCGGATGCGTTATCGTCTTCGTGTTACGGCCCAGAAGAATCATACAAAGCATTACTACAATATCCCGATTTAACATTATTCGTAGCCTTGGGAACTATTTTATCTATCTTTGTGATTGCGCTCAGTTATAACCAAGTCGTGGAATTATTTCCGAGTGGTGGTGGCGGATATAAAGTAGCGAGTCAATTATTGGGACCGATGGCAGGCGTGGTGTCGGGTTCAGCATTGATTATAGATTATGTGTTAACCATTGCGATTTCTACTGCCAGTGGTGCGGACGCTGTTTATAGTTTTTTATCACCGACAGCTGCATTCACAAAATTACCCGTTGAATTTTCTATTATTGGATTGTTTATTTTTTTAAATTTGCGCGGCATGAAAGAATCGATTCGTATTGTGATGCCTTTATTTTTAGGATTTGTAATCACCACCATTGCATTAATTACATACGGCATTGTGACGCATGCGCATGCAATGTCTTATGTGACACTCAGATCATTTCATCAAGCGCATGTATTATCATCACACGTTGGTGTGTTGTTGATGCTCTCATTTATTTTGCATGCGTATTCATTGGGAAGTGGTACTTACACCGGTATTGAAGCGGTTTCTAATAATGTGAACAAATTAGTTGAGCCGCGCGTAAAAACCGGAAAGATGACAATGTTGTATATGGCTATTTCACTCGCCATAGTTGCCGGTGGTATTACGTTGCTCTACATGTTGTATCACGTCAGACCGATTCCTGGGAAAACACTCAATGCAGTCGTATTTCATGATATTTTAGGTAATTCATCATTTGGACATATTGCACTCATTGTGACGTTGGCGTTTGAAGCGGGTATTTTATTTGTTGCCGCTAATACGGGCTTTTTAGCCGGTCCAACCGTGTTATCTAATATGGCGGCGGATAATTGGTTACCACGCCGTTTTCAATTATTGTCGAGTCGATTGGTTAACAGTCAAGGCATTATTTTTTATGGTGTATCGGCAATGCTGATTTTATTGCTGAGTGACGGCAGAGTAGATTGGCTGGTTGTTTTATACAGTATCAATGTGTTTATTACTTTTAGCATGACCACGTTAGGTATGTTTTCTTATTGGCTAAGTAACTTTTCAAATACATCGCAATGGTGGGCGAAGTGTGCGATGTCATTATTGGGATTTATTTTAACGTCATTTATATTGTGCGTTGTGGTGGTAAGTAAATTTTTTGAAGGTGGTTATGTCACTATTTTAGTGACGTGTTTTGTTATTTCATTATGTTATTTTGTACGACGTCATTATCGTTGGGTGGGACGTGAGTTGCGTGAGCGCGGTCGTGAATTAATAACGTCACTCGAACCGGTTTTTACGCAAGAGCGACTCATTATGCCTGCCGAAAAAACCGCGATTGTTTTTGCAACGGGCAAAGTGATGGGTATGCATTGTCTGTCGTGGATTTTAAAACATTTTCCTGGTTATTTTAAAAATTTCGTTTTTATTTCTGTGGGGCAAGTCGATATAAAAAGTTTTAGCGGAAAACGTTCGTTAAAAAGAATGACGAAGGAAGTGGAAGAATATTTAAATTATTTCGTGACCTATTGTCAGCAAAAAAATTTAGCGGCAACCAGTTACACACAATTTGGCAGTGATCTGATTGAACAGCTGGTTTCGTTGTGTGAAGCCACTGGAAAAAAATATCCAGATCATATGTTTTTTGCCAGTCAGATGACATTTCAAAAAGACACGTTTTTCAGGCGATTTTTGCATAATGGTGTCACGTATGTTTTGCAGCGTAAGTTGCATGCGATGGGGGATGAGATTTTGTTGTTGCCGATTGCGTTGGTGTAAAAGAGAAAAGCGTGTGCGCGTGTCTGAGATTACGTGAAACACATCCGCACCAGTGAATTATTACAGAACCGCGAGTGAAACGAGCGGAACGGAAGTGATCGGCTGATGCAGCTCCGCTTGTTACGTGCTTCGCACTTACGTGCGGTTCTGTGCTTTGTAATGGTGCATCAATCACTTCCGCTCAACCTGCGCTACACCCCGCACTTGTCGCATCTTCCTGATAATATCATCCAACAACGCAATATTTTTCACCTCCAGTGTTAATAATATTTTAGCGCTGTTGTTGTCCGTACTCACGCGCGATTGAATGGCGAGAATAGATAAATTCAGTTGTGCCAGCAGTCCGGTAATATCGCGCAATAATCCCGATCGATCTTCGGACTGAATTTCTAAATTCACGCGATATTTTTTGTCTTGCTGATTTTCCCAGGTAATTTCCATCAAGCGTTCCGGGCGTAATTTTTTGGCAATGACAATATTACGACATTTTTTTTGGTGAACCGTGATGCCGCGACCTTTGGTGATGTAACCCATCACATCATCACCAGGAAGCGGGTGACAACATTGCGCTAGTTGTGTGAGTAAATGTGAAATACCCTGCACTGTAAAATCAGTGGAAGAGGGTTGTGTTTTGTGATCTGTGATTGCTAATTCAACGGTATTTTTATTTTCCGTCAGGCGCTCTTTTTTTTCTTTTTCTAACTCTTTTAATTTATTGACAATCGCACTGGCTATGAGATCACCCGCACCTAATCCCACTAACATCGCTTCATCAAGATCACTTTTTTGTAATTGCTGTTGTCGAGAGATTTTTTCCCACAGCGCAATGCCCGCTGCTAAATTCTTTTCATAATCTAATTTATAAAACCAATTTTTAACTTTACGAATAGCGTGCGGCGTTTTGAGATAACCTAATTCAACGCGAATCCAATCTCGACTCGGATGTACTTCTTTTCCTGTGACAATCTCAATGTGATCACCGGGTTGTAACACGTAGGTGAGCGGCATTAATGCACCATTGATTTTAGCGCCTCGACAACGATGACCAATTTCAGTATGAATTAAATAAGCAAAATCCAATGGTGTTGCGCCACAGGGTAAATCAAATACATCATGGGTTGGTGAAAAAACATAAACACGATCATGAAAGGCATCGCGATATATTTTTTGTTGCATTTCTGCTGCGTTCACATCTTGTTGCCAATCTAATAATTCGCGTAATAAATTAATTTTTTGCACATCACGATCTTGCACGGTTTTATTTTCTTTATATTTCCAGTGTGCAGCAACACCCAGTTCTGCTTTTTCATGCATATCGACAGTGCGAATTTGAATTTCAATTGGCGTTTTGTTGCGATGCAAAATTGCCGTGTGAATAGACTGATACCCGTTGTGTTTGGGCTTTGCAATATAATCATCAAATTCTGCGGGAATTGACGTCCATTTTTCATGAACCAAACTGAGAGTGGTATAACAATCCATAATGCTGCGTACTAATACACGAACGGCAATAGTGTCATAAATGTGTTCAACATCAAGATGTTTGCGTTGTGTTTTTTTGTAAATGCTATAAATATGTTTAATTCTGCCGGATACTTTACTTTCTTTTAATCCCGCCTTGCTAACAATGGATTTTAATGCAGCAACCATTTCATGCACCAATCGCACGCGATCTTCGCGGCGCATTTGTAGTGCTGTGGAAATGCGAGCAAATTCCACTGGATTTAAATAACGAAACGCCCAATCTTCGAGTTGCCATTTTAAATAACCGATGCCCAATCGATTGGCGAGTGGCGCATAATAATCCAGCGTGTCTTGTGCAATTTGTTTTTGTTTTTCGGGTGGTTGATGATGCGCATTTTGCAGCATGATTAATCGTTCTGCTAATTTAATTAATACAATGCGAATATCATCAACCATGGCTAACATCATTTTTCGTAAATTATCAATTTGATTTTGCTGTCCAGTGGTACGAAGTTTTTCAGTGGTGTTGCGATGAATGATGTCGAGTTGAGTTGCCCCCGTTATTAATTTACAAACACCTTTATCAAAGTGCACATTTAATTTTTCGATTTGGGTTTTATGATGCAAAACACTGGGATATAAAATCGCTGCCGCAATGACACTACTGTCACAGCGCAATGCGACCAATACATCCGCCATGGCGAGACCGTTCGTGAATGCATTTTTATCGAGTGAAGCAAAAGTACATGCTTGAGTGAGTAATTCAATATTAAAATTATTTTTGTCGAGATGGTCTAACCAGTGAAATGTTTTAGTCATGGTTATTCTCTAATAGACCTCTTGCATAACCTCGATTAATGGGCGATCTCTTCGAAAAAATTTTCTCAAAATGCTCATGTACTAACGTGTACACTCTGCTTTTTCAAAAATTTTTTCTGCGACCTCGCCGCATTACTCAAGGCTATGCAAGAGGTCTAATAAATAGTGCAATTGCCTCGATGTGATCAGTGTGGGGAAACATATCCATCACACCTGCTTTTTCTAATCGATACCCTAATTGTAGCAAATCTTTTGCATCACGTGCCAAAGTAATGGGATTGCAGGACACATAAACAATGCGTTGCGGCAACCATGTTGAAATAGCGTGCATTATTTCGGTAGCACCCACGCGAGGTGGGTCGAGCAGAAGCTTGTCGTATCGTGTTTTCATCCATGAAATAAGCGGTAATTCAGCTGATAAATCGTGTGTATGAAATGCTACATTTTCAATTTTATTTTCAGTCGCATTGATTTTCGCTTGTTGAACAGCATGGTTAGATCCTTCAATGCCTACAACCTGCGTGCAGTGTTTTGCTATCGGTAAAGAAAAATTACCAATGCCACAAAATAAATCCAATACGTGATCTGATTTTTGTAAATCTAATAATTCGATTACGCGCGCAATCATTTTCAAATTAATTTCCTGATTAATTTGCGTAAATTGTGCGGGTTGAAAATAGAGTGTGAGATGATAATCAGGAATGGTATAAAATAATTTTTCTGGTATTGAGGGATAGAGTGGAGAAATCGTTTCTGCATTACCAGGTTGTAAATAAAATTGCAATTGATTTTCTTGTGCAAATAATATTAATTTTTCTAAATCACTCTTAGGTAATTCAGTTAAATTTCGGATAATCACAGCAGAAGCATTATCACCAATTGCAATTTCACATTGTGCAATGTGCGCTTTTTTTTCTAATTGCATTAATAATTCACCTAGAGCTTTTATTTTTTTTCCAATAGAAGGGTGAAGTATTTCGCATTGATGAATATCAGCAACAAAGCGCGCGCTACGTTCGTGAAATCCGACTAGCACCGCATTTTTTTTCTCAACATATTTTACAGATAATCGTGCGCGACGGCGGTATTCCCAAACATTTCCATATAAAGGTTCGAGTACCGTTGTCGGTTGCGTATTTGCCTGATGTTGAAAATGTTCAAGTAAAACTGCTTGTTTATGCGCGCGTTGTGTAGTTGAATTCATATGCTGCAAACTACAACCACCACAAATACCGAAATGTCTGCAGAGTGGCGTAACACGATCGGGTGATTTTTCAAGAATGGCTACCGCAGTCGCTTCATCATATTGCCGATGTAATTTAGTATATTTACATTGCACGGTTTCAGTGGGCAATGCACCAAAAACAAAAGTCGCTTTACCATGGATATGCGCAACACCACGACCTTCGTGATTTAATTGCGTCACGCGTGCTGTAAAAACTTCATTTGATATTTTTTTAAAGCGTGATTTTCTTGCCATAAGGGAGGGATTATACTGATTTTGCTATAGAATGCGAACAACAGATAACGGATTAACCGATAATCATATTACGCAACACTGAATGATTTGATGCGAATGTTGCAGTAAAAAACATTGTCTCAATGATGTGTGCGAAATATCTCAACATATCATCAGACATTGAACACAGAAAAAATAACCAACCTTTTGATTTTCGTTGCTCAAAAAAAATAAAAAAAGATAACTGACTGAAAAGATAGATTTCGATGAAAAAGTTTTTTGATCAAATTTTTTTCAACAGAGGTTGTTCAAAAAATGTGTTGTGCTAATGTTGATCATGAGCGCTGAGACAAAAATTTTAATTTGACAGGATGTCGGACTAAAAGTTGTAGCGGGGCTTGTAAAGTTGAGGTAAAACGCGAAACCAAGGAGGATTGTTGAATGTTGAAAGCAGAAAATAAATCTCAATGGTATCCGTATTGGGTTCCTTAGTTAACTGACATTTACTGCATTGTGAACTCCCTAGTATCGATCAAGGCCTGTGGTGCTCCCCACCACGGGCTTTTTTATTTTCTTTCTCTTTCCGCGTGAGTCCGAATGTTTTATCATTATCACTCAAAATATTTCACAGAGGGAAGAACGTGATGATGGATAATTCAATTAAATCCTATTTGGTTCGTGGTGTTGTTGTGGCTGCATTGCCATTGTTGATGGCGGGTTGTAATCATCATCCGAACAATGAGCAACATAGCAATCCAACGGTTACGACAGCGGCTTGTACCGGTAACCCTTATCTCATGAAATACGATTGCTCATTATCAAAAATTGAAAATGCTGCTGAAAACGGAGATCCTGATGCCCAATATGGATTGGGTTATATGTATTACTACGGTATTGGTACAGTCATGGATCAACAAACCGCGAAACTCTGGATTCGTCGCGCAGCAGATCAAGGTCAGCCCTTAGCTAAAAAAGCAATTACTTTAATGAATACTGGTAATGATTTTAAACACTTGCATAAACAATCTGTTGTTCCAGGTGAGGGTGACGACACGCCAACGCCTTCCGATGTTGTCGTGCAACAACAACCAGAAGATGTATCAAAAATGAATTCCACAACACCAACAGAGCCACTTTCCCAACATCTTCCGGGATATAAATCAGATCAGACGAATGCTAATCACCCCGATATCCTCAATCAAATCCACAGCAAAGAAAATTCAACCGCGGAAAATGACACTTCCGGATTTGAGTCGACTCACCACGCCAAATTGGCGAGCTTTACTGTACAGTTAATGGCCAGTAATAAACTGAGTGATGCAAAAGAGTTTATTGCAGCGCATCATTTGGGTGATAAAGCACAGTATTTTGAAACTGCATTGAATGGAAAACCCTGGTACATGGTTACTTATGGAAACTATGCAACTGAACAAGAAGCGCTTGCTGCATTAAATCATTTGCCGCTTGATCTCAAGCGTCATCAACCTTGGGTTAAATCAGTTGCCACTGTTGAAAAAGAAGTGCGGCTGAAGAAAGTGATTGCATAATTTTCCTGACAAGTTTGCTTGTTTTCGGTACACTATGACGTGTTTTTGAGCGTATTTTGCGGATGAACATTATGCAGTTAAAACGCATTCAACTAAATGGTTTTAAATCATTTGTGGATCCAACCAGCATTCCTGTGTTGAGTTGTATGAATGCCATTGTTGGTCCTAATGGTTGCGGTAAATCGAACATTGTCGATGCAATTCGCTGGGTGACGGGTGAAACCTCTGCAAAACAATTGCGCGGTCAATCCATGTCCGATGTTATTTTCAATGGCACAACCGGTCGAAAACCCGTCGGAAAAGCGGCAGTAGAATTAACGTTTGATAATTCTGATCGACGTATCACCGGTGAATATGCTGCCTTTTCTGAAATTTCCATTCGTCGTGAAGTGGTACGTGATGGACAATCTGCTTATTTTATCAATGGTGTTCCTGCGCGTCGTCGTGATTTAGTTGATTTGTTTTTAGGAACCGGCTTGGGTCCGCGCAGTTATGCAGTTATTGAACAAGGCATGATTTCGCAATTAATTGAAGCAAAACCGGAAGATATGCGCACGCATCTTGAAGAGGTGGCGGGAATTTCAAAATACCGCGAACGTCGCCGTGAAACAGAAAATCGTATTCACCACACGCAAGATAATTTGGATCGTTTGAATGATGTGCGCGATGAATTGGAAAAGCAATTGCGTCATTTGGAACATCAATCTGCCGCTGCAGAAAAATATAAAGTGTTGCAAGCGGAACTGCGTTTATTACACGCGCAAATGAAAGCATTGCAATGGAAAAATTTTGAAAATCAATTGGCTGATAAAAAAGAAAACATTGCGCAACAAGCAGTGCAATATGAATCCCGGGTTGCTGAATTGCGTGAATGTGAAATGAATATTGAAAAATCTCGTATCGAAGCGCAGGTTTCCGCTGATAAAAAAGATGGAATTCAAAAACAATTTTATGGTATTAGTTCTGAGATTGCACGTTTAGAGCAGCAAATTCAACATAAACAAGAGCAGTTAAAGCAATGGGAAAGTGAACTGCGCCAATCTGAATCGTTACAGGAAGAATTAACTTCACAAGCAGGCAATCAAACAAATCAAATTGACATATTGATGCAAGAAGTGGCAACACTCAAACCCCAAGCGAGCGAATTGCAAAATGCATTGCAAGAAGCGAATCATTTATTAGCAGAAGCAGAACAACAAATGATTGCTTCGCAAAGCGCGTGGGATTGTTTTCAAGAACAACAAGCAAAAACCAATCAACAATTAGAGGTGGCGAAAAATAATATTCGCCATTACGAAACACAGCAGCAACAATTAGGGGATCGTCGCACTCAATTGCAAACACAATTGAATGTGGTATCGGTTAATAATGTGACTCATGAATTATCACCGTTATCACAACAATCCGATGAATTAAAAAATACGATTACACAAATTCAAACAATACTGGCGAAATTATCTCAAGCAATTTTAAATCAACGCGCACTACATCAAACAACACACAATACGATGTCGCAAGCACAAGGTGACCTGCAAAAATTGGAAGCGCAACATGCATCGTTGTCTGCGTTGCAGCAAGCGGCGTTGCAAGATCATCAAGTAGATATGCGTCCCTGGCTTGAAAAAACAGGGTTATCGAAACAAGCGCAATTGGGCAAAACCATTCAAGTTGAGGCGGGTTGGGAAGCCGCCATTGAAACTATTTTAGGAAATTATTTTGATGCGGTTTGTGTTGCATCGATTGATGATGCAGCGAAATCCATTGCTCAATTGGAAAAAGGGCAGGTAACTTTATTGCAATCAGCTAGTCATTCTACCGCACGTTTATCGCATAAAACAGTGCGTGACGTGATTCAGAATAATGCAAATTTACCCGCGTGGACTGCTGGCATTTATATTGCTGATCATTTAACAGAAGCACTGCGCTTGCGTGCGCAATTAACATCAACTGAATCCATCATCACACGCGAAGGACAATGGGTTGGTTCCAATTGGATTCACGTGAGTAAATCGGATAGCAGCGAAGATAATTTTTTATTGCGCGAAAAACAACTCAAGCAATTGGAAGCGGATATTGCTGTGCAAAAAGAAAAATTGCAATTATTCGAAAAAGAACAACAAGCAGCAAAAATAGCGTTAGAACAACTCGAATCATCGCGTGATGCGAAACATCGTCAATTTCAAGAAACGACCGCTGCATTAACGGATGTTCAGACTAATTTGAGCGCGAAACGTTCGCGTTTAGAAACATTGTCGCAACAACAACAACAATTAAAATCAGATATTCAGCAAATCGAATCTCAGTTGTCGCAATGTGAAAGTGCATTGAGCGCTGCGCGTGAGGCCGTAAACTCACATTCGCAATCACAACACGCTGAAATAGCGCAACGTGAAAAAATCGTGGCGGCGCGCTCAACAGCAGAAACAGTTTTGGCATCAGCGCGTGCGACTGCGCAAACTAAAAAACAAACGGCAGATGAACGTCACATTCGATTAACCTCAGGTGAAAAACAAGTAGCTCTTTTATCGCAAACGTTGCAAGCGAATCAAAAACAATTAACGCAATTGAATGATCGGCGTCGCTTGTTAGCCATGCAATTAGCGGATGCGGATGCGCCATTGACAGAATGGTCGGAAGCATTGCAAGTGGCGTTAACACAACGCGTGACAATTGAAAATGAGTTGCGTTTGATTGATGCGCGTGTTCAACAAGAACACAATCAGCTGAAACAATTTGAATCCATACGTGATCGTTTGTCGAAGTCAATTGCAACATCGCAAGAACATCAACAACAATGCAAATTAGCGATTCAAGAAATGGTGGTACGTCAAACGACACTAAAAGAACAATTACTTGAAATGCAATTTCAATTGCACACTATTTTAGATGCATTACCCGACGATGCAGAATTGCTTGAGTGGGAAAATAATGCAAATGCATTGCAAGCGAACATAGATCGTTTGGGTCCCATTAATTTAGCAGCGATCGATGAATTCAAAACAGTAACAGAACGAAAAACTTATCTAGATAACCAAGTCGCTGATTTGGTCGAAGCATTGGAAATATTGCAAAATGCAATTCGCAAAATTGATCGTGAAACACGGCATTTATTTAAAGATACGTTTGATCAAGTCACTCTTTATTTTCAAAAATTATTTCCGCGTATTTTTGGGGGTGGTCAAGCATCACTTGAGTTAACGGATGAAGACTTATTAACAACCGGTATTATTGTGCGGGCGCAACCACCTGGAAAACGCAATGCAACGATTCACATGTTGTCGGGTGGTGAAAAAACATTGACGGCTATTGCATTGATGTTTGCACTGTTTCAACTGAATCCCGCGCCATTTTGCGTGCTCGATG
This sequence comes from Gammaproteobacteria bacterium RIFCSPHIGHO2_12_FULL_39_24, assembly GCA_001802455.1. Taxonomy (GTDB): domain Bacteria; phylum Pseudomonadota; class Gammaproteobacteria; order Coxiellales; family Coxiellaceae; genus 2-02-FULL-42-43. The sequence continues at coordinate 20,605 of MGXZ01000006.1, forward strand.
AAGTCGATGCGCCGCTCGATGATTTGAATGTCGGACGGTATTGTCAATTAATTAAAGAAATGTCGACAGAAACACAATTTTTAATTATCAGTCACAACAAAGTGACGATTGAAACAGCGGATCATCTGATGGGTGTCACCATGCAAGAACCAGGTGTGTCACGAATTGTTTCTGTTGATATGCAAGAAGCAGTTGCGTTGGTTGAAGCGTAAAAAGGATTTCATCATGACAACATTTATTCTTCTGATTTTAGCGGGCGTTTGCGCTGGCATTTATTTCTGGAGTAAAAAACAATCTGAACCCGTCAATCGTTATCGTCACTCAAAAACGATTTTGCCTTCGCATCACCCTGTGGATGTTCTTGTGGATACCGTATTGGAAGTCAAAGAAATGAAATCGATGTCATCTCATCCAACACCCGATTGCGTGATTGTACTTTATTTAATGGCTTCTGATGGTGCAGTTTATTCTGGTTATGAATTATTGCAAGCATTGTTATCAGCCGGTTTGCGCTACGGAAAACAACACATTTTTCATCGCCATCATCACAAAGATGGTCGTGGTGAAATATTATTTCATTGTGCATCAGCAACCACACCGGGCACATTTGATTTAACCAAAATAGGGGCGTTTTCTTGCAAGGGATTATCATTATTTTTTTCTGCCGCTTCTATTTCAGAACCATTGGCCGCATTTGATTGTCTGCTGGAAACAATTGATCAATTGGTGGAAGATTTAGGTGGAAAAGTATTAGATGATCAACGCGTGTTATTGACAAAAGAGCGTATGGTAAAGTATCGCCAACAAATTCGCGCGTATGAGACTGGAAAAACAACGGCTGATATGTTTGCCTAATGCAAATCAAAAAAAAAATTAAAGTCCTTTGCGATAAAATCAATCATCACAATTATTGTTATTACGCGCTAGATTCACCTGAAATTTCTGATGCAGAATATGATCGTTTATTTCGTGAATTGCAATCACTTGAAAAGGCGCATCCTGAATTTATCTCACCAGATTCACCCACGCAACGTGTTGGTGCTGCACCATTATCGTCATTTAAAGAAGTCACCCATGCCGTTCCAATGCTGTCACTCGATAATGTTTTTAATCATGAGGAATTAATAGCGTTTTCAGATCGTATCTCACAACGTTTAAAATCAGAACACCTCATTGATTTTTCCTGTGAATATAAATTAGATGGTGTTGCCATGAGCTTAACGTATGAAAAAGGTATATTGATATCGGCTGCAACACGTGGTGATGGTCAAGTAGGTGAAGAGGTGACGCACAATGTGCGCACAATTAAAAGTATTCCGTTAAAATTACAAGGAAACCATTATCCAAAACACTGCGAAATACGCGGTGAAATTGTGATGTTTAAAAAAGAATTTGAAGCAATGAATTTGAAAGCGAAAAAAAAAGGTGAGAAAATATTTGCCAATCCTCGCAATGCTGCATCCGGCAGTTTGCGTCAATTAGATTCTGCTATTACTGCAAAAAGACCATTGCGATTTTATGCTTATGGTGTCGTTGTTTTATCGAACGATATTTTTTTTGAAAAACACAGTGCTATTTTAAAAAAATGTCGCGAATGGGGTTTTCCTATTTCGCGCGATATTTTTATTGCACATGGTATTGCTGAGTGTGAACAATTTTATGCGGATACACAGAAAAAACGCTTGAAATTGCCATATGAAATCGATGGAGTGGTTTACAAAGTAGATTCGCTCGAATTACAAAACGAATTGGGATTTGTTTCTCGTGCGCCACGGTGGGCAGTAGCGCATAAATTTCCTGCAGAGGAAAAAGAAACGGTGATTGAAAAAGTGGAGTTCCAAGTAGGGCGTACTGGCGCTATCACACCGGTTGCGCGATTAAAACCGGTGTTGGTGAGTGGTGTGACCGTGAGTAATGCAACACTGCATAATTTTGATGAATTATCTCGGAAAGATATTCGCGAAAAAGACACAGTGGTTATTCGTCGTGCAGGTGATGTGATTCCAGAAGTGGTTGATGTAATTTTAGCAAAACGTTCTGTGGGTGCGCGAAAAATAAAAATACCTGATGCATGTCCTGTCTGTGGTTCTGCTGTTGAAAAATTGCAAGATGAAGCGGTGTTGCGTTGCACTGCAGGATTATATTGTTCTGCGCAATTGCGCGAATCCATTAAACATTTTGCATCACGACGTGCGATGAATATTGATGGGTTGGGTGAAAAAATGGTTGATTTATTAATGGATCATCAATTAATCCACACGGTGGCGGATTTGTATCGCTTGGATCGCAATCAATTAATTGTGTTGCCGCGTCTTGGTGAAAAATCTGCAGATCATTTACTGAATGCCGTTGAAAAAAGTAAAACAACGACACTCGCGCGATTTCTATATGCATTGGGTATTCGTGATGTGGGTGAAGCCACAGCAGCGGTATTGGCGAGTGAATTTCCGCAAATGGATATATTAATGCAAGCCGATGAAACGCGATTACAACAAATTATCGATATCGGCCCTGTTGTTTCTCAGCATATTTTGGCCTTTTTCCATGAACCACATAATCAAAAATTAATTCATCAATTGCAAAAAGCGGGTGTGCATTGGCCTGTTATTGCACAAAAAAATAAAGAATACTTACCGTTTTTGGGTAAAACATTTGTAATTACGGGAACGCTATCAAGCATGTCTCGCGATGAAGCACGTTATAAATTACAATCACTTGGAGCAATCGTTTCAAGTAGTGTCTCAGTAAAAACTCATGCTGTGATCGTAGGAGATTCTCCTGGTAGTAAGTATGACAAAGCGCAGCAACTCGGAGTAACATGTTTAGATGAGGATGCGTTTTTACGTTTAGTGCGCTAACAAGGAGTGTGGGTGTGGAAAACAACAAGGATATTATCGAACAATTTTCTAAAACAGTGTGGAATGATCATAATTTATCGGTGATCGACAAACTATTTTCGCCCACTGCAAAAATTCATAGTCCCATGCGAACCGTGCAGGGTGCTGATTCAATCCGTGAAATTGTTGACAAATGGTTAACCGCTTTTCCTGACATGATGGTACGGTGGGATGAATTTATTACTGAAGGCGATAAAGTGGTGAGTCGATACACTGCAAATGGAACCCATCTGGGTGGTTTTTTTGAAACAAAACCCACTTACAAAGAAGTGAATTTTTCTGGCGTGATTATTTATCAACTCAAGAATCAAAAAATAGTGGATTACTGGTCACTGGTTGATGTTCATGCTATTTTAACGCAGTTGGAACAATATGATTCGATTGAAGAAGCATTAGAGTCGTAGTGAAAATAAATAAAAGGATTTTACATATGAAAAAAATAATAATATTGACGTTGCTTTCTGCTATTGCATTGGGCTTGGGTGGGTGCGACGACAAGCGCACACTCGGCGCTGTCGGTGGTGCTGCTGTCGGTGGAACGGTGGGTGGTTTAGCAGGCGGTACAACGGGTGCAGTGATTGGTGGTGTTGCAGGTGCCGCATTGGGATCGGCCTTAACGAAAGACAAAAGTGATAATTGAGAGAGGTTTGTTTCATGATTTCGACAACAGCGGTCATTGTTCGCCCCTTTATTCGTGCATTTAATACATTAAAACCGATTGGCGATTTATTGGCGCGTATTTGGGTAGCGTACGTTTTTTTCTTATCGGGTTTAGTAAAAGTGCAGTCATGGCAAGCAACCGTCATGCTGTTTCAACATGTGTATCACGTTCCTTTTATGTCCCCTTATTTTGCGGCAGTTTCGGCAACTGCAGCAGAATTAATTTTGCCGGTTTTGTTAGTGTTGGGTTTGGGTGGACGATTTGTTATTTTTATTTTTTTTATTTATAACGCGATGTGCGCATTTTCATATCCATTTTTATGGACAATTGAAGGCGCAGCCAGTTTGTCACAACATATTAATTGGGCGTTGCTATTGATGTTATTAATGTTTCACGGCTCTGGAAAACTCTCACTGGACTATTTAATTCATCAATCTCACGGGCATCATCTAAATAAACTCAAAAAATTGTCGAGTAAATTTTAAACAGCCTCAAGATTTTGTTAATACCGCGCAAACCGTCTGGCAAAAAGTAATGCAACAAAAGCAATCACTCCACCAATAGTGAGAACAATTCCTGGCGCAGTTACGATTCCATTTTTAATCATTGCAGTTACAATCAACGGTGCTGTACCGCCAAAAATCGCTAGTGAAATATTGTAAGAAATGGCTATGCTACTATAACGAATTTCCGTTGGAAACAGTGACGCTAAAAATCCTTCGAATGTCGCCAAATAAGCGGCCACAAGGATTGTTATAGCAAAATCGGCCATATAAAATTTTTCAGAAATAACATGATGGATAAGAACAATATCAATAACATAAGAAAAAACAATAAAAGAAAATGAAATAATTATTAAAAGCAACCAAGTGGATATTTTTTTTGTTAGCCATCCGAAAAATGGAATTGCAATTAATGAAATTAAAATAGCATACATATTCTGTGTTTCTACAATTGAAAAAGGCGCATGTAAAATTTTTGTGAAATAAGTGATGGAATAAACCATAACAAGCCAAAAGGGGATCCCTACTTGTGCAGAAACACAGGCGCTAATTAATAAGGCAGCTTTATGGGAACGAAAGCATTCTTTAATAGGGGAATGTGTAATCAATTTTTTCTTCACATCTTGAATATAAGCGGTAGATTCATGCATATTGCGTCGCCAAAAATACACAATAATGCCAAGGATAAAGCTAAATAAGAACGGTACGCGCCAACCCCATTCTGAAAATTGATTGTGTGTCATAGAATGATTGGTTAGGAGAATGACAATAGGTCCAAGCAACAGACCGGTAAATATGCCAAATGATGCAAAGGATCCGAAAAAAGCACGATTTTTCTGATCAGATAATTCAGTGAGATAAACCATGGAACCAGCAAATTCTCCACCAACAGCCAATCCCTGAAATAAACGAATCAAAATAATAATCAAAGGCGCTAAAAATCCGATGGTACTATAACTTGGTACAAAACCAATTAAAATAGTCGGTATAACCATCAATGCGATCGACCATAATAGTGGCTTACGACGACCGCGCGTATCACCAAAATATCCAAATATCATTCCGCCTAATGGGCGCATTAAAAATCCAACAGCGAATACCGCAAAGGTGAGCATAAGTGAAATAAGGCTATTTTTTTCTGGAAAAAAGTGATGCGCGATGAAAGGCGCCAAGCTACCATATAACACAAAATCGTACCATTCTAATGTGTTTCCAAATATATTACCTAATGTTGATTGATTGAAAATAGTGGGTGTATTTATTTCCATATTTTTCCTTAAACCCCAGTTTAGTTGAGATGAAACATGCTGCATAATATACTGTATTAAATCAAATTACAGTTCTGTAATCTTTGGCTAATGAGCATCGCATCGTTTTCCGGTGCGCTTATTGCTGTCAGCATTAAAGCATTATCATTTCATACATCCATTGCAGTGATTTTTTTCTTCACGCGATTATTTTTATTAGTGGGCGCTATCCCAACCTTGTTTTAACAATATTTCGGAGTGCAGCAAATATCAATAATGATAAATCGATTGAAATCTTTTTCATGTCGGCATCCCTGTCAAATACGTCTTCTTAAATTTCACAATCTTTACCCAATAAATAATCCACAATACTAATCCTGCTACTGCAAGCAGTTGATCAATGTATCTAATGGGTAATAAAAAACTAAAGGTCAGCACAATCACTTGCGCAAGTCCCACGTTAAATAATGTATCGATTGCTTTCTGCGCTGCTTCATTGTCCGGAAATGTTTTTCGTAATGCGCTGGGAATAGCAAATGGTAACATGATCCATTCAAAAACAACTTGAATCCAAGGAACGAGTATGAGCCAAACCAACCAGCTTGGCACCAGGTGATTTTTTTTGGGGACAGACTCTAACAATTGATACAATGTCCAGCAGAAAAAAATCATCACCACAAAAATAACAGCGATAAGCGCGATGCTCATCTTGAGTGCTTGATCATCCATGGTCTTTACTCGTCGTGATTAATCGAACTATGCTGTCATTATTGTACTATATAAACCTCAACTGTATTACAATCTCGCATCCCAATCAGTCAGTGAGATCATTATGGACGCTCGAAAAAAAATAAATTGGCTTAACACATTGTTTTTGACCCTCAATCCTGTGGTTGCGGTTATTGGCACGGTTATTCTCGTGTGTATGCATCACGTACATTGGCAAACTGTTGTATTAACGGTAATTTTAGCTGTATTAGGTGGTTTGAGTATCACAGGTGGTTATCATCGACTTTTCTCGCATCAATCGTATCAAGCGGCATGGCCAGTGCGTCTTTTTTTTATTTTGTTTGGTGCCGCTACCTTCGAAGGCAGCGTGTTAGAGTGGTGTACCGATCACCGCAATCATCATCTTTACACAGATACCACAAAAGATCCCTATAGTATCAAAGGTGGTTTTTGGCATGCGCATATCGGTTGGTTATTCACACTAGATCCGAGCAAGCGCAATTATGACAACGTTCTGGATTTGAAAAAAGATCCATTGATTCGTTTTCAAAATAAATATTACATTCCTATTGCAATGGTTATTGGTTATCTATTACCTGTGTTGATCGCTTTATGTTGGAATGATTGGATTGGTGGATTATTGATTGCGGGTGCATTGCGTATTACGTTTTCACAACACACCACTTTTTTTGTTAACTCAGCTTGTCATATGTTTGGAAAATTACCTTATTCCGATAAACACACGGCACGTGATAATTGGTTAACTGCGCTTTTTACTTTTGGTGAAGGATATCATAATTTTCATCATCAATTTCCACTCGAGTATCGCAACGCTATTCGCTTTTATCAATACGATCCCACCAAATGGCTTATTCGCTTACTCGCTTTTTTTGGATTAGCAAAAAATTTGAAAACGGTGAGTGAGCAAAAAATTCTGAAATATAAAATAATGATGGATAAAAAAAAATTGGTTGAAGAATCCAAAACCGCACTGCAAACATTGTATGACAATATCATGGCAATATTATCTAAAGCAGATCACGTAGAAGAAGCGTACCAAAAATTAAAAAAAGCGCGGTTGGCAGATTTGCAAATAAAAAAAGAAGAATATAAATTGTTATTAAAAAAACAACATCATGAGTTAAAACTATTAAAACTTGAGTTAAAGCGATTAACAAGGGCGTGGAGATATTTAATTTCTGTTCCATGCTTGTTATAGTTCACGCTGATATTTTCAGGACCACCAAATACCCTTCCACCGGTTTATTTTTTTGTTCGCGCAAAATAATATTGTCAATTTGCGCGATGGTAAAATGCGTATCGGCGCTCAGTGTTTCCAAATATTTTTTACTGTGCGCATAACGAATCGTTTCTTGCAACACAAAATCTTGATCGTGGGTTTTTTCAACCGTAAAAATAAATAAGCCCTCTTTGGATAAACAGTCATGCGCTCTTAAAAAAATAGCGCGTAAATCACCCATATAAGTAAACACATCTGCCGCAATGATTAAATCAATTTCAAAGAAAGATGTTAATGCGTTCACCCCATCCGCCAAAATTAATTCATCATAACAATTTTTATTGCGTGCTATTGAGAGCATATTTTCCGATAAATCTACACCAACTAATTTTTTCGAATAGGGTTTAAATAAAACGCCGCACAAACCAGTGCCGCAACCCAAATCAATAATATTCCATTGATCCAACGTGGGTTCAATTAATTTCACTGTCGATACTATTTTTTCGGGCACCGTATATTTTAATCCGGCTGTTAGATGATGGTCGTAGTAGGGTGCATATTGATTGAATAAATGTGAAATAAATTCTGTTGGTGCGCGTGACGGCGTTTGATCTTTTTTTAATGCTGATAAAATATGCTGAATTTCGGGGTCATTTGGTTTAAATGCATTTGCTTTTTGATAAATCGTAATCGCTTTTTCAATTTCACTTTGTTTTAAAAAGATCATTCCCATATTTAAAAAAAGCGATAAATCATCTGGTTTTATTGTTAAAGCTTGCTCAAAATATATCAACGCTTCTTTTAAGCGCTCTTTCATCATCAATAAAACGCCTACATTATAAAATGTTTCAAATTCAGGTTTGATTTCAAGCTGTCTAAAATAATACGTCATAGCTTTATCAGGATCGCGTAATTCAATTAAGGTATTCGCGAGATACTGATTCACTTCAGACTGTTTGTGATCCATTATCAGCACGATTTCAAATTGTTTTTTTGCTTTTTCAAATTGTTTTAAGTGAAAATATGCAATCCCTAAACGATGCTGCGCTTCACTATTCTCTGGTGTCAAGGCAATACAGTTTAAAAAAATCTCAATGGCCTCTGAGAAATGATCATGGCGTAAATAACAATCACCCAGTTGATTCAGTGCGGCAATTAAGTTCGGATTAATCATCAGCGCTTTTTTTAAATGACTTATTGCAGCCGTATCATCCCCCAAACGCGCTAATAAAATTCCCACATTACTGTGCGCATCCGCATAATTTTCTTTTAATGCAATCGCTTTTTCATATGCTTTTTTTGCCGCATGAAATTGTTCTTTGTGAGAGTAACAATTGGCAATATTATTATAAGCAATTGCATAACCAGGATTTATTTTAATGGCTTTTCGATAAGCATTTCTCGCTTCATCTAACGCATTTAAACGACGAAAAACATTTCCCAAACTGTTGTGATAAGTGGCTTGATGTGGATTGAGTTGAATGGCCGCTTCAATTTTTTCGCGCGCAGTGACGTAATCGTGGCGCTGCGCGCATTCAATGCCGAGCGCATGAAGTGCTTCGGCGTCGTGGACCTTAATATTGGCTGCTGCGCCTTTGATTAAGTGCATATTGTTTTTCTATCGCTTGGCTTAATTGATATACCGCCATGACATAAACTATGTTGTGATTATAACTCATAATGACATCGAAGTTTCGATATGTTGCCCAATATTGTTTTCCATCCTTCATCGGCAATACAATTCGCTTTGCAATTTTTTTATTGACATATGAATATTTTGAATTTAATTGATGCACAATCGGTTGGTTTGGTTTCCAGCCCATTTTATGAAAATAATTAGCAACCGATGCAATCGCATCATTCTGTTCGAACAAATTAACGGGTTCACCTTTGTGATAAGCAACGCCATAATAACGATAACTGCTGGGCATAAATTGAGGAATACCCAGTGCGCCAGCATAAGAACCTTTAATCGTTTGTGGATTTAAATGATTTTCGCGCGTCAACAATAAATATTGTCCGAGCTCTTTTCTGAAAAACTTTTCGCGTGGCGGATAGTAAAAACCCAATGTGTAGAGTGAGCGCAAAACAGAATATTTTCCTAAATGATTTCCATATTCAGTTTCAACACCGATAATCGCGGTGATAATACTCGCGGGAATACCGTATTTTTTTTGCATCTGCATCAACACATGATGATGATTTTTTAAATACGCTGCTCCCAGCGTAATACGTTTGGGTGTGAGAAAAAAATCATGGTAATACGTCCACGGTTGTTTTTCAAAAGGTGCTGTCATGCTATCAACGACCTTTTTGTCGGGATGTAATGATGCAAACAACCGATCAAGCTCGGCGCGACTAAAATGATGTTGCGTCACCATGTGTTGTATAAATTGTTTTTTTGCATTCGTGTTTTCTGTGTTTGCAAAAACTGAAGCGCTGAATACGCAAGCTAATAACATGATGCTTAATTTTTTCCATAAAAATTGCATAGGTATTTCCTTTTAATGCGAATTAAGAGCAAAATTAAAAGCGCGAGTGGGAAATTGGGGTGTGCTTGTTTTTGTGTCATTTTCACGAAAAACAAGCACCCCCAAGTCGCCCACGAGTAAATGCAAATTCAGCTCTTAATTCGCATTTTAAGCTTCTTACGACGACCACAATCGTCGATGCGTTTGAATAGACATGATGATACCAAAATTAATCATTAAGGTTGTCATCGAGCTTCCACCATAACTGATTAACGGCAATGGAATACCGACGACAGGTAAAATACCAACAACCATTCCCAAATTAATAAAAGCAGACGTAATAAATGTTAACCCCAAACTGCCTGACAACAATCGCGTAAAATTATCTTGCGCTTGTATGCTGATATAAAAACATCGCGCAAAAATCATTAAAAAAATAATTAAAATGGCAATGCAACCAAACAATCCCAATTCTTCACCACTGACCGCAAAAATAAAATCGGTTGTGTGAGCAGGCAAAAAAGACAAATGCGATTGCGTACCTTGCATCCAGCCTTTTCCAAATACACCCCCCGATCCAATGGCAATTTTCGATTGAATAATGTGATAGCCGCTACCCAATGGATCACGTTCCGGATTTAAAAAAGTCAGTACCCGTTCTTTTTGGTAAGGATGCATAAAATGCCAAATCAGCGGCGATAGTAAAACCAGCAATCCGGTAATCACGCCAATAATTTTCCAGCGCATGCCCGCTAGCAATAAAACAAAAATTCCAGAAAACGCAACAATGATTGCGGTTCCTAAATCCGGTTGTTTCGCAATTAATAAAGCAGGCGCTATAATGAGCGCACTTGAAATGATAATGGATCGTCCATTGGGAGGTAATGTTTTTTCGGATAGAAACCAGGCTAACATAATAGGCATTGCCAATGTCATCAGCTCAGATGGTTGAAAACGAAAAAATCCCAATGATAACCAGCGTTTTGCGCCTAAATCTACTTTTCCAACTGCCAGCACAGCCAAAAGCAACACAAAACTAATACCAAATAACCATGGTGCCCATTGTCGATAACGATGGGGTGATATCTGCGCAAAGAGATACATGAGTCCGAATGACAGTATCAAACGATAAGCTTGTTTTTCTACAACACCGGAATTAGCGTTACTTGCACTGTACAAAATAAACAGTCCGACCGCTGCTAACAAAATCAAACTGAGAAGTAAAAAAGGATCTAGATGGAGCTTGTGCCACTTGAGCTGTGCCACCTTGTTTTTCAAACGATTTTCGTAGCTGTTATCTTGATTCATCACAAAGTTTTACCTGATTTCAGATTGGGTTAATATTAGCGCATTATTATGTTGATAATCAAAGTTTCTCTTTCACAAATAGGCTGCAGTAAAAAATGTCTCCTGATCATGATGGCAATATTCAAGAACCAAATATTCAAGAACTATCAATCCACATTCCTGATTTATTAAAAACAATGGGTATTTTTGATAGTTCCAAAACAAATGCTACTATCGAAGAAATTTATCAAAAACGAAGTACCATTGCGCGAATTTGGCGTGTCATCGCTTGTGGGAATATTACGGAAAACACTGAGTTAAAAAAAATAGGGGAAGAATTGAATGAGTTGCTCAAAGATATCTCGCGTAACAGTGTGTATAGTGATTCTGTTATTTCTAAAGAGCAGTCATTATTTCCAGCCAATATTACCTCTGCGCAAAGCATGGTAAGGCGGTTTAATGAAGTTCGTCGATTGATAACACGTGCGGAACATGTGCCAACCACTATATTAACCGCAATGAGTGAATCTTCTCGCCATTTTCCGGTTGCATTGACAATGTTCACAAACCTTTTAGTGGTGTTCTCAGGTGTTTTTCCTGCGATTCAATTGTCACTGACCGGTTACACGATTGTTGATTATACTTGTGGTAACCATCTTCCTGCGTTGGAAAAAAGTATTAGTCGATTACTACGTTTCACAGATCAAATAAAACGTCACGCGCCTTCCATAATTAGAAATGGAGTGTGGATGTTACGTTTTGCTTGCTTGGGTGATCCCATTATTGCACGGCTAATTACCTTGATTTTATTTTTGACTGGATTTTTTATTGCTGCTTACATCATGTATGAATCACTTCGCTTTTATGATCGAAGAAAAAAATCATGGATTCAAAATAATGCTGGAAATAATGGAAATAATAATGAGCTCATAACAATATTAGAAAATGAACGTCATGCGGAAGCGAAAGAACATGCCAAACAACTACTGCTAGTGTGGCTTCCATACCTGATTGGTGCGGCGATAGGATATATTTTTGAATCGCCAGCTTGGTCAATCACTTCTTCAATTGAAATTTTTCTCACGAGTATTCTGCAACTTTATATTGATCATACTAAATCTAACTTATGGCAATTACCAAATAAAACAACCGCCACAGTAAATACCGCAAATAGTGATGAAACTTCCCCATTATTAACTCCAACCACCAGAACACCTCAATCGTCAGCTTTATTTATTGCACCTTCTGGTAACGTCACACCCAGAAAACCAACTGGTGCAGAGTCAGAAACGGGTATATCATGCGATACAAGCTGCTTCAGCACTCCGGCAAAAACAATTCCAGGATAAAACATGCAATGCAAATGCGGGAAGATTTATTGCCTTACCTGTCAAACGCATGGTTGCAGAATGATCGGCAAATTATTGCGTTATTAACGCATCTTGATTTTATCCTAACTACATTGATACAAAGTCAGAAAGCATTTTATCAAGATAAATCGGATCACTTGTTTGATCCGCATCCAAACGAAACGTGTTGTCAAGTTCGTGCTGTGATTTATTTGTTGCGCGATACGCAAACGTCAAAATCACCACTTGAACTCAAACATCAAGTGGCTTATTTTTCAAGTTTAAAAAAAAGAGTGGCGGAAAAAAGAAACCATTTTTCCTCTAACCCTGCGCATAAAAAAATAACGCTGAGTGATTTTTTAAAAGAACAGGAATTGGTTATTTTATTAAGCGCAGTGGATCAATTTATTTTTGCTTCTTATTTTTTAACAACACAGCGCGATGAAAAAATATTGCATGAACATTATCAGCAAAAAATAAATCAATTTGCTCATGATGCCATTATTCACATTTCATTGGATATTGCGCATCGAAAAAAATTGTCAGCATCATTGCAGCTTGCTAAAAAACAAGCCGAAGCAGCGAATCGCGCGAAAACGGAATTTTTGGAAAACATGCGACACGATATTCGCACGCCTTTGTCGGGCATTGTTGGTTTTGCACAGTTAATTCAAAAAGAAGCGAGTAATGCCACAGTAAAAGAATATGCGGATAATTTAATTCAAGCGACATCCGCTTTATTGGATTTTCAAAATGAAATCCTAGAGATGATTAAAATAACCACGGGGCATGATTCTGTTGTTTTCGAGACGGTTGATCTAGAAAAACAAATTAAAAAAATAATGGATTTGTTAAAACCCAAAGCTATCGTTAAAAATTTAATATTGTCGTATGAATACAATAAAAATGTGCCGCGATTTTTTTCCACCGATGCAAAACGCTTATTTCGAATACTGTTGGAGTTAATAACCAATGCCATTAAATTTACTGCGCAGGGAAGTGTACAGCTGATGGTGTCACCTGAAAAAATAAATGATCAACCAATGAGGGTGCGTTTTGATGTTGTCGATACAGGCATCGGCATTCCACCTGACAAACAAGATGCTATTTTTGTTCGTTTTCATCGCTTATCACCATCATCTAATGGTGTTTATGAAGGTACCGGTTTGGGTTTAACCGTGACGAAAAAATTAGTCAAAGAGTTGAATGGAAAAATCCAGGTTTTCAACAATAAGAGTGGCGGAACTATTGTTAGTTGTATTATTCCCATGATGATGGTCGATGCGATCGATGCTAGCCCAGAATCTATTTTTTCCCAGAAAACCACTTTTGATCATCCTGCGATTCTGTTAATCGAAGATCATGAGATGACAGCAACCGTCACAAAATTATTATTAACAGACATGGGTTGTGTAGTAACCATTGCAAACGATGCAAAAACAGCGCTGTCGTTACTCACTACAAAATACGATTTAATTTTATTGGATGTGGGGTTGCCTGATTGTGATGGATTTAGGTTGGCAAAAAAAATTCGTGAAATTGAAAATGGTGTCACACCCATTGTTGCGTTGACGGCGCATAAAGAGAAAGATACGCAAGTGCGATGCGATGAATCAGGTATTAATGCGATTTATCAAAAACCACTGCTACAATCTACAGCAATTCAGCTATTAAATCGTTATTTATTGAAATCGAGTGATGTGATGCAAAAAACAATGAATGAGTTACTGCGTGAACATATTCACGATGATCAAAAACATATTCAACACGCCCTGCTAGAAAAAAATTGGGAAAAATTGCGTGATGCGAATCATAAATTATTGGGTGCGTTGCTGTATTGTGATGTGCCAACACTGACTGCAGCAAGTCAACAGTTGCAAAACGCTTTCTCCCACAATCGCTCAGAACACTACGTCAATTTCACACAGCAGTTGTTACGAGAGATTCATGCTTATATTAATTTATAATGATGACGGCGCTTCTGACGATTGCGTAAAAGCATTAACGCAGTGGTTACCTAATCAAACGATTGAATTAATATCAAGCGCAGAGCTACAGAAAAAAACGTGGATGAGTAAAACGAATTTATTAATTATGCCTGGCGGCAGAAGTTTACCCTTTTATAAAAAACTGGGCGCGTTAGGCAATCAAAACATTAAAAAATTCGTAGAAGAGCAGGGCGGATCTTATTTCGGCATTTGTGCTGGCGCATATTATGCTTGTCGAAAAACCATTTTTGCAAAAGGGTTGCCGCTCGAATTAATCTTGCCGGGCGAATTAAATTTTTTTGAAGGTAATGCAATTGGCCCTGTTTTTGCAGCGGATGAATTTTCTTATCACTCCGAAAGGGGTGCTCGTATAGTAGAAATTATTTTTGAAAATAACGATGTTCATCGTGTTTATTGTAATGGCGGTTGTTATTTTGAAAATACAAATCAAGCGCGTGTGTTAGCGCGATATCAACTCAATCAACAACCCGCTATCATTGTTTGTACCGTTGGATTAGGACGCGTGTTATTGTCTGGCGTTCATCCCGAGCTATCCCCATTCTTGAGCCCTATTTCACTTAATGCTATTCTCACGTGAGTTTATTGAAAACTGGATTTCATCACTATGTCTAGACAAACCAAAACGGATTGCTTTCAGTTGAAAGCAGATTTTTTGCCTATCACCGTTCTGCGTTTATTGCGCCACGAAATGGATTTGTTGCAAAACCAACTAGAAACGACAATATTAAAAGCACCGCAGTATTTTAACCACGCGCCAATGATTATTGATTTTTCTGCGATAGAAAACGCAGGGCAATTGGATGTCAAACAAATTTGCCAGTTGTTAAAACAATATCAAATACAACCGGTGGCTGCACGCGGATTAAAAAAATCAACAATGCAAGATGAATTACCTCTGATTGCGGATACGGTGAAAAAAGTATCGCCGATGAATAATAAAACAAAAGCCAAAGAACCTGAAAAAGTGAAAACAAAAATAATCACCAAACCCGTTCGGGCAGGAACGCAAATTTATGCAAAAGACGGTGATTTAATTATGATGGCGCCGGTGAATGCTGGTGCAGAAGTGATTGCGGATGGCAATATCCATATTTATGCGCCGCTGCGCGGCCGCGCGCTTGCCGGCGCGAAGGGTGACACAGATGCGCGTATTTTTTGCAAGCAGTTGGAAGCAGAATTGGTTTCAGTGGCTGGACATTATTTGCTAAATGAAAAAATGGATATGAGTCAACACGCACAAAATATGGTGCAAATTTATTTTGAAAATAATAAATTAATGATTGAAGTAGTGTGATTAACCTTGAGGGTGGTAACATCGTGGCAAAAATAATGGTAGTAACATCAGGCAAGGGTGGTGTCGGTAAAACAACTACCAGCGCATCATTTGCAACCGGATTGGCATTGGCTGGATTCAAAACGGTTGTGATCGATTTTGATATCGGTCTGCGCAATCTGGACTTGATTATGGGTTGTGAGCGTCGCGTTGTTTATGACATTGTGAATGTGATTCACGGTGATGCTACTGTACATCAAGCTTTAATTCGCGATAAAAAAATTCAAAATTTATATGTGTTAGCAGCATCACAAACGCGCGACAAAGACGCGCTTGAAAAAGAGGCGGTGAAAAAAATATTAACCACTTTATCTGAAACGTTTGATTACATTATTTGTGATTCACCAGCCGGAATTGAAAAGGGCGCGATCATGGCAATGTATTTTGCGGATATAGCGATTGTGGTTGCGAATCCAGAAGTTTCTTCTGTTCGAGATTCTGATCGCATTTTAGGGATTTTATCGAGCAAAACACAAAAAGCAGAATTGGGCGAGTCGCTCGAAGAATTTTTAATCGTGACACGCCACACTAAAAAACGCGCCAATAGCGGAGAAATGATGAGCGTCGAAAACGTGCAAGAATTATTGGGTATTCCCTTGTTGGGCGTGATACCCGAATCCAGCACTGTTTTGAACGCATCAAACTCGGGTGAGCCCGTGATTCTCGATCAAAAGAGTGATGCAGGTAAAGCATATCGCGCTATCGTGTCAAAATTTTTAGGTAATCCAGAACCGGCGAAAAAAGGTTTTTTCAAACGATTGCTACGCAGTAAACAGGGGGTAACTGCATGAGTATTCTTAATCTCATGAATTATTTCCGCAAAAACAAATCCGCAGAAATCGCTAGAAATCGTTTACATATTATTATTGCACAGGAAAAATCGCAAAAAAATTCTCCTGATTATTTACCGATGTTGCGTCAAGAAATTTTGAAGGTCGTCGCAAAGTATACGAATGCGAATATTGATCAAGTGAATGTTGAACTGCATCGTAAAGACAATAACGCAATTTTGGAATTAAATGTAACATTACCAGATAGTGTTGTGACATAATCTACATGATATCAAGGGAGTGAATCAGTATGTTTGAACGATCAACGTGGCTATTAAAAGCAACGATGGTGAGCATCATTATTATATTGTGCAATTATCCAATTGCGTATGCTGTTTGTCATGATATTACTTTACATTTTACAACATTAATTACCACGATTTTGATCATCTCGTTATTATATGGTTTTTCTACTTTATGTGGCCCACATCATTTTCATTCTATTTTAATAGGAATTTTAGCGGGTGATTTAATTGCATTACTGACGTGGGTTGTTTCATTTCGAGAGCTTATATTTCATTTGACCGATACCGATAAACTCTCCATTCTGTATAGCTTGGGTGTTGCGATTCCAGCCGGTTATCAGTTTTTTTTGAGTATCAAACGAGATCGAAGCAGCACCCATTTTTTGCATATTCTGCTGACAGCTTTAATTTATGTTGTGTTAATGGTGTATTTATTTGTTCGACTCTACTTTCGTCTCATTCATGATTCTACTGCATTCGAATTTTTTCATTTCACACTGGGTTTTAGTGTGGGATTACTGACAGCCATTGTGATCCATATTATATTGACGCGCAATTTGTTGGTTTTTGAAAAGCTCTCATATTATTTGGATGTGATGGCAAAACCCGTGATAGCGTTTTTTCTCGGATATTTGTTAATTATGTTTATATTTGCAGGGTTATATACCATGGTGTATTTTACTTATAACGATGCTTTTACGCGTTTAAGTAGTGATGTTTTTGGTGATTTGCTGTTTTATTCATTTAGTACGATTACCGGTTTGGGTATTTCAGTGATTGTTCCGCATAAACCGATCGTATTATTTTTAACAATCGCAGAAAATTTTTTGGGATTGGTTTGGATGAGTGTTGTGTTTGCAGCAGCGCTGGCGTATCTGCAATCGCCTTTTCAACGTATCAGTCGTCAATTAGAAATGCTGGTGAAAGCGGAAGAAAAAAAATCACCGTGAATGTGCATGTTCGCGTGTATCGTGAAATTCAATATCAGGCCAACGCTCCATTGTTAATTCTAAATTGACACGTGACACTGCTAAATAAGTTAATAATCCCGCATTATCTAATGCCAAATAACGAGCACATTCTTGCTTGAATGCGTCTAATTTGTTTTTGTCTTTGCCGCTAATCCAACGCGCAGTAATCGCATCGGTATTTTCATATTGACATTGCACGTTGTATTCGTCTTGTAAACGATACGCAACCACATCAAATTGCAACACACCCACCGCACCTAAAATAATGTCGTTATTATGAATCGGACGAAAAATTTGTGTGGCGCCTTCTTCAGATAGTTGCAACAAGCCTTTTAACAAGGCTTTTTGTTTCAGTGGGTCTTTCAAAATAACCAAGCGAAATAATTCGGGTGCGAAATTAGGAATACCCAAAAATTGCAAATTTTCACCTTGCGTGAACGTATCGCCGATTTGAATCGTGCCGTGATTATGCAAGCCAATAATATCTCCGGCAACGGCAATGTCGGTATGTTCGCGACTGCCTGCCATAAACGTGAGCGCTTGATTAATTTGTACTGTTTTATTTATTCTGACTTGAAATAATTTAATACTGGGTTTGTATTCGCCCGACACAACGCGCAAAAATGCAATGCGATCACGGTGCGCGGGATCCATGTTAGCTTGAATTTTAAAAACAAATCCGGAAAATTTTTCTTCATACGCATTTACAACACGCGCATGGGTTTCGCGTGATTGTGGGGCAGGGGCGTATTGCACAAAATCATTTAATAATTCGCGTACACCAAACGTATTAATTGCAGAGCCAAAAAAAACAGGGGATAGCTCACCTTTTAAATATGCCTCATGATTAAATTCATGGCTCGCACCTTTGACCAAGTCAATTTCATCGCGAAATTGTTTGGCTTCTTGCGCACCAACCAATGCATCAAATTCGGGGTTATCTAATCCATGAATGAATATTTCTCCCGCACCAACGCTCGATTTCTGATAGACAATAATTTTGTTTTCTCGTAAATGATAAATGCCTTTGAATAATTTTCCACAACCAATAGGCCATGTAATTGGCGCGCAACGAATTTTTAAAGTGCATTCAATATCATCGAGTAACTCCATTGGATCACGTGTTTCACGATCCATTTTATTAATAAATGTCATGATCGGCGTATGGCGCATACGACACACATCCATTAATTTAATGGTGCGAGGTTCAACCCCCTTTGCGGCATCAATTAACATCAACGCAGAATCCACCGCGGTTAATGTGCGATACGTGTCTTCTGTAAAATCTGCATGACCCGGCGTATCCAGCAAGTTGACGACGTGATTTTGATAAATAAATTGCATCACAGAGGTAGTCACTGAAATGCCACGTTGTTTTTCTAACTCCATCCAATCCGATGTTGCATAACGCGTGGATTTTTTCCCTTTAATGGTCCCTGCCATCTGAATGGCGCCACCAAACAACAGCAGTTGTTCTGTCATGGTGGTTTTCCCTGCGTCAGGATGCGAGATAATCGCAAAGGTACGACGATTGTTAAACGATGTATCGCTCAATATGCGGATCCTAATAAATTTTTATGTAACGCATCGCGAATGGCATACCATTGTTTGTTAGCCATCGCTTGATATTGTTTTGCGTATTTTCCCTTAAAAAAAGCTTGTTTTATTTTCGCTAATCGCGTGAAGTGAATACAAATCGCATTCACGCGTGGATCATTTTTATAAATATTAGCAACATCAACCACATTGTTAAGCGTGTCATCCACGAAAATAATTTGTTGAATGCGATGCGTCTCATTTGTTTTTTCCAAAAATTGCTTAATCATTTCACCTTTATTTTGTCCTGCAACATATAATGTTCCATGGACATAAGCAATATGCCGCACTGCTTTCTTATCCCATTGCGCTGGAAAATAGAATCCGGGGAAACTAATATGATGCATTGGTGTTTCGATTGCACCTTTTTGAATTAAATTTAAAATGCGATCATGATTAAATTCCGATTCGGTTGCTTCTACCATTCGATAACCACGATCAGTAACAATCATCGTCGTAACACCGAGTTTATCGGCTGTTTTTAATGTTTCCGGAATCAGGGGATCTGCTAACAGCATGTTAGTGCTACTGTAAAGCAAGTTAGCGATACCGAGCAATTGTGGAAAAGTTTTCCAAATGCGATCCGGATTATTGGCGGGCAACGCAGCTTGCCAAGAAAACCAAGAAGGTCCGCCAACATACTGACAGCGTGTTGGTTTTTCTGAAGGGCAGGGCATCATGGTTAATGTGTCATCATCGTCGAGTGCTAACAACAAATGATGTGGTTTTTTATTTTTCTGAATCAATTTTTGAATTTTAGAAAAACTATTTACTGTAATGATTGTTGAATAGGCAAAAGTGGTCGTTACAAAAATGCAAGAAACACACGTAAAAAACGTTAATAGTCGCAATTTATTTGTCATGTTGATTTACCCTGTTGCTCGATGTTTACTCGACTCCACTGTTTTCGCGGCTGCATGATGGATGCACTCTTCAGTCATATAAAACAAGATACCAAATAAATTTTGAGATTTCAGTTAATTTGTTTAGAATGAAGCGTATCTTAAATTGCTTGGAGTAATCATTCATGTTAGCGCAAACAAAATATCGTTCGGTTGTTTTATTTAATCGCTCAATTGCACAGAATGTACTGTTGATTGTTTTGGCCAGTATTTTTTTAGCTATTGTTTCTCAAGTGGCAATGCATTTGTGGTGGCCGGTTCCCGTTACGTTGCAAAGTGCCGCGGTTGTTTTTATGGGTATCACATTGGGATCTAAGCGTGCGGCGGCTGCAATTGCGCTATATTTGTTTGAAGGATTGATTGGCTTACCAGTTTTTGCAGGCGGATTATCGGGTTTACCAATTTTAATTGGACCTTCTGGTGGTTATTTATTTGGTTTTTTACCCAGCACATTTTTAGCGGGATTCTTGATGGAAAGGGGATTGGCTCGTAATATTTTTACCACATTTATCGTCGCATCATTAGCTACGATGATGATTTTTTGTTTCGGATTTTTGCATCTCAGCGCATTAACGGGGTCACAACAAGCGTATCAATTTGGTGTAAAACCATTTTTATTGATTGAGCTGATTAAATTAATTGTGGTAAGTTTTATTGCGCAGTTTGCTTGGAAAAAATAAAAAATTCCCCCGGGGGAGGAAAATGATTTCAGCAGTTAAAATAGGTTCTTTGATTCCAGCCTTTACGGGAAAAACAACGGATGGTGTTTTTGATTCAAAATCTTTGCGTGGAAAAAATTGGGTTATTTATTTTTACCCAAAAGATAGTACGCCAGGATGCACCATCGAATCAAAAGCATTTCGTGATCACTACCACGCGTTCCAATCTGAAAATACGGAGATTATTGGTGTTTCTCGTGACAACATTCAATCACATTGCAAATTTATTGATGCGCATGAATTAAATTTTCCATTAATCAGCGATGGAGATGAATCGATCTGCAAATTATTTAATGTGTTAAAAGAAAAAAGTTTGTTTGGAAAAAAATACACAGGCATTGAACGTAGCACTTTTCTAATCGATAAAAATGGAATTTTGCGAGACGAGTGGCGTGATGTGTCCCCGGTGGGGCACGTAAAAGAAGTGCTCAAAACGGTAAAAATGTTAACCATATGACGCTTGTAATCGACATTACTGGCATTTCAAAGGGAGATACGGATGGATTCATTTTTGGAGGCACTCACCAACGCGTCGAATCAACTGGTTGCGCATTTGCCGATTACAGTAGGTTTTATCGGAATTTTAGTGGGCGTGCAAATAATCAATGCGATGATGGGATATCGATTAAACGTATTGGGTATTTGGCCACGAAAACCGTTGGGTTGGATTGGCATCCCATTCTCGCCTTTTTTGCACGGAAATTTTACCCATTTGATTTTCAATGCAGTACCACTGTTTATTTTCTCTAATTTTATTTTATTGCAAGGTGAAATGGTTTTTTGGCACACATCCATTTTAATTATTTTATTATCTGGAATATTAACGTGGGCTCTCGGGCGCAACGGCGTTCATGTTGGCGCCAGCAGCTTAATCATGGGATATTTGGGTTTTATTTTAATTGGCATTTATCATAAACCCACCGTGTTGTCCGTCATTATTGGCGTGACCTGTTTATTTTATTTTAGTGGCATGCTTTCTAATTTGTTCCCATCAGAAGATAAGCGCGTTTCATGGGAAGGACATGTGTTTGGGTTTATTGCGGGCATCACAGTGGCATTCATATAAAACTATTTCCCAATTCCCAGATCAGCCCATCAGCATCAGCAGAACCTGCAGTCACCTTATGACAATTCGCCTTATTTTTTCTGCGTTTTAGCCTCGAATGAAAAATAATATTCCAATACGATGGCGCTTCACCTTTTCGTGAACCCATCGGGTAATGTTTTGAGCCACGACTTATTGTTCGTGGTTTTTTGCGTTTATGATTCATAAATTAGAACTCAATATAAAATATCCTGCCCACGGGAATTTTAATCAATCATCTTCTTTTTTGTAAAGTTTTATCTGTTTACCTGTCGGTGTAAATAACCAATCCCAATTGTAGCTGCCGCCTTTATCGTGATAACGATGCTGGTTAACAATTAAATCACTTTTATATGAAATTGAAATACCGTATTTTCACCATATATTTTTACTTTTTAAATTTTAATCTCGTTTCTATTAATTTATTTTTTGCTGATCTTGCTCTTTCTGTTAATTCAACGTCAATATATTTATCGGTAATTGCACCAGAGCTATGACCTGCATCATCACGTACATGTTCACGTGGTCTTGTTTTAACATCATCTGAAATGCCGGTATGACGCAGCCAATGCACTGTTGCTGAATATAAGTTCTGTGCTTCTTCAGGATTATTTTTACTTAACTCAAATGCTGCGTCATCAAAACATGTTTGAATCAAACGTCTGATCACGCGTTCATCGGTCATGGGTTTATTTATGTTGGTTGTATGTCCAATCAGTGGTGTTTTTTCATCAATTAAAGGGTAGGGTGATAATTTCAAATATTCAGTACGATAATGCTTCAATGCTTTTAACATTTCATTGCTTACGGCAATCTGGCGCGCTTTATTTCCTTTTCCAACCGTTTTAAACCACCAATTATTTTCTGCATCTTTAAAAAAATTACCCATCATTGGAGTCCAACGATTACTTGCTGTCAATTCTGAAACACGCAAATACATGCCATATAAACACGATAAAATAAAAACAGTACGTTCATATTTCACATCATTTTTTGCCTTTTCTTTTGCCATGCTCAATACAGTTTGCCATTGTTTGTCAGATAATCGTCTAATAACAGGTGTTGATGATTCTTGCATTAGAAATTTACTTTTCTGACGAATTAGCGCAACAGGATTGGCGTTTATCATTTCTTCTTGCAAACAGTAATTATAAAAGCTGCTTAAAATTGCAAACAGTGCCCTTAATGCTTTTTGAGAAAATGCATAGTCATCTTTTGTTGGTAGATTTCCATCTTTAAATTCTTTTTTATTAAGCGATGCTTCGAAAGGACGCCATTCACTATTTGAGATTTTTAATCCATCTTTAACTTTAAATCGCGCAACCACTTTTAATCCAATCCATTTTTTCGGCGGTTTTATGCAGAATTCAATAAAGCTTTCAATGTCTTCGCGTTTTAATCTTAAAATTGATTCTTCTTTTACAAACCAAGACCACTGAATTAGTCGTTCGATGTCACGGCGATAAGCACCAAACGTGGCTTCGCTACCACGATAACTGAATAAAAATTTCAGTGCGATTTCAAAATCCTTCACTGCGAATAAAGGTAAATTTATTTTTGATTGCGTAAAACACCGCTCGAGATATTTTTTTATTTGTTGGCGCGGATTATCAGCGTCATAAATTAATTTACAAAGAGCGACTGTTTCGGATAATGTGTCGAAAACGGGTATAGGTGTATAGTTTTTATTAAGCATACTGCTACCAAAAGATTGTTTTTATGATCGGAAAATTTGGACTGATTTATAAAACCCAATAATCAATCTTATTGGGTTTTTGAGGGCAACACAAGCATTATTTTGCACTCTATACTCTATATAAGTGCCTCAATTAATTTTGCACAAATAATATCATTTTTTGTGACCCCGCCCGCTTCATGCGTTGTGTATTGCACCACTACTTTGCTATAACTGACTGTCATATCGGGATGGTGTTTTTCTTGATGCGCAATCCAAGCCACTGCATTAACAAACGCCATGACTTGATAATATCCCTTAAAATCAAATGTTTTTTCAATTAATTTTTTTTTAGCGTCGTGCGTCCAATGAGATAATGATTTTAATTTGTCAACAATGTCATGATCCGATAATAATGGCATGCCGATATGGCAACTTTCACAATGTTCGTTCATATTATCTCCGATTTGCTGTGTAGTGTGTTATTGCAAAAAAGTATAGCAGTTTGCGATAAAACGACAACCGACTGCAACACAAAGAAATTACGCTGGTGGGTGTTAAACTCACATTCATGGTTCACTTCAAACACCATTACCATTTTCTAACAAATACTGAACCCACAAATTTGTCAAAATTTCCTGTGTTCTATTTTGCCCTAATCGCTCATCGATATTATTGATATCAACCAGTTCCATCGGTTGATGTTGCCACGAACAGGCATACACCGCTTTGGTACGCTTGCCCGTTACAGGATCAATTTGCCACTGCAAACACTGCGCGCAAACACCTTTTAACATGCATTGCATTGAGCCATAAACAGATGCGGTGAATTTTGTTTCCGGATTAATTAATTCACATAATGTAGTGCTGCGTGCATGTTGAATTGTTTTTAAAATGGATGATGAACCAATCACGGAAATCGTTTTAATTTCTTTTAAATTTATTTTTTGCATTTCATCAATGATTTTATTGCTTGTATCGCAAAAAGAAATATGGTCTGAAATTTGTTTAATACGATCCATTGCGATATGTTCGCTTGATTTAAGATTCGCAATAAAATAAATGGTGTGTCCCGCTGCTTTTAATGCGGACCCCACTGACAATAAATAAATTAATGCCATTACATTGCCGACAATTAAAATAGATTGTTTTTCTGTAGGAACAACAGTTTTAGCACCAGTCGGTCCCATCAATGCAATAGATTCCCCTGCTGTTAATCGTGATATTAATTTTGTGCTGCTACCTGATTCATAGATCATAAATGACAACTGATCCGATTTTTCAGCATTAAAAATACCAAGCGCTGAAATTGCCTCAGTTTGTAATTTTGTGTCATCGATTATTTCTGCGGTCGTTTCATAATTTTGAAGTCGATAAAATTGTCCGGGTTGAAATTGTTTTGCAGCGAGTGGTGCATGAACGATTAATTCAATAATATTGTTGGTATGACGCACAACTGACATTACTGTGGCACTCAATTGTAATTTTATATTATGTGAAAATGATGCGTAGTCACTCCCACTCCCACTTTTTAGCACTTCCATAATTTTCGGATAACCGCGTTTCGCAGAGGCAATCGCTTTCACCACACTGCCATGAAATATTGAATGCGTATCGCCTAAAAAGCTCACACGATGGTAATCTTGATGGTAACTCGTAAAAATACCACAGTTATCTATTTTAACATGTCCCGTGTTAGGTGTTTCTTGATTCGACAGATCATAACTTTGATACGCATCGTTATTTCGCACAAATGTTCCGCGATGTTCAAATTCGTACGCAATATTCGGTTTTGCGCCGGTTGCAATAAATAATGATTTTGCAGGCAGCATTTGTTCTTCGGTTGAATAAATCCAGTGACCTGATTCATCTTGAATGCGCCAACGACACACTAATGCATTTGTTGCGCCATACTCATCTAACACAACACTCGCGGGTTCCAACCCTTCTGCGTAATAAATTCCTTCTTCTAATGCTTTAATCACTTCTTCGTGATTGCGCTGATACGCCGGTGATTCTTGAATACTTTTGCGATATGCAACCGTCACACCACCCCACTCACGAATTAATTTATTTAATTGCGGTTTGCGATTTTCTTTTTTCGCACGCTCGCGCTCAGCAATTATTTTGTCAGCATGCAATAAAAATTCATCAAGAATAAGTAATGAATGTGTATCAAATTGCGCTCGCAGCGTTTCTTCACCTGAGTATGATTTTAAAATATGATAACGCTGATGTATTTTCTCTACTTGCGTGATGTAATACGCTTGTACTTCGGTTGCCGTATCAATACCCGTTAATCCACCACCGACAATAATGGATGGTAATTGCACTTGTAAATTCGTAATACTGGATTTTTTTGCCGAACCCGTTAATTGCAACGCCATTAAAAAATCATTCGCTTGACGCATGCCGGGCGCCAAACTATTGGGAATGTTTAATTCACGCGGTAATCCTGCGCCAACGGTAATGGCAACATGATCAAATCCCAATTCCCATGCATTTTCCACCGTTATTGTGCCGCCAAATCGCACATTACCAAATAATTGAAAATGTTGTCGACGCATTAAACTAATATAAATTAATTTGAGAAAATTTTTATCCCAGCGAACGGTAATACCATATTCAGCAACACCGCCAAATCCTGCTATGATGCGGTCATCAAGTGATTCTATAATCGAATTAAAATCATAAATGGGATTTGAAATTAAATTTTCTGGTAGTGGCTCTATTTTTAATCCATCAAAACCCACCACCGCGCAACCTTCCATTAATAAATGGTGTGCCAATGTAAATCCCGCGGGTCCCATTCCCATCACTGCAATCTTGCTATTATTATAGGGTTTTGGTGTGTATTGCGTTTGACGTAATGGATTCCAGCGAATCAATAAATCATAAATCTCCACACCCCACGGTAAATTCAACACATCGGTTAACACACGTGTTTCAATTTCAGGAATATTCACGGGATCTTGTTTTTGATAAATACACGCTTTCATACAATCATTACAAATACGATGACCCGTGACCGCACACATCGGATTATCAATCGTGATAATCGCAAGCGCGCCAATGCCATGACCTGATTTTTTCACCACATGCATTTCAGAAATTTTTTCTTCTAGAGGACAACCCGTTAAAATATCGCCGGCCGGATTTATTTTTAATCCCATTTCTGGATTATTTTTTTTAACCGGAAAACCTTTTGAGCAAAAATCCCCCTCGTTTTTATGGCAATACACACAGTAATGAATTTCATCCAACACTTCAGCTAAACTCATACGCGCATCTGTTAATGTAAATCCATCGCGTTCACGTCGAGTTTCTTTTGGTCCTTCAAAACGCGCGTAAGGATCATTTTCAACGGGCTCAATGGGAACTAAATTAGTATAATTTTTCTTTTTGATCGGATGAAAAATTTTTTCATTTTTTTTGAGAGACTCAAATAAGGTATCATAAGCACGTACACTGTCTCGCGATGCATCCACTTCAGCTTCAATGTTAAATAATGTTGCGATAAATTTTTCTAAAATCGGCGCGCAAGCAATAACGAGTTCACTGATTTGCGTATTCGATAATTGCCCATGACGATATTGCTGCAATTGTTCTGATAAATTTAAATCTGTTTTTTCAAGTGTTTTTAAAAAAGCGTTATCCAGTTTAGAAAGACCCTCAACAGTCAATAATTCCTGAAAGGTAAAATGGTTGAGTTGTAAGGATGTCATGATAGAATGCCATATATTATAAACGCACGGTATTGTATCAAATGGTCAAGATAGATAAACATTTTGTCAGTGAGATTGATAAAAAAATGGCGAAGTTTGACGCAACTCATGAAAAATCAGCTGCGCAACAAGCAGAATTTGAAAAATATCAGCGTATTTATAAAATGCGAGATGTACCGATGGAATGTACGGGGCAAAGCGATATTTGGAAATGATTGGCGCTCACGCTTCCGCGTGAGCTACTGTGTAAACAGCTTCTGCAGTTCACCGCTTTCATACAAATCACTCACAATATCGCATCCGCCGATAAATTCACCGCGAATATACAGTTGCGGAATCGTGGGCCAATTCGCATACTCTTTAATACCTTGACGAATATCCGGATCAGCCAATACATTCACATCGTTAAAATCAACATGGCAGGCTTTTAAAATCTGCACCACTTTCCCTGAAAATCCGCACTGTGGAAAATCAGCCGTGCCTTTCATAAATAACACCACTTTGTTTTCTGAAATGATTTTTTTAATTTCATCGATTGCGGTCATGTATTTCTCCAAACAAATTGAAATTGGCGGCCAGTGTAATATAATTCGTTATTTTAAGGAATTAAAATATGACATTCGTTGTCTTGGATAACTGTATTAAATGTAAATATACGGACTGCGTGGAAGTTTGCCCAGTCGACTGTTTTCGCGAAGGCGCGAATATGTTGGTCATTGATCCAGATGAATGCATTGATTGTAATTTGTGTGTGCCAGAATGCCCTATTGATGCCATTGTTGCTGAAGATGATTTACCTGAAGATAAAAAGGAATTTTTAGACCTCAATAAACGCTTATCAAAAAAATGGCCGATGATTACCGCCATGAAGCCTGCCCCACTTGATGCTGAAAAATGGAAAAATATTCCCAACAAGCTTGAGTATTTAGAAGAATAAATAGTTAAGATTTGTTTAAGGATACTATGCTAATCTTATCTTATTCAATAAAGATAGTTTGTTATTTAACACTATGAATTAATTAGATTTTTGTTGTATTTGATTTCTGTCCTATAATGAAGTGAATCAATCAGTTCTTGAAAGGGGTTGTGTATGGCTAATATAGCTAACAAAGAAGTTAAAGATAACCTTGGGTTGGCAAAATATCTAGCAGCGCATTGTCATGCACAATTTCAAGATCTTTGGGATATGTATGAAGCATTGATAGACCAAAAAAAAGCAGCATTGCGTGATCATGGCGCACTCAGCGTTAGAGCTGCTAATTTTGAAGAAGGAAGTCAAGAAAAAAAAGAGAATCAAGCAAAAATTGACTCGCTTTCAAATACAATCAAAGATGCTGACAAAAATATAAAAGAACTTGAGTCATCGCTACGGAATTATTCACGGCATTTTAGTGAATTAACAAACCCATCTATTGCTTTGTTAAAAACAGAGTGCGATAAAAAAGACAACACGTTAATAAAAAAAGAATTACCCCTTTCTAAATCGATTACTTACACCATAGACCCTGAATCCTATAGTAAGAAATCAGCAGAAATTATTGACATAGATGATCAAACCCAAAAACTCGATATTATGAAAAAACCGATAAAGAAGTCAGCCTTTTTTCATAGTGTTGTCTGCCGCGCGTGGGATTTTGTTGAAAAAAATAAAAAAATTGTAGCAGCGGTTGCTGCACTGACTACCATTTTGCTTGCTGCACCACAAGCGTTGCTTGCTCTTGTGGCGGCAAGTGCTGTTGCTCTAACGGTTGGAGCTGCAGCTGCAACAGCGCTTATCTACAAAAGAAGCAAGGATGAAGGGAAATCATTTACGGAAACTGCCAAGACAGTATTTAAGGAGTGGCGAGAAAAGATCCAGGATATGACACCAGAAATAGAAGAAAAATTTGAGAAATGGTTGAAGAAGGTTGATCTGACTAAGTCGTCTAGGACGGCAGGACATAGGATGTCGGCTATCGTGGCGAAGGGTAAGGAAAATGTGTCTGGGCGTGCAAGTGTGTTAAAAGGAAAAACTTCTGATGCTACCACTACGGAGGGAGAGGAATTAAAAGAAATCAGGCATGGGAAGTAAATAATAATAAATACTTTAAAATCAATCTATTGCGTTATATATATTATCTAACACATTGATATATAACACAACACTAACAAAATCCACTTTATTTCTCTTTAGACACTTGCTTTCATAAAAGCTTTATTGTACAGTTGTTGCACATTACGGATTTGTATTTTGGAGACAGGAGTTTTCACTTAAAAAACGCAGTATTAGCGTTACATTTTAATGAGGTTAATCATGTTGAAGATGTCTACTGTCGAAGCAAGAGAAAATTTTTCTGAAATGATCAACAAAGCTGCTTATGGCAATCAACGCGTTGTGTTGACTCGTCGTGGCAAACCATTGGTTGCTGTGGTATCACTTCAAGAATTGGATGGCATTCACGCTGACAATACTCAAGCAAACTCTGAAGAATAATCCTGATGATCTGAACTTACGTCATCAACATTTGCGTAAGTTCAGCTCTGAATCATGCAGCACCAATAACAAGATATTCGTCAATAGTGGAATTCCAATACACAAAACCACAAAATCATACACCACATCTAAATAATAAATAGGTACAAAATATTCACGAAGTACCAGTCCTTTTGAAATAAATGAAATAAGCAAAAGACTAAAAAAAAATAAAACTATAACGCCCGTTATATTTTTTTCAGATAAAAGAGCGCTTCGAAGAAAAGATTTAAAAATCCCGCATTGTTGAATAACAACCAATGGCACGCTCAAAATAAACATAAACACATAAACCAAGCTGATAATCGTTAATATAAAAAGCATAACGCCGTGAATCGCAGATGGCGCAGGGAATAATTGATGAAGTCCTTTATGCGCTAACTCAATCAAACCATAAAATCCAATGCACCCTACGATAAAAAAAACAGTTGTTATAAAAATACGTGGCGTATTTTTTACTGTATCGACAAAAATTTTTAGAAACGAACCTACTGTTTCTGAAAACGCACGATGCGCTGACAATATGATCGCCGATAAAAGAAAAATAATAATTGCTACCGTAACTGTATTGGTAATAACGTTAGGCAAACCCGTTTTATACACTACCTCGAAAGCAGCGCAGAATTGCTTTACTAAAACGATTAAAAAAATAAAGGGTGCCGCTTGTTTTAGGGTCACCAGATAAAAACGAAATGCTATTTTTGTTAAATTTGAAAAACCAAGCGCACGCTCTGGATAGTAACTCATAAGTTCCCTCTTCTGGTAGATCCCTTTTTTAATCCAAATGCAGATTATCAGAAAGCAATTTTTGCCACCCAGCTTGATGCGGTTTAAAACGATCACCAAAACGTTTGGCAAACTCATCTAATCGTGCAACAACGGTTTTGATGCCGCGTGTCCGAGCATATTGAATTGGGCCACCCAAAAACGGTGCAAATCCCGTGCCAAAAATCATGCCCGCATCTAATAAATCTGAATCAGCCACCACTTTTTCCGATAAACAAGCAACCGCTTCATTCAGCATACGAAAAATCATTCTATCAGAAATATCCGAAGGGATCGAAGTCGGATCCACTTTCTTAACGTTGATTGGCTTACCTTTATGGTAACGATAAAATCCCTCGCCCGATTTTACACCCAAATGACCGGCGCTCACCATTGTTCGAAGACGCTCAGGCATGGTTACATCAAAATATTGCGATAAATTTTGCGCCACAGACAAACAAATATCTAACCCAACTTTATCTGCCAACGTGATGGGACCCATTGGCATGCCAAATCGTACTGCTGCTTGATCGATGACAGCAGCTGGAATGCCTTCTTCGAGCATCGTCATGGCTTCCATCAAATAGGGCATCAAAACGCGATTCACCAAAAATCCAGGTCGACTGGCAACTGGTAATGGCAACCGACTAATTTGACCAACGAAGGCAGCCGCCTGAAATGCCGTTTCATCTGCTGTGTGTTCACCAAAAACAATTTCAACCAATGGCATTTTATCGACTGGATTAAAAAAGTGAATACCCACCAAACGATTCGGATTGCGAAGTGCTGTTGCAATTTCTTCTAATGGAATGCTGGATGTGTTAGTTGCTAAAATCGCATTGGGTTTTGCTTTGGATTCTGCATTGGTAAAAATAGCTTGTTTTACCGATAAATTTTCAAATACCGCTTCAATGATCACGTCAGCACGCGCAAGTCCACTCCCTTCCTGATCCGCTTGAAGGCGATCCATTGCTGCTTGAATCAAGCGCGGCACTTTTAATTTACCATCAAATAATTGATAAGCACGCTGAATGGCGGGCGCTATTTTTTCAGGAGATTGATCTTGCAACGTTACCTTAAATCCTTGTAATGCACACCACGCAGCAATATCACCACCCATAATTCCTGCGCCAATCACATGCACCCACTTTGCTTTGAATGGTATTTGTTTTGCTATACCCTTCATTTTTTCTTGCAAAAAGAAAATGCGAACCAAATTGCGTGCGGTTTCAGTAATCATCAATTCTGCAATGGAATTGGCTTCATTCACCATCGCATTTCCTTTTGCGCCTTCTTTAATCCAATTGCGAACAACAGCAAAAGGCGCTGGATAATGTTTTTTATTCACTTTTTTAGCGCTCAAATTTTTATAAAATAATTTTCCCAGTAAGGGACGAATAAAAGAAATAGCGCAGATTTTCGCAAGAAAATGAGGTGAATGTGGTTTGGGTTGCGCCAGAATGATTGATCTTGCAGCGCGTTCTAACATGCGTTCTGGCACTGCGCAATCCACAATGCCTAATTTCGCGCATTTTTTTGCATGATAAGCAGCGCCCGGCAAAATCATTTTCATCGATTCAATCACGCCAATTAAATTGGGCAAACGAACCGTTCCACCCCACCCCGGATGAATGCCCAATTTAATTTCTGGCAAACCAATTTTGGTATCATCCGTATCTGCTGCAACACGATAACGACAAGCCAACGCTAATTCTAATCCACCACCCAGGCAAAATCCTTTAATCATTGCCAGTGTTGGCATTGGCAGTGCTGCTAATTTATCTAACACCAATTGTGCTTGACGAATTAATTCGAAAGCCTCTTTTTTTGTTTTAAGGTGTGTGAATTGCGAAATATCTGCGCCAGCGATAAAACCCTTCTTTTTACCAGATAAAATCACAACGCCGGCTAATTTACAAACGGCAATATCATCTAAAATAATATTTAATTCATCAAACACATCACGACTTAATGAATTGACAGACACATTTGCACGATCAACGGCGAGCCAGAGAATGTTGTTTGTGTCGGTATGTAATTTGAAATTATTAAATTGTTTTTTCATAGATATAGAGTCTTTCACACTACCTCCAATAGTATTGCGCCACCTTGTCCGCCGCCAATACACAACGTTGCGATGCCACGTTTTGCTTTCTCACGTTTTAATGTATTGAGTACATGTAATGCAATGCGCGCACCGGATGCACCAACCGGATGACCTACTGCAATGGCACCACCATCGACATTTAATTTTGATTTATCGATTAAACCAAGCGCATTGGATAAATTTAATTTTTCGCGACAAAATTTTTCAGACGCCAATGCTTTGACACAGGCAATCACTTGTGCTGCAAATGCTTCGTTAATTTCCCAATAATCAATATCCGATAAATTTAATTTATTTTTTTGCAACAATTGCGCAGAAGAATAAACAGGGCCTAATCCCATTTCTTGCGGTTCTAATGCAGCCCATTGCGTATCAACAATTTTTCCAAGTACAGGTAAACGATATTTTGCAATCGCCTCTTCACTTGCCAAAATTAATAATGCTGCACCATCGGTGACTTGCGAACTATTTCCAGCGGTCACCATGCCATACGGTTTATCAAAAACGGGTTTTAATTTGCCGAGTTTTTCAGGTGTGGTGTCTTTACGAACCCCTTCATCAAAATGGTAAAATTTTCCACGTGAATCATATATCGTTGCAATTTCAGCAAGATGATGTCGTTCTTGCGCCAATGATGCTTTCAATTGACTGTCTGCAGCAAATTCATCCATGTCTGCACGCGTAATTCCAAATTGATAAGCTAATAATTCGGCGGTTTGACCCATGTTCATACCACAGAGTGGATCCGACAATCCGCGTAATAATGCAATAATCGGCGTTAAAAATCCGATACGAAATTGCATCAGCGTTTTTGTTTTTTGTCCAAATGATTTTGCTGAATTAAAACGACCCAACCAATTGACCATACTGGGTTTAAATAAAAGTGGTGCGCGACTCATCGCTTCGGTGCCACCCGCTAACACTAAATTCGCACGCCCCGTTGCAATATCTTTGACAGCGCAATCCAATGATTGCAAACCCGATGCGCAATTGCGCTGCACGGTCCATGCAGGCACATGATTTCCACAACCCAAACGTAATGCAACCACGCGCGCAATATTCGCTTCATCTTCACTGGGCATCATGCAACCCAATATCACTTCATCAATGTCTGTTGCTGAAAATGATTGTCGCGCTAATAAGGTTCGACCAACATTTACCGCTAAATCACTCGCTGAAAACAAACCACGTTCTATTTTTGCTTTAAGAAACGGGGTGCGTGCACCATCAACAATGTAAACGGGACGCAAAGAATTAAATGACGACATGTTGATTTCCCTATTTATCCGTATCCAAAAAATGATGCATAATCTTTTCAGATCTGAATAGAGAATGCAATAATAGTTATCAGTTTACTGATATCTATTCTTCAAATACGCAAACATCGTTCTCACTGCAAACACTTCGCCACCCTGCGGCCTGCCCGGCTTGGCTTTGAAATTCCATGCAGCCACATCTACATGCGCCCATTTTATTTCAGGTGTCACAAAAGACTGTAAAAATAGGGCTGCGGTGATTGATCCACCATACGGAGAATCTACCGCATTTACCAGGTCAGCGATTTCACTTTTTAATTTTTCACGATAACTTTGTGCCAGCGGCATTTGCCAAATCGGATCATGCACATCACGCGATGCTTTTAATAGATCATCCGCAAATGATTGTGGTTGCGCATACAATGCAGATAAATCTTCACCGAGCGCTACACGTGCAGCACCCGTTAATGTTGCAAAATCAATAACGATTTCTGGATTATCACTGCACGCTTCCGTTAATAAATCACACAACACCACACGCCCTTCTGCATCGGTATTGGTGATTTCAACCGTTTTTCCAGAACGCGTTTTAATAATATCGCCTGGACGATAACTATTTCCTGAGACAGAATTTTCTACTGCACCAATGAGTAATCGCAATTGTACGGGTAATTCCGATGACATAATTAACTGTGCGAGCGATAACATCATTGCAGCCCCTGACATATCTTTTTTCATCAGCAACATGCCAGAGGCTGTTTTTAAATCTAATCCACCGCTATCAAAACACACGCCCTTTCCCACCAAGGTAATTTTTGGTGCATTTTTTTTAGTGTTTTTACTGCTCCACCGCAAATCAATCACGCGCGGTTCGCGCACACTCGCACGACCCACCGCATGAATTGCCGGATAATTTTCAACAATTAATTTATCACCCTTGATTACATTTATTTTTGCTGAGAATTTTTTTGAAATGGTTTTTACTGCATTTTCTAATTGGTCAGGACCCATGTCTTCTGCGGGTGTGTTAATTAAATCGCGTGACAAATAAATTGCATCAAGACAAATGGTTAATGCTTTTTCATCAATTGATTTCGGTAAAAATAATTTTGCAACACGGGGTTGTTCTGCTTTGTATTTTGAAAATTGATAAAAACCCAAACCCCAACCCAACGCTGCTCTTTGTCTCTGTTGTGCTGTTTTCAAAACACCGTTGTCTTCAATTTGATAATTTCCTTGCGGTAATTTCGCAGGAAGCGCGCCAAAGGCAAGATAATCATCGGCATGTTGAACACCCACTAAAACACTTTGTAATGTTCCATCGATGTTGGGAATCAAACAAAACGCGCCTGATTCTGCTGAAAATAGTGATGATGATATCCACTGTTGCACCTGCTTTGATTGCATCGCAATCCATTGTGGCAATTGGTCGGTCGTTGTTGGAAAAATAGAAATTAACTTTTTATTGTCTTGTGTGAAGGCAGCGTGCATGATTCAATTCCTCGTGGTAGAATTCGTGCCAAAATAATCACACAAAAAAAATGATGACACAACACACATTGCAAAAAGTTTACATTAAAACGCATGGTTGTCAGATGAATGAATACGATTCACAAAAAATGCGTGACGTATTACATGATGCCTATGGTGTGACTGAAACGGACGATCCGACTGAAGCGGATATTATTTTATTTAATACCTGTTCCGTGCGTGAAAAAGCGCAAGAAAAAGTATTTTCCGACTTGGGTCGTGTGCGTGAAATCAAAGAGCGCAAACCGCATTTGATTATTGGTGTTGGTGGTTGCGTTGCCAGTCAAGAAGGTGAGGCGATTGCAAAGCGTGCACCTTATGTTGATGTGGTATTTGGTCCGCAAACATTACACCGCTTACCCGAACTCATCGACAGTGCCATAAAAACCCGAAAAACAGCGGTTGATATTCGTTTTCCTGAAATTGAAAAATTTGATTATTTGCCAGAACCTAAAGCCAATGGTTCCACTGCATTTGTTTCTATTATGGAAGGTTGTAACAAATACTGTAGCTTTTGTGTTGTGCCTTACACGCGTGGTACAGAGATCAGTCGCCCATTTGATTCTGTTATCACTGAAATTGTCAAACTCACCGAGCAAGGTGTGCGTGAAATTAATTTGCTCGGACAAAATGTCAATGATTATCGCGGTATCATGCATGATGGCACGATTGCTGATTTAGCATTATTAATTCGTTATGTGGCTGCCATTGATGGTGTCAAACGAATTCGTTTTACCACGTCACACCCTGCTGCTTTTTCACAAAACTTAATTGATGTGTTTGCAGATGAACCCAAATTGGTCAATCATCTACATTTACCGGTGCAAAGTGGATCGGATCGCATTTTAGCAGCGATGAAACGAAATTACACAGTATTAGAATATAAATCAAAAATTCGTGCGCTGCGAAAAGTGCGTCCGAGTATTTCCATTTCATCTGATTTTATTATTGGATTTCCGGGTGAAACAGAAAAAGATTTTGAAGACACAATGAATTTAGTTGCAGAAATTGGATTTGATTTTTCATTTAGTTTTATTTACAGCAGGCGACCCGGCACACCCGCAGCATCATTACTCGATGAAACTCCAATAGCAGTAAAAAAAGAACGTTTGGCGATTTTACAAAATCGCATCGATCAACACACGGCAGAAATGAGTCGCTGTCTAATTGGAACTGATCAAAAAATTTTAGTAGCGCATTCTGCTACAAAAAGTCCAAATGAAATGGCAGGTCGCACGGAATGCAATCGCATGGTGAATTTCAAAACAGTATCAGGTCAGTATGAGCCAAACTTGATTGGAGAAATTATTTCGGTGAGAATAGCAGGAGCCAATCGGAATTTTTTGTCGGGTAAGCAAGAGACAGTTTGATTAACTTACACTGAAGTATAAGGAAATTATCATTGAAAAAAACAGATTCGATAAAACACATTGAACTCATTCCAGCAGACAACTCACGTTTAGCCATCTTATCCGGACAACTCGATGAAAATTTACACCTGATTGAAAGACATTTGGGTGTTGAAATTATTAATCGTGGTAATAATTTTGATGTAATTGGAAAACCAACGTCTGTCGATAAAGCATGCGACATGCTACTGTCACTTTACGAAGAAACAAAACAAGTTTCGTCCATTGGTCGTCAACAACTGCAATTAAAATTAAAAGCCATTGAAGCAACACATGATGTGCGCGCAGAAGATGCAAAACAAAAATTTGCTGATGCAACACTGCGTTTAAAAACCATGACTATGGAACCGCGCACATTAAATCAATGTCACTTAGTCAATGCAATTCGCAAAAATGATATTTGTTTTGGTGTGGGTCCTTCAGGAACCGGTAAAACATTTTTGGCTGTGGCTTGTGCTGTTGCTGCATTAGAGGCCGATGAGGTATCACGCATTGTGTTGGTGCGACCCGCTGTCGAAGCAGGTGAAAGCCTGGGGTTTTTGCCGGGCGATTTAGCACAAAAAATTGATCCTTATTTAAAACCATTGTATGACGCATTGTATGAAACGATGGGTATCACCACGGTTGCAAAATTAATCTCACAAGGTGTTATTGAAATTGCGCCATTGGCATTTATGCGCGGACGCACGCTAAATGATTCATTTATTATTTTAGATGAAGGTCAAAACTCCACGCGCGATCAAATGAAAATGTTTTTAACGCGCATTGGTTTTGGATCAAAAGCGGTTATCACCGGTGATATCACGCAAGTCGATTTACCGAAACCGTCACTGTCTGGTCTTCGTCATGCCATTGCCTTGCTTCGCAAAATTGATGGTATTCAATTTACTTTTTTTTCTTCCGTTGATGTTGTTCGACATGCACTAGTACAACAAATAATTGAAGCTTATGAACAACCTTCAGAAGCACGCGCATAGTGTAAGTGTGAATAAATGATTAAAGTAATTTTACTAAAAAAACTCACCCTAAAAAAACCTCCATCACAAAAAAAATTTCAAACATGGGTTGATCAAGTTACCAAAACTATTCCTGAAAAAATACCTAAAAATTGTCGTGAAATTGGCATTGCTATTATCGATAAAAAAACGAGCGCTGCATTAAATAAAACTTATCGTCATAAAATCGGTGCGACCAATGTATTGTCTTTTCCATATCAAGCAATACCGGGCATTGATTCGGAAACACTCGGTGATCTAGCGATTTGCGCAGAATTAGTAGAGCGAGAATTACAGTGGGCACATTTAACAGTGCATGGTGTGTTACATTTATTGGGTTATGATCATATTGAAGAAAATGATGCTAATATAATGGAAGCATTGGAAATAACGATACTAGATAAATTGGGGTTTGAGAATCCGTATAAAACAGTGTGAGTGGGAAAAAAATAATATGTCAGATACAGAACAACACAACTGGTTCGAAAAATTAAGCCATTTTTTATCACGTGAACCGCATAGCCAAGCACAACTTATTGAAATTTTGCGCGATGCGCATCATCGCGAATTAATTGATCGCGATGCGCTACAGATGATTGAAGGTGTGTTAGCGGTATCCGATAAAAAAGTACGCGATGTCATGATTCCTCGTCCGCAAATGGTTGTGGTTGAAGCCGATGCGCAACCCATAGAAATTTTACCCATGATTATTCAATCGCAACATTCACGTTTTCCAGTGATAGAAGATAATCGCGATAAAGTGCTGGGAATTTTGTTGGCAAAAGATTTATTGCCTTTTGCTGAAAAAATAAACGCGGTGCGTCCCACTATTCGCACATTGATTCGACCTGCCACATTTATTCCAGAAAGCAAGCCACTGGATGTGCTATTAAAAGAATTTCGTGCGAATCGAAATCATATGGCGATCGTGGTTGATGAATACGGTAGTGTCGCAGGACTGGTGACGATTGAAGATGTGTTAGAGGAAATCGTGGGCGATATTAA
This sequence comes from Gammaproteobacteria bacterium RIFCSPHIGHO2_12_FULL_39_24, assembly GCA_001802455.1. Taxonomy (GTDB): domain Bacteria; phylum Pseudomonadota; class Gammaproteobacteria; order Coxiellales; family Coxiellaceae; genus 2-02-FULL-42-43. The sequence continues at coordinate 59,657 of MGXZ01000006.1, forward strand.
TGACGAATATGATATTGACGAAAAAGAATCTTCCATAAAAGAAATTGAAAAAAATAGTTATGCGGTTAACGCACTCACATCTATTCGTGAATTCAATCATTATTTTAAAACGAATTTGAGTGACGCTGATTGTGATACGATTGGTGGCTATGTTGTGCAACAATTTGGACATCTCCCTAAGCGAAATGAATCCGTTCAACTGCCCGGATTTGAGGCAGTAGTCATTAAAGCAACACGACGTGGCATTCAACAACTTCAATTTAAAAAAAAATAAGTGGGAGTGGGGGTGGGAGAAAAAAGTAAAGCGCTGCTTTCTCTTCTTTCTGGCGCGCTATTAACATTGGCGTTTGCGCCTTTTCAAATTTATGCTGTCGCATTTATTATTCCTGCTGTTTTATTATATTGCTGGTTAAAATCTTCCGCTAAAAAAGCATTTTGGTTGGGTTGGTTATTTGGCGTTGGATTTTTTGGAACCGGTGCGTCGTGGATTTATATCAGCATTCATCAATTTGGTAATGCAACCGCATTATTAGCCGCATTGATTACTTCGTTTTTTGTGATAGGAATGGGCTCTTATTTCGCGATTTTTGGGCTTGTTTTTCGGTATTTTTTTTCACGCTGCTCCGATATAAAAAATGGTTTACTGGTTTTTCCTATATTGTGGGTTATTTTTGAATTGTTACGCAGTTTTTTATTGACTGGTTTTCCTTGGCTTCTGTTAGGTTATACACAACTCACCACACCTCTTTCTGGTTTTGCGCCCATTATTGGTGTGTATGGATTATCATTACTGACCACTGTGATGAGTGGCGCCATTGTGTTGGTGTGCACGCGACAACAACGCATCACACAATTAATCTCTCTGAGTTGTATTTTTGCATTCATTGGCAGCGGATGGTTACTCAAAGGTCATGCTTGGACAAAACCCATTGGCAATCCAATCACAGCCAGTTTAATTCAAGGTAATATTCCGCAAACACTTAAATGGAATGCATCCTATTTTATGCAAAATATTACTGTTTATAAGCATCTCACGTTCGAGCATTTTTCCAGTCAATTAATTGTTTGGCCTGAAGGTGCTTTTCCAGTGTATGCACAAGAGGCGACATGGTTTATTCAACAATTGAATGCGCTCGCGAAAAAAAATCACAGTAATATTATTTTTGGCGTACCCATTTTAAATAAAAAAACCAATCAGTATTACAATGGATTATTATTAATTGGAGAAAACCAAGGAGAGTATCGCAAACGAAAATTAGTGCCCTTTGGTGAATATATTCCACTGCAAACTATTTTTTCGCGCGCGATGCATTATTTTAAAATTCCGATGTCCGGTTTTTCGAGTGGGCCAGAAAAACAACCTGATCTTAAAATAAATAATATTCGTGTAGCCCCTTTTATTTGTTATGAAATTGCGTTTCCGTTTGAAGTATTGCAGTCAGCAAAAAAAAGTGAGTTGTTATTAACATTATCAGATGACAGTTGGTTTGGCCGATCCATTGCGTTAGCGCAGCATTTACAAATGGCGCAAATGCGCTCGTTGGAAACAGGACGATATCAATTACTCAGTACCAATACTGGCATTACTGCGTTTATTTCTCCTTTCGGAAAAATAATACAAAGCGCACCTATTGATCGACGCGTCGTATTAACACAAGCCGTGCAACCGATGGAGGGGGAAACGCCGTTGATGAAATGGCTTTAAAACCGCATCGGATCCATTTTGTTATCTATTACATTTTCCGACGCGCTCGTCGGGCTCTGATGATAACTTGCTGTCATTGATTTGCTTGATTTCAGCGATGAATTATCCGGAATATCTTTTTTCAAAAATACTTTATCCGCATCCACCACCATTCCTTCATGTGCCGCACGTCCTTTTTGTCCAACCCCTACAAAAGTAGTGTAACTGGTTGCTTCACTATGTGACATAAATCGAGCGTGAACAAAATCGGCACCACTTTTTTTTGCAATGCCCATTAATGCGATAAACTGTTGCATTAGTTGTGCGATACTCGCAGGAATTTTCGATTTATCGAGAAATTGTTTAAATATATTTTTCTCAATTAACACTCCCTCTCTAACAACATGCACACTGGCATCCTCTTTATTAACGTCGATTTTTCCATTTTCAATTTCACTTTTGAGCCATTGATAAAATGCTTCTGCATCTTTGGTTGCAGCGGGCTCATGCATTTCTACTGCAGCACCTTCTAGTGAATTCAAAATAGCTAGAATATCATCGCGTTTAATAATGCCTAAAATCCACGTAATTTCCTTTGAGCCAATTTCTTCCTGGCTGAGCAACGCGCTCAGCCAATCTGCAAATAAAATTAAATCACTCGATAACCATAAAAACGCATCGCGCGTTAATAATTGTCGCGCCAATAAAGGCGTCACTTCTGATTCGATTCTGAGATAAAAAGCAGCGATGGGATACATTTTATAAAATTTACTTTGTCGCAATAAAGACCCCGAAAATGGGTTCCAATCATCGATGTACTCACCCTCTTCATCCACCATGACAATGCGTTGGTTGCTGATCACGCGACCCACGTCTTTTAACAATGCTGCAGAAAACACGGCAAATTTGATTAGCGGCGTTGTTTGATTTTTTCGTAATTGACAATAACGCTGAAAAACAGCCACTGCGCGCGCCAAACTATAATTCAGTAAACTACCCAAAATACCATTTGTTTTATGCGGTAACACCTGCACAAATTCCATAAAGTGATGAATTAAATCGCCATACGTACGATCGTAATCGTCGGAAGGCATTTCTGCTAAGTCACGAATTTGACGTAGCAATCCTTTGTGTCGCGCACCAAACGTCAATTCTTCTGCGGTTAAAACAGGTAGTACATATCCTTCTTGATAGGTATGTAATTTGGGGTGTGATCCCACGCCCGAAGCGCCTTTGATAAACATAGTAATATCCTATCGTAAGCCCAAAATTATAACATTCTCTCGGCACATATTCCATTTGACAGAACAACCGAGATTACTCACACTCACACATTGATAACTGATAACTGATAACTTAACTATGCATACCGACTATAACCCCATTGAAATTGAGACAGTAGCGCAATCTGAGTGGGAACGATCAGATGCTTTTTTAGCGAAAGAAGGTAGTACTCGCGAAAAATTTTATTGCTTATCCATGCTGCCTTATCCCAGCGGTGAATTGCATATGGGTCACACGCGTAATTATACAATTGGCGATGTGATTGCACGTTACCAACGCATGAATGGCAAAAATGTTTTGCAGCCGATGGGTTGGGATGCGTTTGGTTTACCTGCTGAAAATGCAGCCATTCAACGCAAATTAGCGCCGAGCGAATGGACGCGAAATAATATTACCAAAATGCGCGGACAATTGAAAAAAATGGGATTCGCAATTGATTGGAGCCGCGAAATAGCAACGTGTGACAGGGAATATTATCGTTGGGAGCAATGGTTATTTATTCAATTATTCAAAAAAGGACTGGCTTACAAGAAAAAATCACTCGTGAATTGGGATCCAGTGGATCAAACTGTTTTAGCGAATGAACAAGTGATTGATGGCAAAGGGTGGCGATCAGGCGCACCCATTGAACGTCGCGAAATTTCACAATGGTTTTTAAAAATCACGAATTATGCAGAAGAATTATTAACTGCTTTGGACCAATTAACCGGATGGCCACAACCCGTCACGCAAATGCAGCGCAACTGGATTGGAAAATCGGAAGGGGTTGAAATTGATTTTGCTGTAGTCAATTTAAGTTCACCTTTAACCATTTACACTACTCGTGCAGATACTTTATTTGGCGTAACGTATTTGGGTATCTCCATTGAACATCCACTTACACAATGGGCCGCAGAAAAAAATCCTGAATTACAATCTTTTTTGGCGCAAAATAAAAAATCAGGTGTGTCTGAAGCAGACATTGCTACTCAAGAAAAACGCGGCATGGAAACAGGATTATTTGCCATTCATCCGATCACACAAAAACCCATTCCCATTTGGGTGACGAATTTTGTATTAATGGATTATGGTTCCGGTGCAGTGATGGCTGTGCCAGCGCACGACGAACGCGATCATGCATTTGCAAAAAAATATCATCTCGACATTCAGCCAGTAATAAAAGCACCTGAATCATGGGATTTTAATAAAGCCGCTTATACGGATTATGGTGTGTTATTGAATTCAGGTGATTTTGATAATTTAGATGGGTTAGCTGCAGTAACAACCATTCAAAATTATCTCGTCAATAAAAAGATCGGGAAAATCCGCGTAAACTATCGGTTACGCGATTGGGGAATTTCACGTCAACGCTATTGGGGCACACCCATTCCAATGATCCACTGTGATCAGTGTGGTGACGTACCCGTCAACGAAAATGATTTACCCGTAATCTTACCAGAAAATTTAATTCCAACAGGCGCGGGTTCACCATTGACATCTTGCAAAACATTTTACCAAACCACCTGCCCTACTTGCGGCAAAAATGCAAAACGCGAAACAGATACGATGGATACCTTTATGGAATCATCGTGGTACTACATGCGTTACTGCTCTTACAACCAAGATAAAAAAATGCTAGATGAACGTGCAAATTATTGGACACCGGTCGATCAATATGTTGGTGGTGTCGAACATGCTGTGCTGCATTTGTTGTACGCGCGTTTTATGCATAAAGTACTGCGTGATTTAAAAATAGTAAATTCAAATGAGCCATTTAAAAAATTATTAACGCAAGGTATGGTATTAAAAGACGGCGCCAAAATGTCAAAATCAAAAGGCAATGTGGTTGCACTCGAATCGTTTGTTGAAAAATACGGTGCTGATACCGCGCGCTTATTCATGCTATTTGCAGCACCACCTGAATTATCGCTGGAATGGTCTGATGCAGGCGTTGAAGGATCTTATCGATTTTTAAAAAAATTGTGGAAGTTCGCAGCGCAATGTCAGCCCGGCATTGCAAAACGTACAGATGTTTCTGATTCACACTTTGTTGATGCGAAATTGCAAACAGCATTACGTGAAATGCATCACATTTTACAACAAGCCGATCAAGATATGGAACGTCAGCAATTCAATACAGTTGTTTCGGCCAGTATGAAATTACTGAATTTGTTGCAAACCATTCAACCTGATTCCGAGATGAATTTACAATTCTTGCATTCGGGTTTTTCCATTTTGCTTCGCATGCTCGCACCGATTGTGCCACACATTACTGATCGTCTTTGGCAAGAATTACATTTTGGAAAAAATATTATGGAGGCAACGTGGCCTCATGCGAATGTCGCTTTGCTACAATCCAGCCACTATGAAATGATCATTCAAGTGAATGGTAAATTGCGCGGTAAAATAACTGCAACACCGAATGATAATGAAGACACCTTAAAATCCAATGCGTTGTTATTAGAAAATGTGCGATCTATTATTCAAAATAAAAAAATTCAACGCATTGTCATTATTCCTAATCGTTTAATTAATATTGTTGTGTAACCATGAAATCTATTTTTACTCTCATTATATTATTCATTGGCTTTTTGCTCTCAAGCTGCTCATTTCATTTGCGCAACGCACAATCGTTTTCACCTGAATTGAATAACTTGTATTTTAACAGTGACAAGCCTTTTAATGTGGTGTCTACTCAATTGCGTTCGTTATTAGAATCAAATCAACTTCATCTTGCGAAAAAAGAATCAGATGCGCGTTTCTCACTGGTTATTTCTGATGATGTTTTTTCGTATAGTCGTCCTGATGTGGTTAACGCTAGCTTACCCACGACGATGAATTTTATACAGACAGCAACAGCAACCATTGAAGATAATCTCACGCACAAAACGATTATTTCGCAAACTTTCTCAACAACACAATCGTTAACGCTGAATGCAAATCAAATTTACACCGCTGATTCGAATGATTTCATGAAGCGGGAATTAACACGAAACATGGTATCATTAATTTATTATTGGCTTATTTCAACCAATACAAAAGAAGCAGTTCATCATGCGATCAGGACAAAAAGAATTAAAAAAACTGTATCTCATCAGCGGTGATGAGCCTCTGCTCGTTCAAGAGGCGCGAGACGCTATTTTTATCGCCGCAAAACAAATTGGATTTTCTGAAAAAGAGACGGTTTATGTTGATTCTGGTTTTCAAGTCGACACACTCACTTCATTACTCTACAATGCCAGTTTATTCGGTGATAAAAAAATAATTGATCTTCGTAATCCTGCTGCAAAATTTGATGCTACGCTCACCGCCTGCTTGCAATATTATCTTGAAGGTACAATTACTGATCGTGTACTGATCATCACCACTGAGAAATTAACACTCACCCAACAAAAATCAATGTGGCTTGCCGTCATTAAAAAATACGGTATTTTTATGCCGATACAGCCAATTGATGTTAACGCATTGCCAAAATGGATTATGGAGCGCGCTAAAAAATCAGGGGTAATATTATCCATTGAGATGGCAACCATCATCGCGGCGGGTTGTGAGGGTAATTTGTTGGCAGCACAACAAATGATTGAGAAACTATCGCTGTTGTTTCCACACACTGAAATCAACAAAACACAACTCATGTCCGTGTTGGCTGACCACGCTCGTTTTACTATTTTTGATTTATCAGATGCCATTACAAAAAAAAATTCAAAAAAAATGGTGCGGATTGTTTCGCGTTTACAACAAATGGGAGAAGAGCCCACATTAATACTATGGGCCATTTGTCAACAATTACGAAAACATAATAATAAAAAAACACTGCAAAAAGCGGCTTATGTTGATGAAATTATCAAAGGCGGAAAACCGGGTGATACCTGGCAAGCGTTGCTGGAACTTTGTTTATGAAAATCGGTATACTGGGTGGCACATTTGATCCCATTCATCAAGGACATCTCGACATTGCGCAACAAGCGCTCATGCGTTTTCAGCTAGACCATATTGATTTTATTCCTTGTTTTCAATCACCGCATCGCAATAAACCCATCGCCTCTCCTATGCATCGCATGGAAATGGTAAAGCGTGCCATCGCATCGCATCCCCAATTTACGCTGAATGATATTGAAATGCAGCGCCATGAAATCAGTTACAGTATTGATACGTTACTCTTATTAAAAAAATTAAATCCCCATCATCACTATTATTTTATTGTTGGGATGGATGCCTTCTTGCAATTTGATCGGTGGCGCGAATGGCAACATATTATTTCACTCTGCGATATCATTATTGTGAGCCGACACAAAAAAGAAATGGCAATTCCACCTTTGGTAAAAACCTTTTTGAAAAAGGAAAATCGAGAACATCACATCCATTATTTATTAATTGATCCTATCGCTATTTCTGCAACTCATATTCGCGCAGATATTGCGGCAAAAAAACAGTTGATTCCTGGCATGATTGATTCTGTACGGGAATATATTTTGGAAAATGAAATTTATCGGGTATGATTGCTCTTTTTACCGGATTTCACATGACACCCACGCAGTTAATTCGTTTTGTAAAAAAACAACTGGAAGATAATAAAGCCAGCAACATCGTCGAACTCGATGTACGTTCATTATCGGATTGCATGGACATGATGATCATTGCAACAGGCACGTCTACCCGTCATGTACAATCTATTGGAAAAAAACTAGTAACCGCGGTTCGTGAAGCCGGTGTCATGCCGCTGGGCGTTGAGGGTGAAACCGGTGGAGAATGGGTGTTAATAGATTTAGGTGATTTGGTTATTCATGTCATGCTGCAATCACAACGCGATCTCTATCAACTCGAAAAATTGTGGATGGTGACGGAAGCATTCAAAAAGAGCGCGAAAAAAGCTAAATAGTCAATTTCACTATAAAAAATCGAAAATGCTGTTCCAATTCAACTGCGTGAAGTGCCGCTACTTTTTTTGACAAGACTTTTGCCATTGGTTCGATGATTACGTCGGCCATGTCTGATCAGGAATTAATTTTTTTAAAAAAGCTTCAACCGGATAACACAACACAGAACCCCGTTTTATTTTTTCTTTTCCTCGATATAAAAAAACACATTGCGCTGTTGGATAATCCAATTGAAATTCTTGCAAGCTACGCAAATCCGCTGGACGAATTTTTGTGGTGTTTTTAACTTCGATAGCATAAAAACCGATTTCACCATAAATGACAAAATCTACCTCAAGCCCTGATTTAGATCGCCAGAAAAATAATTTTCCTTCTTGTGATGAATAGGCTAACCAAGCGCGGAACGTTTGTGCTACGATCGTTTCTAAAATGGGTCCATTCATTTCTGCTGGTTCATCCAATGGACCTGTAGGTCGAATTGATGCGTATACACCCGCATCAAAATAATAAAATTTTGGCTTCGTAATCAAGTGACGTTTTGCTTTTTTAGTAAAAACAGGCAGCAAAAACGCCAATAATAAATCCTCTAAGATCGTGACATAGTTTTCAACCGTTGGATTGCTCACATGACATTCTCTGGCAATATTACTGTAATTGACAACCGATGCCTGCGAAAAACTCATGGCTTCTAAAAATCGGGCGAATTGATCAATATGTCGCACCAATCCTTCTAATTGCACTTCTTCTTTCATGTATAATGCAATATAACTTTTCAAATCTCCCGTAGGATCGGCTGAATCCAATACCAAAGGCAACAAACCAAATTTCATTGCATGCTGTAATTGAAATTGATCACCCAATTCTGATGGCATAAAAGAATGTAATGTTTTTAATTGTGCACGACCCGCCAATAAATCTACGCCGGTTTTTTTTAATTTACGCGAACTAGAGCCCGTTAAAATAAATTGGTATCGTTTATTTTTTTCAATTAAGGAATGCACTACACTTAACACTGGTGGTGATTTTTGCACTTCATCAATGATGAAGGTATGTGTTGTTTTGTCATGCGCATCGACAAAATCATATAAGCGTTCTGGTGCGGCTTTATATAAACGATCTAGGTTAGGCTCCAGTAAATCCAACACAGCTGCAGTGGGATAGAATTTTTTTACCCACGTTGATTTTCCCGTGCCTCGCGGTCCAAACAGAAAATAGCTTTTTTTAGAGGGCTGTAAAAATCGAATGATTGATTTCAAAATGCCTTCCTTTTTTAAGGTAGTATATTAAAAAAGTATATCGCATCATGTCCTACATTACAACCCATACATCATTATTTTTACCTTTATTGGAGTCGCAATGACAAAAATACACCGCTGAAGCGAAAAGATTGCTGTGTGCGTGATATAATTTCAAGTATGAAAATCATCATTATCTCCGTCGGAAAAAACATGCCCGCGTGGGTATCCCAAGGATATGCAGAATACGCCAATCGCATGCCATCCGATTATCAAATACAACTCATCGAAATAACTCCTGAAAAACGCGGTAAAAATGCGGATATTCAAAAAATCATCGCGATAGAAGAATCCAAAATTACTGCGCAAACTCCTCATGATGGTTACTGCATTGCGCTGGATCGCACAGGTAAAACGCTTTGTACAAAAACACTCGCAAAACACCTGCAAACATGGCACGATAATCAGCAATCAATTTGTTTTGTCATCGGTGGACCGGAAGGGTTATCAGACTCTTTTTTGAAAAAGTCAGATGCGATATGGTCATTGTCAGAAATGACATTACCCCATCCTCTGGTGCGAATTTTTTTGGCAGAACAAATTTATCGTGCATGGAGCATAATCATTAATCACCCTTATCATCGATGAACAACAATCCCGAATCAAAACGATTTTTTAGACGCAGCTTACTGTGTGCAATAGGTATTTTACTTTTCTTTTTTATTTTATTAATCCGTTTGTTTTATCTTCAGGTCATCGAAAATAAATTTTATGCAACTCTTTCCAATCGCAATGTCATTAACGTTATTCCTGTTCAACCCACGCGTGGATTAATTTTCGATCGCAATGGTGTGTTGCTTGCGAAAAATATTCCTATTTATAGTCTGATGGTAATTCCAGCGCGTGTGAAAGATTTAAAAGACACGATTAAAAAATTACAGACAATAGTAGAATTAACACCAAATGATGTTCAAAATTTTTATCACCTCGCAAAACAATATTATCCCTACCAATCCGTTCCACTCAAACAACCGCTCACAGAAAATGAAGTTGATAGTTTTTATGTGCATCAATATCAATTCCCTGGTGTGAGCGTGCAAACGAATATGCTACGCAATTATCCACTGGGAAATGCCTTGAGTAACGTAGTTGGTTATGTTGGACGAATCAATGCAGCAGAATTGGCGAATGTGAATCCCGCGAATTACACTGCATCCAGTGAAGTGGGAAAAACGGGTGTTGAAAAAGAAGATGAAGTGTTATTGCATGGCACCTTGGGTTCGGAAGAAGCGGAAATCGATGCGAATGGAAAAATTGTTCGCGTTTTAAAAACAACCGCTGCGATACCCGGTGCTACCATTTATTTAACCATCGATAGTAAATTACAAACGTATGCTGAAAAATTACTGGGAAAAAATACGGGTGCTGTTGTTGCTATTCAACCAGCAACCGGACAAGTGTTAGCGTTAGTAACCAATCCCAATTATGATCCAAATCTGTTTGTCAGTGGCATGACAACCGCACAATATCATCAAATCATGGCCGCACCGGGTCATCCTTTATTTAATCGTGCATTGCGTGCAACGTATGCGCCGGGTTCCACGGCAAAACCATTTATTGCATTTGGCGCTTTAAATGACGGTGTGATTACCACCAAAGATTACATTATGGATCCCGGTTGGTATCAAATTCCCAACACCAAACATATTTTTAATAATTGGGTTCGCAAAGGATTTGGTTGGGTGAATGTGAGTAAAGCCATTATGGTGTCGTGCGATACTTTTTTTTATCAATTAGCCTATGCGTTGGGAATTGATCGACTTGATCAAGCATTAACACAATTTGGATTTGGTAGTTTAACAGGAATTAATTTACCGGGTGAACGCGCAGGAATTGTTCCAACACCGGATTGGAAAGAAAAACATATCGGACAAAAATGGTTTACGGGTGACACCGTGAATGTGGGAATTGGGCAAGGTTATATAACAGTAACTCCCATTCAATTAGCGGTTGCCACGGCAACAATGGCAGAACGCGGATTACGTTTTCAACCAACAGTGCTGCTGAAATTACAACAACCCAACGGCACCATCATTAACATGCAACCTATTTCTCAATCATCAATTGTCGCAAAAGATCCTAAATCATGGCAAACGGTAATCAATGCCATGCAAACAGTGATAACCAATCCACAAGGTACGGGTTACTCTACTTTTCGAAATGTTAATTACACTGTCGCAGGAAAATCAGGAACCGCGCAACTTTATGCAAGTAAGGCAGGCGATAAAAATGTAACGACACTCAATGATCATTTATTTATTGTTTTTGCGCCGGTTGAGAATCCACAAATTGTTATTGCGGTTGTGGTGGAGCATATTCCAGGAATGAATGAGCGCGCTGTTCAAATTACGCGGCAATTATTAGATTTTTATATGGCGGAGTTAAAAAGTGGGAGTGGGAGTGCAAATACAGCACCATCCGTTGCGCTTCCAGCACCCGGAAAAGCGGAAGCAAATTCCACGAATACAAATAAGCCTGCTTTACCCGCGCCCGGAAAAGCGTTGCCCACGCCCGCTTCCATTAACACACAGACATTACAACAACAAATGGATATGAATATGGATGCGCAAATTGATATGGAATCACAATTAAAAAAAGAGCAATGATATGCCATTTATTACAACAAATCATATAAAAATATATTACCATCAACAGGGCGAGGGTGATGATTTAATTTTAATTGGTGGATTAACGGCTGATCATCAAGTCTGGAAATCCACGCTGCGTGTTTTCTCAAAACATTTTCGCGTGACCACCTTTGACAATCGCGGTGCTGGACAAAGTGATTCTCCCGATTATCCTTACACAACAGAAATGATGGCAAATGATACGCTGCAATTAATGAATGCATTATCGATTCATCACGCGCATGTGGTTGGGCACTCAATGGGGGGATGCGTCGCACAACAAATGGCAATCATTGCGCCTGAGAAAATAAATAAAGTAGTGATTGCCTGTTCGCGTGCAAAACCCAATGCAATTGCCAATATGATTTTATCGATGCGCGAAAAATTAAAATTACAAAACGTCAATGAAGCATTGCTTGCTGAATACAGCATTCCTTTTTTATTTGGCGAAAATTTTGTGGCGAATACAGCGCAAGTGAATGGTTTTATTCAATGGACCTTGCAAAATCCGCATCCGCAATCATTCATTGGATTTAAAAATCAACTTCATGCCGTGATCAACCACGATGTCTCTGCAGAACTACATAAAATCACAGCACCCACATTGGTGATTGCTGGTGAAGAGGATATGTTGATGCCAGCGAAACAATTAAAAATGCTCTCAAAAATCCTTAAAAAAAGCACTTTTATGTGCATTGCTGATTGTGCCCATATGCCACATGTTGAAAAATCAGCGGAGTTTGCTGAGGGGGTCATACGTCATCTGCACCCGTCCCGTCAGATGACATAATAATTCATGCGGAACCGTGTTAACACATTGTGCGATTTCAGATACCAATAAATCACGACCCCATAGTGTCACTACATCATCCACCGCAACATCTGGTAGAGTGGACACATCCACACTAAACATGTCCATTGACACGCGCCCTACAATCGGACAACGTTCGCCGCGAATTAAAACGGGCGTGCCATTTTTTGCTTGTCGCGGATAACTGTCACCATATCCCATGCCAACAATACCAGTCTTCATTTCACGTGGCGCGGTAAATGTGCATGAATAACCTATTTTTTCACCCGCATGCACTTTTTTAATGGCGATCAAGCGTGATTCTATGGTCATCACCGGTTTAAAATTTTCTAATAATTGATTATGTGGATCGTTTAATTCAAATGGCGAAACACCATACAATAGTAATCCCGGCCGAATCCAATCATAATGAGATTGACTGTGCGCTAAAATACCCGCGGAATTTAACAAACTTTTTTCTGCATTTGTTTTTTTAGTTAACTGCTTAAATTGATTAATTTGAAATTGCGTAAAAGTGGGATCACGGTTATCCGCATCCGCTAAATGTGAACAAATCACAAACGGTTTTTTAATAAAATGTGCTTGCTGCAATTGATGATGCAGTGATTCAACTTGGTCGGGCGGGATACCCAAACGATGCATACCCGTTTCAATTTTCATCCAAATCCGCAGCGACTGATCGGCAGCAATTTTTTTTGCTTGCAATAAAGCAAATTGCTCAGCACTGTGAAAACAAGCAATTAAATGTGGATCATTTAAAAAAGGCGTTATTTCTGCTGATGTCGAAAATCCTCGCATCACCACAATATCAGTTTTAATATCAGCAGCACGTAATTGCATTGCTTCTGCTAATGTTGCCACACCCAACGCATCTACTGTTGATACTGTTTTTGCGATAGGGATTAAACCATGGCCATAGGCATTGCTTTTAATCATCGCTAAAATTTTTTGCGCAGGCATTATTCGACGAATTTCAGCAAGATTATGCAATAAAGCGTTGAGATCAATCTTAGCGATAGCGGTTGAGTTCATATCAAATCATCGTTGATTGTATTAAGTGCACACCCTGCTCTTTCATTTCACGCAATGCGTTGTCGCTGTCGTGTTGTTTCACATTCACACCGCGACAACCATCTGTAATGAGATAAACAGTAAAACCATCCTGAATGGCATCCAGGCACGAGAATTTTACACAGTAATCCGTTGCTAATCCCATTACATATACAGTAGAAATATTTTTTTCATGCAACCACTCTGTTAAACCAGTACTTTTTCGATGTTCATTATCATAAAAAGCACTATAACTATCGATGTTTTTATCTGTGCCCTTTTTTATTATTTTCGTTATTGCAGAAACGGTTAAATCAGCATGCAGTTGCGCGCCATAAGAATCTTGCACGCAATGCACTGGCCACAATGATTGAAAACTGAAATGATTGTCGGGATGCCAATCTTGGGTTGCAATAATGGTTTTAAAATGCGGCATTACTGTATTAGCAATTGAAATAACGCGATCCCCCTCTGCAACTGCTAATCGACCACCAGAGCAAAAATCATTTTGCAAATCAATTAAAAGCAATGCAACAGAGTCATTCATCATGAGTAGCATCCATCAATTGTTGCTTCATCGCCGCTAATTGTGAATCTCGTTGAACAGAATAACCGGTATTTTTGGAAGCATTAAATTGTTTGACTTGCTCCATGCAATAGGTACGACTGCTGGCAAGTGTCGGTATTGAATAAACACAATTTCCATCACGAAAAATGGGTAATAATAAATCGCAGGAGCGTTCTTTCAATGAATTTATTTTTTCTGTAATACCAAATCCCTCATGATAGATAATATCACGCAACCATTTTTTATCTTGAAAATAGCGTTTTACTTGCAACATACCCGGATCGCTGGTCTTAATACGATTATCTGAGCGCTTTAATTTATAGCGCCATTTCCCATTTTTGTGAATCGCACTTAATTTATAAACCATGTCTAATGCGGGCTGATCGTACGAAGTTGAAATGTTGGTGCCAACACCCCAACCATCAATCGGTGCATTAACACATTTTAAATCAGCAATACGTTCTTCCGATAAATCACCACTCACATAAATTTTAGTATCTTCCAATCCAGCGTGATTCAGTTGTTGTCGCGCCAAACGCGTTAACGTCGCCAATTCTCCTGAATCCAATCGCACACCTTGCAATCTCGCGCCGTATTTTTTAAATTTTTTCGCAACCGCAATCACATGCTCAATTCCCATCGCTGTATCATACGTATCCACCAATAAAATCACATTATTGGGCATAATGCGGGCATATTCTTCAAACGCGATCATTTCATTTTCAAATGCCATAATCCAACTATGTGACATCGTACCAACAACGGGAATGTGAAAATACTGTCCAGCAAGTACATTTGATGTTGCATCAAATCCACCTAAATAAGCAGCACGACTTGCCGTAATACCACCATCCGGTCCTTGCGCACGCCGCAAACCAAATTCAAAAATAACATCATTACCCACCGCGGTTCGCATACGCGATGCCAGTGTTGCTACAGCCGATGAAAAATTCAGCATATTAATTAACGGTGTTTCTAGTAATTGACACAAAATAATCGGCGCTTTAATTCGCAGTAAAGGTTCATTCGCAAATACCACCGAACCTTCTGGCACTGCGTCAATATCTCCCGTAAAACGCAGTGTTTTAAGATAATTCAGAAAATCAACAGAAAAATTGATATGATTGATTGAAGCTAAATAATCAATGTCTTCTTGTGTGATTTGAAATGTTTTTAGAAACTGAATAACATTTTCCAATCCGTTTGCAACAACATAATCTCCCCGCAATGGATTGCGTCGAAAAAATAAATGAAATATCGTTTCTTGGTGATGCATTCCTAACTGCCAATAACCATACGCCATGGTGTATTGATAAAAATCGGTTAGTAGTGCTGAGTTACGCATTATTTGATCGCCCTCCTCGAGAGCAGCAAGAATACCAAGGCAAGCAAGAGATAAAATGGCAATAAAATCAAAGCAAGATGGTAATCTTTTGAAGTGAAATAAACAATTCCGTCACGCATTTTTCCGTGACCAAAAATATCTAATAATTTTCCCAATAAAGGTTCCGTGAAAGTGCCAATAATGGCTTCACCCGTATTGATGAAAGCAATGATGGTTGCGGTGAGCATTGGTGGATTAATATCTTTTCCAATAACAAAAACCAACATAAACGCACCTGTTCCAAAACCAAATAAAAATAAGGAAACACCCTCACTCCAGCGTGAAACGGTAGGAAAATAAAGCGCTACAAACAACGCTACAATCGATAATAATAATCCAAATACCATTATGCTAAATCGATTGGATAAACAATCAGAAATATATCCGATCAATGGTGCACCCACCGCTAATCCTAAAAATGACATTGAGCTGAGCATTGCCGCATCAGGTTTGGATACATGGTAAGCCGTTTGCAAAAATGAATCACCCCATAATCCACCAAATACCGCCAATGGTGAAAATGCCAATCCACTGTAAAACATCAAATACCAATTTATTTTTGATTTCACCACAGAAATCACGTCAGAAAAATGCAATGGCGTCATTTCTTTTTCAGAAAAATAGGATGAGGGATTCACTCGCACAATAAAATAAAATAAAGCAGCAAGCATGATTCCAAATAATCCTGTCCCATACAAACTGGCTTGCCAGCCGAAATGAATGACCAATAAAGCGAATGGTAACTGTCCACACATCGAACCAATCATCGCAGCCGTTGCAAGCAATCCACTCACCAACGCGTATTTCTTTGGCTCAAACCACACTGCCGCTACTTTGAGATAACTCACCGTTGCAAATGCCGCACCAACACCAATGATTGATCTCGCAAATGCTGCCTGAAAAAAAGTATTGGCATGTGCAAACCACATTGCCCCTGTCGCACACAAAAAAATGGCAAACGCGGTCAGAAATCGTGAACCCAATTTATCGAGTAGTGGTCCCACAAATAATTGCGCGATCAAATAAGAATAAAAAAAGGTTGCTGCCAAATTTCCCATGCCAACACCGTCCAAATGAAAACGACGCATTAATTCGTGTGTAATGACACTGGGCGACACTTGAAGAATATATTTGTAGAATAAAAATAATGAGGAAAAAGTAATAACTATCCACGGATAACAATTCAATTTAAAAATATTTTTCATTGCTACATTTAAACTTTTATTTTTTTATTAAAAGATACAAGAAAAAACCGACAAAATGCTATCATGGTGAGTCATTCAAATCAATGTGACCACAAATTAATTCGCGTATGCTTCGCACCGCCAATCACAAAATTCACTTTTGGCTGTGCGGTTACAAGGTGGCGAACCGTAAGGTTGATAACAACGATAACCCATCGTCACCAAATAATGTGCTGTACGAAAGTTACAAGTGTTACGATCGATTTGTCTTGGATATAAATGGAACCCATAATGTTGCGGACGAACACAACGATAACAACTTGCTCGCCCCGACTCTCGCTGCGTGCAATGTTCTTTTTGATAACACACACGCTTCCATTTCAAACACGGTTCAGTGCGAATGGTTTCAGCGCCAGCAATAGGAAAAATAGTAGTGAAAAAAATAAACCATAACAATAAGTTGTTTGTGATTTTCATATGCTGAATTCCTTTTTCTTTTTATGTACAATAGCATTTTAAAAAAAGGGCAACCACATGACCAATGCAAAGGATCAACACGCCGGACTGGCTGGCATTATTGCGGGACAATCATCCATTTCCATGGTAGGACACAATGAAAATGGATTGCATTATCGTGGTTATGAAATCCATGATCTTGCTCAGCATGCTTCTTTTGAGGTAGTGGCCTATTTATTATTGTATGGTGAACTACCCACACAATCACAATTAGAAAATTATCAACGCACTTTAATTGCATTACGTAATTTACCCGATGCATTAAAAACCGTTTTAGAAAAAATTCCGGTGACAACGCACCCCATGGATGTATTGCGAACTGGCTGTTCTTTTTTAGGAAATATTGAGCCTGAAAACAAATCACATACCCAAATTGACATTGCGAATCGATTAATTGCTTGTTTTCCAGCGATATTGCTGTACTGGTTTCATTTCCATCATCATCACAAGAAAATCAATGTCGCACTGGATGACAAAACGGTCGGTGAATATTTTCTGCATTTATTACATGAAAAAAAACCCGATGTGCTGCAAGCACGCGTTTTAAATTTATCATTAATTTTATACGCAGAACATGAATTCAACGCATCTACTTTTGCAGCTCGTGTAACTGCTGCAACATTGTCTGATTTTTACTCGTGTATTGGCAGCGCCATTGGCACGTTACGTGGACCGCTGCATGGCGGCGCCAATGAAGAAGCATTAAAATTAATTTTGCAATTTGATTCGGTGGATACCGCAGAAAAAAGTTTACTAGAGATGCTGGCGCAAAAAAAATTAATCATGGGTTTTGGTCATCGTGTGTATAAAAATGGCGATCCCCGATCCGATATTATTAAAGCAGAATCTAAAAAATTAAGTGATGCTATTCATGATCGCGTTATTTATGCTATTTCAGAAATAATTGAAAAGGTAATGCATCGTGAGAAAAAAATGTTTCCCAATTTAGATTTTTACAGTGCATCCGCCTATCATTTCTGCAACATTCCAGTGGAATTATTCACTCCTATTTTTGTATTCGCACGCACGGCCGGTTGGTCGGCACACATCATGGAACAACGCGCGAATAACAAATTAATTCGGCCGTTGTCAGAATACGTTGGGCCTGCACCGAGGAA
The DNA here is from genome assembly GCA_001802455.1 of Gammaproteobacteria bacterium RIFCSPHIGHO2_12_FULL_39_24. Lineage (GTDB taxonomy): Bacteria > Pseudomonadota > Gammaproteobacteria > Coxiellales > Coxiellaceae > 2-02-FULL-42-43. The sequence continues at coordinate 78,034 of MGXZ01000006.1, forward strand.
GTATCCACTATGATTTTCGACTCTATTATCCAAGACATAACTAACTATGTTTGCGATTTTACTCAATACAGCACACTCGCCCTCGACACAGCTTATTACAATTTATTAGATAGTTTGGCGTGCGCTTTCATGGCATTACACTATCCCGCCTGCACAAAATTATTGGGACCCATTGTGCCGGGTGCTATTTTAAAAAATGGTGCGCGCGTGCCCGGAACGCAGTATGAACTAGATCCGATGCAAGCGGCATTTAATATTGGTGCATTAATTCGTTGGCTTGATTTTAATGATACATTTCTGGCTGCAGAATGGGGACACCCTTCTGATAATTGGGGTGGTATTTTAGCCATCACTGATTATTTGAATCGCGCGCAAAAAAAACAGTTTACCGTTCACGCTATTTTACAGGCTGCCATTAAAGCGCATGAAATTCAGGGGGTTTTAGCATTAGACAATAGTTTTAATCAAGTGGGGCTAGATCATGTGATATTGGTGAAAGTGGCAACAACAGCCATTGTTACTCACTTATTAGGTGGCACACCAGATCAAATGAATAATGCCATTTCAAATGCGTGGCTCGATGGACAATCACTACGCACTTATCGTCACGCACCCAATACCGGTTCACGAAAATCGTGGGCAGCCGGAGATGCAACATCACGCGGCGTGCGATTAGCATTGATGGCACTGCAAGGTGAAATGGGATACCCCAGCGTTTTAACCGCTAAAACATGGGGTTTTTATGATGTTTTATTTAAAGGAAAATCATTTTCATTGCAACGTCCTTATGATAATTACGTGATGGAAAATATTTTATTTAAAATTGCATTCCCCGCTGAATTTCACGCGCAAACAGCCGTTGAGTGCGCATTAACATTATTTCCGGCTGTGAAAAATAAAGTAGACAAAATTGATCGCATTGAAGTACAAACACAAAATTCTGCCATGCGCATTATCAGCAAAAAAGGTCCGCTGCATAATCCAGCGGATCGTGATCACTGCTTGGAATATATGATTGCGATTCCCTTAATTTATGGAAAATTAACAGCAGAATATTATGAAGACGTGATTGCAAAAAATCCACTGATCGATGTGTTACGCAGTAAAATGCATGTTACTGAAAACGCACAATTCAGCAAAGATTATCTCAATCCCGACAAAAGATCGATTGGAAATTCAATTCAAATTATTTTTAAAGATGGGACAACAACAGAAAATATTTCTATTGATTATCCAATCGGTCACAAACGTCGTCGCGATGAAGGCATTCCGGTGTTAATTGAGAAATTTAAGTCGGCTGTCGCAACTCATTATTCAAAACAAAAAGCAGACGATATTATCACCCTGATGCTCAATCAGGAAAAATTACTTACTATGCCGATTGACGTATTGATGGGAATGTTAGCAACCTAGAATCTATTTTTTGTGCCTGTTTGCGCTAGTGAATCAACACAGATGGTATGGACCCCGCCCCTTACTAAAGACTTCTAAGTGAGCCAGAATGAAGGTGTTAACAATCATTCAAATTTCAGCGGAGGGG
>MGXZ01000007.1 GCA_001802455.1 Gammaproteobacteria bacterium RIFCSPHIGHO2_12_FULL_39_24
GTTTTCGCCTGCATTGTACATGTTTCCTTACCGCCCTTTTTAGTTTCTTAGTTTCTAACATGTTTTTGTCTCACTGTCGCTGGCACGGAGGGTTGTCCTTGCCATTTATTATATTGCGCATCGCAATGACCACACGTGAAAATGATTTTGGTTTTGATGGTTGACATGGTACTTTTCCTTGGTACTGCATCCATTTTTTCCCTATTTTACACATATTTTTAAGAGGTTACAGTAACACGTTGTATTTTGGAAAAAAATGATTATTTGTCCTATAGTTTCCTTACAATCAATTGAATAAAGAGGTGGGTTATGGAGGGTAATTCGAAGAAGTGTAGGAGTCCAGAGGAAATAACAGAAAGCTTGAAAAGAGGAGAGATGGTAACAGAAAGAGAGCTGGTGTTCCTAAGGCACCAACGCGAAATGGATGCAAGAATAGCTAAACTGATATATGAAGCTAAGCTCGCAGACCCAAATTCACCTGAGTCCAAAAAAGAACAAGCGGCGCATGATGCTAGACTGAAGGAAGCGAGAGCGAGCTTGAAAACAGGATCAGGAATGATGGTATCGGAAAGAGAACGGGCGGAGATAAAGCACGAAGACGGAATGGATGCAAGGATGGCAGAATATTATGCAGCGCCTGCAAAACAAAAGGCAAAAAGCGATCCCGCAGTACCAATTTCGGGTATTTTTCATCAGTCTGAGCCTAAGACACAGCAACCATTGAATCCAAAAGGATCCATCAATGATGATAAGACACCCTCGCCTACGCCTCGCAAATAAAAAATTATTCGATTCGCGCGGCAAACTCTTTTGCGAAATACGTAATAATAAAATCCGCACCGGCGCGCTTGATCGATAATAAACTCTCTCTCATCGCCGCGTCATGATTAATCCAATTTTTTTCAGCAGCCGCTTTGATCATCGCAAATTCACCGCTCACTTGATAAGCGCACAAAGGTATTTCTGGAAATTGTTGTTTGACGCGATAAACAATATCTAAATAATGTTGCGCGGGTTTTACCATGAGCATGTCAGCGCCTTCCAGCACATCTAATTTTGCTTCACGCAATGCTTCTGCTGCATTCGCAGGATTCATCTGATAACTTTTGCGATCACCCCATTGCGGCGCGCCTTCTGCAGCTTCACGAAACGGCCCATAAAAACTCGATGCGTATTTGACGGCATAACTTAAAATAGGGATATTTTCAAAATGATTTTCATCGAGTGCCGCGCGAATGGCTTGCACCATACCATCCATCATGCCACTCGGCGCAATAATATCCGCACCCGCTTTTGCGTAAGAAATTGATTGTTTTTTCAGTAATTCAAGTGTTTTATCATTATCAATGGATTTTTTTTCAAGATCAACAACACCGCAATGACCATGATCTGTGTACTCACACAAACACACATCAGTAATAACCAATAAGTCTGGTGCGATTTTTTTAATGAGTGTAACGGCTTGTTGAATAACGCCATGATCATCACACGATACCAAACCCCGCGCATCTTTTTTTTCAGGAATACCAAATAAAATCACCGCAGGAATTTTTAAATTTTTTATTGCTTCGATTTCTTGCGGTAAATAATCCAAAGACAATTGAAAATACCCCGGCATAGAAGCAATGTGATTTTTAATATTATTTCCCGCTTTAATAAATAACGGCAAAACTAGATTAGAAACGGTTACCTGATTTTCTTGCACTAAATTGCGCAACGCCGCCGTTGCCCGCAAGCGGCGAGGACGCACCTGTGGAAACGCAGAAATGGTTTTCACTACGACATCATTTTCCACGATCCATCGGGTTGGCGACATGCTTTGCCATAGGCTTGTTGCGCTTTTCCACCAACGGTCACTGTTGTTTGATATTCACGACAATATTCATGTGTTTTAGGCGATGTGTAATTACGCACAGGTCGAACCGTATACGTTACGGGTTGTCCACCAGGCCCTGCTTTATCACTTCTCCAAGTTGCTTGTTGATTCACCGGCGTATTCACAATTGCGCTTTGCATATTTGTGCGATCTTGCTCATCCATGTAGTTTCCAATACGATTCCCAACGATACCACCAATCAATGCTCCAGCAAGCACGCCAGCAAATGAATTTTTTTCACCACGAAAAATTTGATTACCAATCAAACCACCTGCCAATGCACCTGCACCGGTTGCACCCATTGTATTATTTCCCGGTGTACATCCTGTCATTTCTAATACTGATATTGACATCACGCCAACCAATAACCACTTTTTCATGTTACATTTCTCCGCTGTCAAAATTGAATCAGATACTACTCGGTTATGTAAAATCACGCAATATCGTGAAATGTTCATGATGGACGGATATACTCATATTTAAATGCGAATTAATCGCTGACAATTTGCATCCGCTCGCAGCCGTTACAACACCCTTGTTTTTCGTGAACATGACACAAAAACAAGGGATCTTGCAACGGCTTCTCGCTACTTTAATTAGCGTTTAATTCGCATTTAAGCGGAGGAAATCCACCATGAAATTATTTCAAGAACAACTTCAAATTTACCAACAACAACACACTAACAAAATTAATTTACTCACCCATTACATCGGCATTCCCTGCATTATTTTTTCATTACTCATGGTGTTTAATTGGGTCAGCATTGATATCGCAACCAAAATGCAGATTTCATTTTCATGGATATTATTAACAGTAACGTTATTGTATTATTTTTTTCTGCAAATTAGGTTGGCGATTTGTGCTTGCATTGTGATGATACCTTTTGCTTATTGTGCATCCTGGATTGCCAGACCAGCCCCAACGCACTTCAGCGCCACATTATTTTTAATATTATTTTTGGGCGGATGGATTTTACAATTTGTCGGACATTTTTTTGAAAAACAACGACCCGCATTTTTTTTAAGTTTATCGCAATTATTAATCGGGCCTTTGTTTGTTTTGGTGGAAGCGTTAGAGGCGATGGGAATTGCGAAGTATGTTGTGTGACTTGTTTTGCGCTGATTCACTGGCGCATACCAATCTTCTCGGCGCCACTTTTCCAATTTCAATAATTTCACCCACGCCAAAAAATTGTTTGTATTGATCTAGCAATCGAATCATGCCTCGCTTTTTCGCATGATCATGTAAAATTATTTTTCCTTGTCTTAGCTGCATTACGCATTCTTCTGAAAAATACAGAGCAGATAAATGCGATAAAAAAATATCTATTGGCAATATTAATTTTTCTGGAAAAAAATGATTGTCTGAAATCATGGCAATACATTGCTCGATCGTGATCATTTGATTTTCCAAAAATGGGCTAACAGATAAACGACGCAAAGTGGTGACATGAGCACCACATCCTAATTTTTCACCTACATCATCCACCAAAGTGCGAACGTACGTGCCTTTGCTACATTTGACAGTGAAATTGACCTGATTATTTTCAAGCGATAAAACCGTTACATCATAAATAGTAATCGCACGACTGGCGCGCTCAATATGAATTCCTTTTCGCGCATACTCATATAACGGTACACCATGATATTTTAACGCGGAGAACATCGACGGAATTTGTTGAATCTCACCACGAAATAAATCAAATACAGAATGAATATCTTGAACAGAAAAATCAGGGACAAAACGCGTTGAAATAATTTCGCCCTCAGCATCACTGGTAGTGGTGCGCACGCCCAACTGCATTGTCACTGAATACGTTTTATCTGCGTCTAATAAATACTGCAAAAATTTCGTTGCTTCGTTGAAAGCGATAGGCAACATACCTGTTGCGAGCGGATCGAGTGTGCCAGCGTGTCCCGCTTTTTTAATCTTGAATAATCGCTTTACTTTTTGCAAAGCAAGATTGGAAGAGATACCGGTGGGTTTGTCTAGCAGTAGAATGCCGTGCATAACTGTTATCTGTTATCTGTTATCTGTTATCAAATATTATTATCGATCCCCAATGACTGATAACTGATAATTATTCTTTCAACAATTTCGAAATACGCTCACCAACCATCTGTGAAGGATCGTATCTAAAAATTAATTGTGGCGTATGACGAAATTCAGTTGATTGGGATAATTGAAAACGAAAAAACCCCTGCGCTTTTTGAAATGCTTTTTCAGCTGATTTAACATGATCACTCGTTGGATCAAGCATTGAAAAAAAAACGACGGCATTTTTTCCATCGGGAGACAAATCAACGCCGGTGATCGTCACGAAACGCAATCGCGGATCAGAAACTTCTTTTAATAATAAATGGGCGATAGTGGTTTGAATTAATTCAGCGACACGATTTGCGCGTTTGGATTTAGTCGCTTCGCGAGTTACGCTCACGTTGTTCGCTAAATTATTTAATTTTACCCGCTTACTCATGTTCGCTTCGCTCACGTCGTGCGCGGTTCTGCGCTATTTTATAACGTTCTCTCAACCTGAATGCGTTCGTAACATTCAATTTGATCACCGGTTTTTACATCATTGTAATTTTTTACACCGATACCGCATTCCATTCCCTTACGCACTTCGCTCGCGTCATCTTTAAAACGACGCAATGATTCTAATGCGCCTTCGTAAATCACCACATTGTTGCGCAATACGCGAACCGGAAGACTGCGACGCACCATCCCTTCAATGATCATGCAGCCAGCAATAGATCCAAATTTGGATGAACGAAATACTTCACGCACTTGTGCAAGCCCAACAATTTTTTCATCAAATTTGGGTTTCAATAATCCTGTCATCGCCGATTTAATCTCATCCATTAAATCGTAAATGATGCTGTAATAACGCAGATCAACACCTTCTTTTTCAACCAATGCGCGCGCACCCGCATCGGCACGCACATTAAATCCGATAATCACAGCGCTAGATGCCATCGCTAAATTAACATCCGATTCTGTGATGCCGCCCACAGCAGCAGAAATAACATTGACTTTTACTTCAGCGGTAGAAATTTTTTGTAGTGAATCGGTAATCGCTTCCAGAGAACCTTGCACATCCGCTTTCAACACCACATTCAAAATTGATTGTTCTTGCGTGTTCATATGCGTAAATAAATTTTCTAAACGCATGGCATGTTGTTTTGCCAAACGCACGTCGCGATATTTTCCATGACGGAAATTTGCAATTTCACGCGCTTTTCGCTCATCCGATACCACCACTGCTTCATCACCCGCAGCAGGTGTTGCAGATAATCCCAACACCTCAACCGGGATAGAAGGACCCGCTAATTCAGCAGGCGATCCATTGTCACTGATCATGGCGCGAATGCGGCCAAATTCACGACCCGCTAACAACATGTCACCTTTTTTCAGCAACCCACTCGTCACCAAGATAGTTGCTACCGGTCCGCGGCCTTTATCTAATCGTGATTCCAACACAACACCTTGTGCTGTACCGGTATTCGCTGCTTTTAATTCCAATACTTCCGCTTGTAATAAAATACCTTCCAGTAATTTATCAACACCTTCACCGGTTTTCGCAGAAATATAATGGAACATGGTATCACCACTCCATTCTTCTGAAATAACTTCATGTTGAGACAATTCCGTTTTAATACGATCCAAATCTTTATCGGGTTTATCTATTTTATTAATCGCAACCACAATCGGCACTTTTGCTGCTTTCGCATGCTTAATCGCTTCAATGGTTTGTGGTTTGACGCCATCATCTGCCGCAACCACTAGCACGACAATATCTGTACATTGCGCACCACGTGCACGCATCGCTGTAAAGGCTTCGTGGCCGGGTGTATCTAAAAAAGTAATCGTTCCATGATCCGTGTCAACATGATAAGCACCGATATGTTGTGTAATACCGCCCGCTTCACCCGCAGTTACTTTCGTACGACGAATATAGTCTAAAAGCGATGTTTTACCATGATCAACGTGTCCCATGATGGTTACCACAGGTGGACGCGATACCATTTCGCGATCAATGGTTTCTTTGAAATCATGCAACCCTTCTTCAATAGCATTTTCTTTAACAGCGGTTGCGCGATGTCCCATTTCCTCGACAACTAACACAGCCGTATCTTGGTCAATCATTTGATTGATTGTTACCAATGCACCCATTTTCATCATTACTTTGATTACTTCAGCTGCTTTAATTTTCATTTTTTGTGCCAGCTCACCTACTGTGATTGACTCGGGAATATTCACATCATGTGTTTCGGGTGCAACGGGTTTTTCAAAACTATGTTCAATACCTGGTTTTTTATTATCTTTTCCTTTGAACTTTTTGCGACGACGAAAACCGTGATGAAAACCATCTCCTTCTTCATCTTCATCAGTAGTTGAAATAACCAATGGATCAAAACGACGCGTACGTATCTCGCCGCGTTGCTTAATAGATTTTTTACGATAACCTTCTTTTTCATCTTCTTCTTCAACAAAAGAACCTGCCTTGCCGCGTTTTAGTTTTTTTCCAGAAAGATCTTTTTCTGTTTTATTGTCACCTTTCTTTTCTGTTGTTGTTTGTGCAGCGGTTTCTGTTTTCGATTTTTTGGTTTCAGTTGCGGTTAAGTTAGTAGCAGCCGTTTTTTGTGCTACTGTTTCACTAGCCGATGCTGATATTTCAGTAATAACCGTTGGTGCTTTAACAGAACGTTTTGTTCGCACTTCAACATTCACACTTTTCTTACCTTGCATCACAACACTGCTTTGACGACTTGAGCGTGCTTGCACAGTAACTTTTTTTTCTTCAACTGCATGACGATTTTTTAAATACAAAAGCAATTTTCTTTTTTCGTCATCCGTGATGCCTTGGTCATCGCTTGTCACGATAACGCCCGCTTCTTTCAATTGTTCCTTCAGACGATCCGAAGTGGTTTTCACCAGTTCAGCTAATTGCTTAATTGTAATATTGGCCATAAGGACCCTAAGTGTCAGTTATCTGTTATCTGTTATCTGTTATCTGTCATTAAAGCATTATACCGATCCTTGATTCCTGATAACTCTCATTCAAACCAATGCGCTCTTGCGCTCATAATTAATTTTCCGGCGAGTGTTTCATCAAGATTTAATAAATCATGTAATTCATCAACTGATAATTCTGCCAAATCATCGCGAGAGATAATACCATGATTCGCCAACTGCATCGCCAATTCAGGTGTAACTCCTTCCACCGCCATCAAATCATCTGTAGGTGATTGTTGACGTGTCGCACCACCTCCTAATAATTCTTGCGTTAATAACACATCACTCGCGCGACGTTGCAATTCTTCTGCTGTTTCATCATTAAAACCTTCAATCGATTTCAATTCGTCAATCGAAACATACGCAATTTCTTCCAGTGAAGTAAAACCTTCTGCAACCAATATCTCTGCAACCGCCTCATCAATCTCTAATTTGCGTATAAACATGTCTTTTGTTTTGCTAGATTCTGTCGCTTCTTTTGTTGATGCATCTTGTTCAGTCATGACATTCAATGTCCAACCAGTCAATTCACTTGCCAATCGCACATTTTGACCCGATCTGCCAATTGCTTGTGCCAACTGTTCTTCGTTTACAACAATATCCATCGCATGGGTATCCTCATCAACGACAATCGAAGAAACTTCTGCCGGCGCCATTGCATTAATCACCAGTTGCGCTGCATTCGGATCCCATAAAATAATATCAATGCGCTCACCATTTAATTCATTCGACACAGCTTGCACGCGCGCACCACGCATACCCACACAAGCTCCAATGGGATCAATGCGTCCATCATTGGTTTTTACAGCGATTTTTGCGCGTGAACCAGGATCTCTTGCAGCAGCCATAATCGTAATTACTTCTTCGCCAATTTCAGGCACTTCAATTTTAAATAATTCCACTAAAAATTCCGGCGTAACGCGACTCAATGACAATTGCGGTCCCCGTTTTTCACGACGCACTTCTTTAAGATAAACACGCACGCGATCACCCACCCGAAATGCTTCACGCGGAATCATATCTTCACGCAATAACAATCCTTCCGCATTATCCCCCATATCCAGAATCAATTGTTCACGTGTGACGCGTTTAACCGTGCCCACCAGCAATGAACCAATTTTAGATTGGTGTTGTGAAATAATTTTATCGCGTTCCGCTTCACGCACTTTTTGCACCAATACTTGTTTTGCTTGTTGCGCTGCAATTCGACCAAACTCTGGATTGGCTACTGGTTCTTCAACAAAATCACCCAATGATAATTCAACATCAATTTTTTGCGCTTGCGACAATGACATGATTTTTTCAGGAAATTCACACGCTTCTACTGCATCATCTGCAATCACTTCCCAACGGCGAAAGCTTTCATAATCTCCCGTTTTGCGATCAATGGCAACGCGAATAATGACCTCTGCGTTATAGCGTTTTTCAACGATCGCCGCTAATGATGCTTCAATCGCTTCAAAAATAACCTCTTCTTCAACGCCGCGTTCATTTGCAATAGATTGCGCGATTAATAAAATATCTTTGTTCATAGTCATTACCTCTCAACCAAGCTCGCTTTGTGAATCTCACCTAACCCCAACTTTATTATTTCGTTTTCTGTAGTCAAAAAAATTTTCTCGCCATCCACTTTTTCAATTCGAGCGATAAAATGTTTTTTATTTGAAATGGCAACGCGCAATTTTACTTTGATCTCACAGCCAACATAGCGTTGAAAATGCGATAATGTTGAGAGTGTTCGATCTATGCCGGGCGAAGACACTTCTAAGTGGTAATGATTTTTAATAGGATCTTCCACATCTAAAATCGCACTGACTTCTCGACTCACCAACGCACAATCTTCTAGTGTCACACCTTGCTCATCTTGGCGATCAATATAAATTCTCAACAAAGCATGATGGCCGCTTTGATGTAAATCACATGTCCACAATTCCAACCCTAACGCACGAATGGTTGGTTCGATGAGATCGGCAATACGTTTCACACTCACACACACCCTAATCAATAAAAAAGGGGCGCATGGCCCCTTCAAATAGTACTGAATGGTAGCGGGGGTAGGATTTGAACCTACGACCTTCGGGTTATGAGCCCGACGAGCTGCCAGACTGCTCCACCCCGCAATAAATAAGTCGACATACTAATGCTAAAAAGTACGAAATACAAGTGCTATAAGACAATCAATAAAATCAACAAGATAACTTTATCGATCGTCATAGATGAAATTATCAATGAATGGTTACTCAAAATATCGCATGACACAGTAAAAATAATTGCGTTGGAAAAATTCCCAACAACAAAATCAATAATCCATTCACGCTCATTGCAACAGTCACATTGCGCGGAATACTTACCGCGGGAAACGCTTGTCGTGGGTTTTCAAAATACATCACTTTCACCACGCGAATATAATAATAAACACCAATGATGGAGAAAATGATGGCGATCACAGCCAACCAAATAGAGTGATCTTTAATTAACGCCTCTAAAATCATTACTTTCGACATAAAGCCAACCAGTGGTGGAATGCCTGCCAATGAAAACATCATCAACAGCATCATCAATGCCATCCATGGTTGACGCGCACTCAAGCCCGAAAAATCACTTAATTCATTCGCTTCAAAACCCGATTTTGATAACAACGCAATTATCCCAAACGCACCCAAGCTCGTTAACACATAGGTAATCATATAAAAAAATGCAGCGGCATTACCGCGCGCGGTGCCACACGCCAAACCTAAAAATAGATAACCGATATGCGCAATGGAAGAATAAGCGAGCAATCGCTTAATATTCGTTTGCACAATCGCCACTACATTTCCGATCGCAATAGACAGCAATGCAATCACTATTAACACATGATCCCACTGCACGTGTAGTCCTGGTGCAAAACCCGATAGAAAACGAATGACTAAACCAAACGCCGCTAACTTGGGTGCTGTAGAAATTAACAGTGTTACTGAATTCGGCGCACCATCATACACATCAGGCACCCACACATGAAATGGCGCTGCCCCCAATTTAAAAGCAATACCGGTAATCACAAAAGTCAGGCCAAAATATAAAATTAAACTGTGGTTTGCCGGTGTTGCTGAAATCATTTGCGACACGGATAAAATACTCAGCGTGTGCGTTGCGCCAAAAAATAACGATAAGCCATACAATAAAATACCGGATGCCACGGCACCCATAATAAAATATTTCATCGCCGCTTCAATGCAACGTGATTTTCCACGCATCAATGCTACCATCGCATAAATGGGCAATGACATTAATTCCACACCTAAAAATAGCGAAATAAAATTACCTGACGACACCAAAATCATCATGCCCAGTGTTGCTAATAATCCCAGCACATAAAATTCATTGGCGGGAATACCATTGTTTTCGTTATACCAATGTGAATACCAAAACGTAACCATCATACTAATCGCAATAAATATTTTTAATGTGACAGACAATCTGTCGAGAATAAACATGCTGTGAAATGCATAAATAGTTGTGCTGCCTAATAAATAAAAAACATGCCATGTTGAAATAGCCACTAATAATAAGGTGATTTGCGATAAATAAAAGGGGGTGCGTGATGAAGGATTTTTTGAAAACACGCCTTGCATTAAAATCAGACACGACATGATTAACAGAAAGATTTCTGGGATTGCGGGGATTAAATTGAGTAGTTGCATAAATATCCTACCGATTAGCTAAAACTAATAAATTCCCAATCGACGCATGAAACATGTTTAACATCGGATTGGGATCCAAACCAATCCACAAAACGGGAATCGCTAAAAATATAAATACCCACGTATCAACACCATGAATATCTTTTAATTGGGCAACGCTATCATGCGTAATTTTTCCGAAGAAAACGCGTTTCACCATCCATAAGGTATACGCAGCACCAATCACTAAAATAGATGCAGCAATAAACGTAACCCAAAAACTAGATTTAAAGGTCGATAATAAAATCATAAATTCACCGACAAAACCGGATGTGCCGGGTAATCCCACATTAGACATCGCAAATAACATGAAAAAAGCCGAGAAAATGGGCATGGTTTTTGCAATGCCGCCAAAATCAGAAATGTTGCGTGAATGGAGTTGCTCATACAACACACCAAATGCCAAAAACATTGCACCCGCACCAAACGCATGCGAAATCATTTGCACCATCGCACCCTCTAAACTCATGTACGCATCTTTTAAATTGGCCGTGCGTTCAATAATAATTAACGACATATATGAACCCAATGTCACAAATCCCATGTGCGAGATAGAAGAATACGCAATTAATTTTTTCATATCGGTTTGTGCAATTGCGATAAATCCAATATAAATAATGGCGATTAATGATAACGCAATCATTAACCACGCGAGAGTGTGACTCGCTTGTGGCACAATCGGCAAACTAAATCGCAAAAATCCATACGCACCCAATTTCAGCATTAATGCTGCTAACACAACGGAACCACCGGTTGGCGCTTCGGTGTGCGCATCCGGCAACCATGTATGAAATGGCCACATCGGTACTTTGATTGCAAACGCTAACAAAAATCCAAAGAAAATCCAAATCTGAACAGGCAGTGACATTTTTAAATAATAAAAATTTAAAATATTAAAGCTGTGCGCGTGCAATCCTAAATATAGCAATGCAACCAATAATAATGCGGAGCCTAAAAAAGTATAAATAAAAAACTTAATAGCGGCGTAAGAACGATTTGCACCACCCCAAATGCCAATGCTCAAATACATGGGAATCAACATACCTTCCCAAAAAAAATAAAATAAAATCGCATCAATCGATGCAAACACACCTATCACCATGCCTTGCATCACTAAAAATGCAGCGAGATAGTGCGTTACTTTATGATTGACCATGGTCCACGATGCTAACACCACAATAAATGTCGTAAAACACGTTAAAATAATTAACGGTAACGAAATACCATCTACGCCAATATCATAATAAATATGCAAAATAGGAATCCATTCGAAACGCTGACGAAATTGCATCATGGCAGTATTCGAATCAAAATTCAGCACCATCCATAAACATAACAAAAGCGACACAATTGCAATCAGCAATGCTAACCAACGCGCTTTGTTTTCATTTTTTTCACCACGCAATGCAAGAACAGGAATTGCACCGATAAGGGGGAGCCAGATTAATAAACTTAATACACCAACCATACTAAAAACCCTAATAATCCAACAATCATAATAAACAGGTAATGATACAAATATCCGGATTGTAATTTGCGTAACAAATTGGAAAGGCGTGTGATACCACGACCTGACCCATTCACCATTCCGGTATCAATTATTTTTAAATCACCTGTGTGATAAAAAAATTCACTCAATCGTCGACCGCCACGCACAAAAAACCACTGATTAAAAATATCAAAACCATATTGCACAACCAGAAAACGGCGAATCCAAGAAAAACGTTTCGCTAAAAATTCAGTTACGGTTGGCACCACAATCACCATAAACCATGCAGAAAAAATACCCGCGATGGAAAACCAACAGGGTAATGTATCAATCGAATGCACTACTTGATTCCACACGCCATGAAAATTGACACTCATCTGCGACAATACATTATATTGTGGCAGTATCATCACACTATTTCCTAACAATCCCGGTGAATCAAATAACATCGGTTTTACCGTAAAAATACCGAGTAATAATGAAGGAATTGCTAATAAAATTAAAGGGAATAACATCACCCACTGTTCTTTTAAATGTGAACGTGTGTGTTCATCCATTCTTTCTTTGGTGTGAAATGCCATAAAAAATGTGCGGAAAATATAATACGCTGTAACGAATGCGCCAATTAATAAAACAATATAGGAATAATGCGCACCGAAAATAGTACTAGAATGCACTGCTTCAATCACCGCTTCTTTTGAGAAAAATCCGGACGTCGGCGGAACTGCCGCTAAGGCTAATGCACCAATTAAAAAAGTCATGTAGGTAATCGGTAAATATTTTTTTAAATTTCCCATCTTTCGTAAATCTTGTTCATGATGCATCGCAATAATCACAGAGCCCGCTGCCAAAAATAATAACGCTTTAAAACACGCATGTGTCATTAAATGAAAAATACCGACACTAAACGCAGATGCACCGTTTGCCGCCATCATATAACCCAATTGCGACATTGTGGAATACGCAATCACGCGTTTAATATCAAATTCAACAAACGCCAATAAACCTAATAATAATGCACCCGTTGCACCCACTATCATCACCACACTTAATGCGGTAGAGGATAATTCAAAAATAGGCGACATGCGCGCCACCATAAATACACCCGCCGTCACCATCGTTGCTGCGTGAATCAACGCAGAAATAGGAGTGGGACCTTCCATTGATTCTGGCAACCACACATGCAATGGCATTTGCGCAGACTTTCCCATCGCGCCAATAAATAATAAAATACAAATCACCGTGATAATGGACCAAGGATGGTGTGGAAAAATAGTAATCGTTGTTTGCGCAAGCGTCCCCATTTTTGCAAAGACAGTTGAATAACTTAGGCTGCCGCAATAATCTAAAATCGCTGCAATACCTAACAAAAATCCAAAATCACCGACACGATTGACTAAAAATGCTTTCAAGCTACCAACGGCTGCTGATTCTTTTTCATACCAAAAACCAATTAATAAATATGAAACCAAACCCACCCCTTCCCAGCCAAAAAATAATTGCATGAAATTATTTGCGGTGACCAACATTAACATTGCAAAAGTAAAGCCAGACATATAACAAAAAAAGCGTTGATTACCCGAATCCCCTTTCATGTAACCGATACTATAAATATGCACAATCGTTGCAACAAACGTAACAACAACCATCATCACTGCAGTTAAGCGATCAACTAAAAATCCCACATCAAAATGAAATGACCCACTCTGAACCCACGTATAAATTGCGCCATCAAAAAATTGATTGTGAAAAACAACGGCATTAAAAATCGCTACTGAAGATGCCAATGACGTGCACATGAAAAAAATGGTAATGGCTTGTGTTAAGCGAACACCGATACGTTTACCAAGCAAGCCGGCGATTAAGCTACCGAGAAGTGGCGATAGTACTACTAATAAAGACAGCATTTTAATCATAAGGCAAACCTACTTTAAAAAAATTTACCCACGTAATGTATTCATCTCTTGCACATCAATATTGCCACGTCGACGATATAATAAAACCAAAATTGCCAACCCAATTGCTGCTTCCACTGCCGCTACTGCTAAAATAAAAAACACAAACACTTCGCCGGATAAATCTCTAAAATACTGCGCAAACGCAATAAAATTGGTATTCACTGCTAACAACATTAATTCAATACACATCATCAGCATGATTAAATTCGCACGATTAATAATCATGCCGACGAAGCTCAAGCCAAAAAGAATGGCACTGATTATGAGGTAATCAATTAATGGGATCATATTATTCTCTATTTCAAATCCACAATCCGTAATCTCTCTTTTTTCGTAGCAGCTAACTGCTCTGAAATAATCTGCGATTTTGTACCTGCTTTTTTGCCGTGAAATGCGAGCGCAATAGCTGAAATCATTCCAACCAACAGCAATACCGCCGTTACTTCAAATGGAAATAAGTAATGCGTAAATAATAATTTCCCCATCACTGCGGTGTTGTTGTAATTCGCGCCGTAATGCACTGGCAACGTATTTGATTGTGCCCAATTTTTTTCAGAGAAAACATAAAAAGCGGTACCCGCTAAAATAATCAGCGCCACCATTCCAGCGAGATAATAGTGTAAAAAACGTGATTTTATTTCTGCTTGATCAATGCGAATCATCATAACAACAAATAAAAACAAGGTCATCACTGCACCGACATAAACAAAAATCAATACAAGCGATAAAAATTCCGCTTGCATCAACATCCACAAAACCGCGCTCGCAAAAAAAGCGACAACTAAAAACAGCACTGCGCGCATGGAATTTTTTGATGTGATCACTGCCGTTGCTGAGGCGATCAACACGACGGTGAAGGTATAAAAAATAATTTCATGGATTGGAAATAACATGGGTTACCTTTTTTTATGCGTTATCAGTTATCAGTTATCGGTTATCGGTTCAGTATCAGAGGTACGATTTACCGATAACGGATACCTGATAACTCACCTATACTTCGCATCCACCGCTAAATTTTCAGCGATTTTCTTTTCATAAATATCACCAATCGCTAATAATTTTTCTTTTGTTAAAATATTTTGTCCGCGCTCGGAAATGGAATAATGCATTTCAGGCGTTAATACAATGGCATCAACAGGACACGCTTCTTCACAAAATCCACAATTAATACATTTAAATACATCGATGTCGTAACGCGTTGTGCGACGCGAACCATCTTTTTCACGCGGACCTGCATCAATTTTAATGGCGAGCGCAGGACAAACTGCTTCACATAATTTGCAACCAATACAACGCTCTTCGCCATTGGGATAGCGACGCAACGCTAACATACCGCGAAAACGCGGAGAAATAGGCGTTTCTTCTTCAGGATACTGAATGGTTGTTTTTTTCTTGAAAAAATATTTCAAGGTGATGCAAAAACCTTTCAGGAGTTCCCACAGGGTGAAACTTTTTATTATTGAGATTACCCGTTTCATATCATTATCCAAACCGCCACCACAACCAACCAAACCAACGTCACTGGAATTAACACTTTCCAACCTAAATGCATAATTTGATCGTAACGATAGCGCGGAAAAGTCGCGCGCATCCAAAAATATAAAAATACAAAAAAGGACATCTTTAATAAAAACCATCCTATTCCCGGTACCCACGCAAATAAACTATCCAGCACAGGAATATTTTGAAAAGGCGATAACCAGCCGCCAAAAAATAAAATGCTCGCAACAGCTGAAACTAAAATCATGTTGGCATACTCTGCCAAAAAGAAAATCGCAAACGCCATACCGGAATATTCCACGTGAAATCCAGCAACAATTTCAGATTCTCCTTCTGCAACGTCAAACGGCGCACGATTAGTTTCAGCAACACTCGCAATCCAATACACTAAAAACAGCGGAAATAATGGAATAAAATACCAATGCCATAATCCACCATTTTGTTTTAAAACCAACTCTGATAAATTCATGGTGCCCGATATTAAAATGACACCGACTAATGCAAACCCCAATGCAATTTCGTATGACACCACTTGTGCTGCACTTCGTAATGCGCCAAACAAAGCGTATTTTGAATTCGATGCCCAGCCACCCACCAAAATGCCGTACACACCCAGTGATGTCATTGCAAATAAATAAAGAATTCCTGCATTAATATTCGCAACCACCCAGTGCGGCATAAAGGGGATAACTGCCCATGCTGCCAGCGCCGGCATAATCGCCAACATCGGCGCAATCACAAACAAATACGGATTGGCTTTTGATGGCATGATGATTTCTTTTGTCAGCAATTTCACCACATCAGCAATCGGTTGCAAAAGTCCGCGAAAACCAACGCGATTCGGACCAATTCGTCCTTGCATGTAACTAATCACTTTGCGTTCTGCCATCGTGACATACGCCACAGTAATAAACAGCGGAATCAAAATGCAGATGATTTTGACCAAGATCCACAGTAATGTTTCGAGTTGTGTAAACATGGTTATGCAATTAATTCCTGTAATGATTTTGAGCGTCGCACCAAAGCATTATCACGATACAAATCCCATTCAGGTACCGTAACATGAGATGATGCTGGCAATTCACGTTCAACTATTTTTTTGCAATCTTCACAGCAAACATGTTGATCAAATTTATTTTTTAATTTATCGATAATCATGGATGTCGATTCATAATCAAAACCCGATAAATTCATTCGATTCGCCAGCACACGCAAAATTTTCCACGCGGGTTTGGAATCACCATGCGGAATGCCCGATGCTTTAAACGATTGCCAAACACCGTTCACATTCACATAAGTGCCTTCGTTTTCAGAAAATGGTGTGATTGGTAAAATAAAATCAGCGTATTCGCGCATTTTATCTGTCGCAAAAGTGGAAAAACATACAACCAATTTTGCGTTCGATAAATTTTCCAATGCCTTTTCTGCATATGCTGAGTCCCATTCTAATTCGGTATCCAAAATAAAATAAGTTGAAACAGGATCAGATGTTAACAGTGATTTCGCATCGCGACCTGCCGTGACTTTTACGCCCACTTCTGCGCGATGGGGAATGCAACCGGCAATCCAAGCGCCGGCACTGTTTGCGCCATCCGTTAATATTCCCACGGTGCTATTCGTTAATTGCGCAATTTGATTGGCTAAAGTGCGAATAATGGATGCGTTTGGATGATGTTGCGCGTAGGCGCCTAAAAATATTGCCGATTTGGATGTGCGCAATCTCTCTGCGATCTGTTCGGCAATAGTGGGAGTGGGAGTGGGAGAAGATTGCAGTATCGCAACAATATCCATCAACGATTGAATAATATCTTCATCAATTATTTTTTCTGATAGTGGAAATACAAAATCACATTCCCTGGGATTCACTGCCATCACAGATAAATTTTCTTGCGATGCTTTAAAAATACGTGTGCTGATAATGGGCTGTTCACGTTTTATATTTGAACCAACTAACAAGAGCGTGTCTAAATTTTCAATCTCAGCAATGTCGCAATTTAATTGTGGGAATAATGATCTATGTAATTGGTCTGTAAAATCCAATTCGCGAATACGATGATCCACGTGATTGGATCCCAACGCTCGAATTAATTTTTGAAATAAATAATATTCTTCCAATGTTGAGGAATAACCCGTAATTCCAGCAATATCAGAACCAATATGCGATGTTAAATGCGCAATCGCATCTAACGCATATTGCCACTCCACTTCTATCCATTGATTATTTTTTTTCATTACCGGTTTGTAAATGCGATCTTCGTGATACAATGCTTCGACACTAAAACGATCACGATCACTCATCCACGTTTCATTTATTTTTTCATTTTCGCGCGGCACTGCACGAAATATGGTACGCTCTTTAGAATATTCATGTCCGCGCGTGTGCACATACATATTTGTGCCAACACAATCATGCGGAGAAATGGTTGCATGCTCTTTAATTTCCCAGCCGCGCACCGCATAACGCGCTGGTTTATTGGTTAATGCACCGACAGGACAAATATCAATAATATTGCCTGACACTTCTGATTTTAAGAAATGTTGCACGTAAGTTGTGATTTCTTCTTTTTCACCGCGATTCACCACACCTAATTCGCGAAGGCCTGCGACCTCTTCACCAAAACGCACACAACGCGTACATTGAATACAACGCGTCATTTCAGTTTCAATTAATGGGCCAATATCGGGACTGTGCACAGCACGTTTGGGTTCATTATATTCTGATTTTCCGCAACCAAATCCCATCGATAAATCTTGTAATTCGCATTCACCGCCTTGATCGCAGATCGGGCAATCGAGCGGATGATTAATTAATAAAAATTCCATGACATCGCGTTGTGCTTTCAATGCCATGTCGGATTTTGTTTTGACTTTCATGTTGGGTGTGATTGGCGTGGCGCAAGCAGGTAACGGCTTACCTGATTTTTCAACTTCCACTAAACACATACGGCAATTCGCTGCCACCGATAATTTTTTGTGATAACAGAAACGCGGAATATAAACACCTGCTTCATCGGCGGCTTCGATGATGGTGGTGCCTTCGGGAGTGGAAAGTTGTTTGCCGTCTAGTTCAAACTCAATCATTTTACGTTATCCGCTATCAGTTATCAGTTATCAGTTATCAGTTATCAGTTAGATGTACCTCAGACACTGATAACGGATTACTGATAACTCATATTACACATCTTCGATGCGTCACATGATACTTAAACTCATCATAAAAATGTTTCAAAAATCCGCCCACCGGCCACGCCGCTGCTTCACCAAATGCACAAATCGTGCGGCCTTCAATATTTTTAGCAACGCGTTTTAATGCGTCGATATCTTTTAACGTGCCGTTACCATTTTCTATTTTTTCCACTAATCGATACACCCAACCCGTACCTTCACGACACGGCGTGCATTGTCCGCAGGATTCATGCATATAAAATTGTGAAATGCGTTTTAATGCTTTCACCATGCACGTATTTTGATTCATCACAATCACCGCACCCGAACCCAACGCAGAACCTGCTTTGGCTAAACTGTCATAATCCATATTCGTTTGCATCATGATGTCTGCTGGCAAAACAGGCATCGAACTTCCGCCTGGAATCACCGCTTTTAATGGAATATTATCCAACATGCCGCCCGCTAATTGTAATAATTCTGAAAATGGAATTCCCATCGGTACTTCATAATTACCAGGTTTATTGACATGACCACTCACGCTAAATATTTTGGTACCACCACTTTTCTCAGGACCCATTTTTGCAAACCACTCAGCACCTTTTTCTAAAATCACGGGAATGGATGCATACGATTCGGTATTATTAATATTAGTTGGTTTGCCATACAAACCAAAATTGGCAGGAAAGGGTGGTTTAAAACGGGGCATACCGCGTTTACCTTCGAGTGAATTCATTAATGCTGTTTCTTCACCGCAAATATAAGCGCCCGCACTGTAATGATTGAAAATATCAAAATCAATGCCCGATCCTAAAACATTGTTACCAACCAAACCCGCTTCATACATTTCTTTTAATGCTTGCTCGCAACGCAAAAAAGGTTCATAAAATTCACCGCGCAAAAAATTATAAGCAACTGTTGAACCCATCACGTAACAGGCAATCGCCAATCCTTCTAGCAATTGATGCGGATTGAATCGCAAAATATCGCGATCCTTAAAAGTGCCTGGTTCGCTCTCATCCGAATTACATAAAACATATTTTTGTCCAGGAACAGTCGGTGACACAAAACTCCATTTCAATCCCGTTGGAAAACCAGCACCGCCTCGACCACGCAAACCAGAAGATTTAATTATTTCGATAATCTGTGAGGCAGGAATTTTTTCTTTTAAAATTTTTCGCAAGACTTGATAGCCACCGACAGATTCGTAGGATTTGAATGTCCATGGCTGCTCGAGATGCAATGTGCGATAGCAAACCTGGTTAAGCTGCATTGTCTTTCTCATGTTTTTAGTGATCAGTTATCAGTTATCGACAAAATCATAAACCGCACTTCTGAGGCCTGATTACTGACTACTGACTACTGATAACCGTTCTAATACTTCATCAATTTTTTCACGTGTCAGATTTTCAACATACTCTTTATCATCCACCTGACACATCGGCGCACCGCCGCACGCTGCCATACATTCCACTTCGCATAAGGTAAATTTTCCATCGGCGGTTGTTTCACCTGGCGCAATATTCAACCGTTTTTTTAGATGCGCTATGATTTCATCACTACCACGAAGCATGCAAGAAATATTGGTACATACCGCAATTTTATGTTTGCCAATGGGCTTCAAATTGTACATGTCATAAAATGTCGCGACTTCGTATGCTTCGATGTGTGGAATTCTTAAATAATCCGCAACGACATTCACCGCTTCATTTGTTAGATATCCACCGTTTTGTTCTTGTGCCGCCAATAAACTTGCAACCACTGCTGAACGACGTTGATCTGCTGGATATTTGGTAAGCCAGTGGTCGATGTGTTGTTTGGTTTCTTTTGATAATTCAAATGTCATCTATCAATTTCTCCAAACACAATATCCAAACTCGAAATCACGGCAACTAAGTCCGCAATCATGTGTCCGCGACACAATTCGTCCATTGCTGCCAAATGTGAAAATCCTGCGGCACGCACTTTTAATCGATACGGTTTATTTGCACCATCTGAAATTAAATACACGCCAAATTCGCCTTTGGGATGTTCAACCGCTGCATATACTTCACCGGCAGGAACACAATATCCTTCCGTAAAATATTTAAAATGATGAATCATGCCTTCCATGCTTTCTTTCATCACCTCGCGCGGCGGTGGTGATACTTTAAAATCATCTGATTTAATGGGTCCTGAATTTTTACATAACCACTCTACACATTGTTTAATAATGTTATTCGACTGACGCATTTCTTCAACACGTACCAAATAACGATCATAACAATCACCATTTTTTCCAACGGGAATTTGAAAATCTAATTTATCGTATGCAGCATAAGGTTGTTTGCGACGCAAATCCCATGCAACACCAGAGCCACGTAACATGGGTCCTGTAAATCCCAATTGCAATGCACGTTCCGGTGACACGGCAGCAATACCGACAGTGCGTTGTTTAAAAATGCGATTATCGGTTAATAATGTTTCATACTCATCCACTAATTTTGGAAAGCGATTCGTAAAATCTTCAATAAAATCTAATAAAGAACCTTCGCGATTACTATTGCTATATTGACTGGATGATTTATATCTTGGCATCGTGTCCGGCAAATCACGCGCAACACCGCCGGGGCGATAATAGGTTGCATGCATGCGCGCACCAGAAACAGCTTCATAGCAATCCATTAAATCTTCACGCTCGCGAAAACAATATAAAAATACAGACATTGCACCGCAATCGAGTGCATGCGCACCTAACCACAACAAATGGTTTAAAATACGCGTGATTTCATCAAACATCGTGCGAATATAAAGTGCTCGAATCGGAACAGTAATGCCTAATAATTTTTCGATTGCTAATACATATCCGTGTTCATTACACATCATCGAAACATAATCTAATCGATCCATGTATCCGATCGTTTGATTAAACGGTTTTGATTCTGCTAATTTTTCTGTTGCGCGATGCAACAATCCAATGTGCGGATCAATTTTTTGAATCACTTCACCATCCACTTCCAGAATCAAGCGCAATACACCGTGCGCTGCCGGATGTTGCGGACCAAAGTTGAAGGTGTAGTTCTTGAGTTCAGACATAACGATTATCATCCCTAATCACTTTCGGCACCAATGTGCGTGACTCAATACTCACTGGTTCATACACGCAACGCCCTGTTTTAGCGTCATAACGCATTTCAACTTCACCAATCAACGGAAAATCTTTTCGAAACGGATGACCTTTGAAACCATAATCCGTTAAAATACGACGCAAATCTGGGTGACCTTCATACACAATACCAAACAAATCGTATGCTTCACGCTCAAACCAATCTGCTGATTTCCAGATATCAATCACGGATGGCACAACTGGCTCACTTTCTAAAAAAACTTTTATTCTAATACGTACGTTTTTTGAAATGGATAATAGGTGATAAACGGAAGCGAAGCGTGATTTATTCCAAGTAATTTTGCGTTGTCCTTCATCACTTACACCGCGACTAAAACCAGATTCCGTGGTTTCTTCAGTACGCCAATGTGAAATACCATAATCTTGATAATCCACACCACACACATCCATTAATGCTTCGAAATGAAATTCATCATGCAGTGTTTTGCAAACTGAAAATAAATGGTCTGGCGTGATTTCAAGTGTGATGCAATCTTTTATTTCAGCGGAAATAAGTTTGTTGCCAAAATAGGAGGTAAGTTGTTTTAGTGATATTGTCATATTTTTTATATTCTCTGCAAAATCCGCTTGTTTTCGCTCCGCTACGCATTTGCTTCACGCGCGGTTCTGATTTAACTCACTCATTTTTATCTGGCATTCTACAAACTTATTCACTTCGTTCGCTGGACTATTCGCTTTCGTGTAATTTTATTTTGCAGTTGTATTATTCCATACAACAATGCTTCTGCTGTGGGCGGACAACCAGGAACATAAACATCTACAGGAACAATGCGATCACAACCACGCACAACAGAATAGGAATAATGATAATAACCGCCGCCATTTGCGCACGATCCCATAGAGATAACCCATTTTGGTTCCGGCATTTGATCATATACTTTGCGTAACGCCGGCGCCATTTTATTGCATAATGTTCCTGCGACAATCATCACATCAGATTGACGCGGACTGGGACGAAAAATTAATCCGAAGCGATCGATGTCGTAACGCGATGCAGCACACTGCATCATTTCAACCGCACAACACGCCAAACCAAATGTCATTGGCCACAGGGAACCAGAACGCGCCCAATTAGCAAGGTCGTCGAATTTGGCGAGAAGAAAGCCGTCGCGTTTTAATAATTGCTGTAAGGACATACTGAACCTACTTACTCCCACTCCAGCGCGCCTTTGCGCCACTCATAAATAAATCCGATTACCAAGATTGCGAGAAAAATCATCATTCCCCAAAAACCACTCCAACCAATGTAGCGAATTACCATCGCCCACGGAAATAAAAAAGCAGTTTCTAAATCAAAAATAATAAATAAAATGGCAACCAAATAAAAACGCACATCAAACGGATTATGCGCATCTTCAAAAGCATCAAATCCACATTCATAAGGAGATGATTTCGCGACGGTGGGGCGACGTGGACCCAGTAACCAACCAAGGCCAATGGGCAATAAACCGATGATTAATCCCACTCCAATAAAAACCAAAATGGAAAAGTAATTTGTAAGCATAATATTTCCAAAAAATACCGGCGGACGGACTCGAACCGTCACGGCTTGCGCCACAGCCACCTCAAGGCTGCGTGTCTACCAATTCCACCACGTCGGCTAAAACAGTTATCTGGTATCAGTGTGAGGATACCTACTTCTTTTCACTCGGCGCATAAGAAAATCCATCTGCCACGGGTACTGTTGTTTGTGTTTGTGCTGGCATCACAGGCATCGTTACATTATTCACTTTTTTCTGATCACGCGCAGCCAGATAACTTAATGAAATACTGGTTGTAAAAAAAATCACAGCACACACCGCAGTAACTTTCATCAAGAAAGGTAGTGCACCCGCGCTGCCAAACATTGTATTGGATGAACCGCTACCAAAAGAAGCACCCACATCAGCACCACGGCCATGTTGTAATAACACCAGCGCAATAATCGCGATGGCGATTAATACGTGTAAAATTAAAATTAAAGACTGCATGAAATAGTTATCCGTTATTAGTTATCAGCGAGTGCTGGCGATTTCAATAAAACTATTTGCATCTAATGATGCACCGCCAACCAAAGCACCATCAATGTCATTCATCGAAAAAAGCGCTTTTGCATTTTCTGGTTTTACACTGCCGCCATAGAGAATACGGGTGACATTAGCAAGGTTGGCATCAACTTCAAACAGTTGTGAACGAATGGCGGCATGCACATCTTGCGCCTCCTCAGGTAATGCTGTTTTTCCCGTGCCAATCGCCCACACCGGCTCATATGCAATCACAATTTCAGTAAACGCGGTGCAATTATCTTTCAATACAGATACAACTTCAAGTTGTTCTTTCACAACCGATAATGTTGCGCCCTGTTCACGCTCATATAATGTTTCGCCAACACACAAAATAGGCTTTAAACCTGCGGAAAAAGCCATTTCACACTTACGAATGAGTTGTTGATTATGTTCGTGAAAAAATTGTCTTCGTTCAGAATGTCCAACAATTACATAATGGCATCCCAAATCCATCAACATATGTGCTGAGATTTCACCGGTATACGCGCCATCCGAATATTCTGAAATAGTTTGCGCACCGAAACGAACGATCGAATCAGATAAAAATGACTGACACAAAGACAAGTGCACAAAAGGGGGGAAAATAGCTAATTCAATATCACCCAAATCATACGCATTTTTTGCGATCGCTTTCATCAAAGAGCGCGCACTTTCTACTGTGCCATGCATTTTCCAATTACCTGCAACGAATGGTCGACGCACTGTATTCTCCGTAATGAAGTATGAAGTAAATCAAGATTGCTTTGGATATACCCATTACACCTCAAGATGCGAACAACGGCGAATGCAGGACTTGAAAATTATCTGTAATTCTCGATCGCAATAATAATTTATTTTTTCCAATATTTCTAAAAAAATTTAGTGTTGCTTCATTAAAGTCAGCAAAAGTTTCGTAATATTTATTAGCAGACACTTTTTCATGCATGATTTTCCACAATCGTTCAATTGGATTTAAGTTTGGGGAATATGGCGGCAGATAATGCAACTCAATTGCTAAATTTCTAGCAAATTCTTGCAATGCATTATCAGAATGATAACCGGCGTTATCCCAGATAATATGTATCTTGCATTTTTCAGAATGATTTTTACGCAACTGACATAAAAAACCGGCGATATTATCAGCATCTACTTTGTCTGCTTGTTGATAAATAATTCGATGACCATTCAAGCAAATTCCACCGATAAAATTTAATCTTGGTTGTCTTGCGGTTGTTGGAACTAATTTTTCTTCGCCCTTTAAAATCCAGCCGTATGTTAAATGAGATTGATATTGTGGATGTACGCTGTCTACGAAGTAAATTGGCTCTTTTTTTCCAACTTTTTGTTTCAACCGAGTATAATATTTAATAAATCTTCGTTGCTGTTCTTTGTTTGCTTTTGCTGGCACAGCATGAGGTTTTTTGTAACAAAATTTATTATCGTGCAACCATTTTGTCATACCACTGATGCTGTATTTTTTCTTAAATGTTTTTTTCACATAAGCGCAAATATCTTTCACATAAAGATACGTCACCTCGGAAAGATGCTGTTTTAATTGGCGAGATTCCATTTTATTTAATTTACCAACACTGCCGCCATTTTCTGTATCGAGTTTTTTACTTTTTTGATAGTCATCAATGTGACGACGAATTGTTTCATCATCCAAAAGAAGAATTTTAGCTATTTCTGAATAGGTGTAACCATCGTCATAAGCGAGTACAGCTTTAATTCTGTCGCAAACGCGTTTATCACGCTCTTTTTTATGGCGCTGAATTAATTTGTTTCTTTCCGCTGAAGTAAGCATCTTGTCCATGTTTAGCTTTTTACAATATTTTTTAATTTAATGCACGTAATTTCGCATCTTCAGGTAAGAATGGTATATATTTTTATTTTTGTATCCACCATCACGCTACCAACAAAATAATGCTGAAGCAATTGCCCCCACAGTGCAGATAATTTTTGTGATAATTTTTGATTAATAACAGTTGTTGAGCGCGCTGGATTCGCATTTTTTACTTGTGTGATTGCAATCACCGCGTAATCATGTTGATTCACCAATACCGACTGCGCACCCATTATTTTATTTTTTGCAGCGGCAGAAACGGGTGTCGAGAAAACAGCAGATAGCATTGCTGCGGCGGGAAGCGATAATTTTGCATCTGCCGTTGTAAGCGCAACCGTTTTCCATTGCAATCCATTTGCTTTTGCGAGCATCACAGGATCCACACCATGTGATAATTTTTTTTGTAACTGATATGCCAATAAACCCGCTTGTGCTGACGCTTTTTTTTCTGAAAGTTGTTTTTTAATTTGATCGCGCACTGCATTTAATGGGATGGGTGTAGCGGGAATTTTTTTTGCTATCCGCAAAACCACTTGACTGCCATTTGTCAAACGAATTGGATCACTGTTATTTCCCGCCTGAAAAACAGAATCACTGAATATCGCTTTTAATATTTTTGGATTCGAAAATAAACCTGTTTTCTCACCTGCCTGTGTCATCATATCACTCGTTTGAATCGGTAAATTTAGTGTTTTTGATGCAGATTCGAGTGAATCAGGATTGGTATAAGTAATATCAGCCAACTGACTGCTTTTTTTCGCAACATCAGCCGCAGTCGGTGACAATTCAATATAAGATACAGACACTTTCGTGGGAGTTTGATACTGAGATAAATGATTTTTGTAATTATTTTCAATATCCTCATCAGTCACTTTAATTTTAGTGAGAAATGATTGCGCCAAAATAATAAAATAACCAAATGCACGCTGCTGATGCATTAAACTGTAGAGATGATTTACCTCGTTGGGTAACGCAAATGCGGTTGCTGCAACCCCATTTGTTGCGTCACGAATAATCCATTGTGTCTGCACACGTTGAAAAAATTCAAGCGGTGTCGTACCACTTTGATATAACGTTTGCATGAATTTTTGCTCAGAGAAACGCCCTTGATTTTGAAATTGAGGCGCTGTTTCAACCATCATTTTCACTTGCTGCATACCAATGTGAAAACCTTCATTTTGAAGCGATGTAGATAAACCCGTTTGCATCACAATAGTTTGCAAAGCATAAGCTTTAAGCTGCTGCTCCATATCGGCAGAAAGTGGTTGACCGCCAGACTGCGCCATCACTTTATTTTGTAGTGCGGCATAAAAATTATTAACCGCTTGATCAGTGATGGTCACACCGTTGACTTTGGCAGCAACGTCACCGCCACCTGAACTTTGCTCGAAATAAAATTCGACACTAAAAAGAATAAACGCGCCTGCCACCAGCGCAATGATAACGCCTGCAATCCATCCTGAAATACGATCCCTGATACGTTGCAACATAAATAATCCGATATGGCGGAGCGGACGGGACTCGAACCCGCGACCACCCGCGTGACAGGCGGGTATTCTAACCAGCTGAACTACCGCTCCAGAATCAAATTTGTAATTTGGGTGCTGAGGGATTCGAACCCCCGACATTCGCCTTGTAAGGGCGACGCTCTACCAACTGAGCTAAGCACCCAGCTCTTTCAAATCACATACGGTACTTCCTGTACCTACATCATTCCAATCGCTATTGCACCCTGGGCAACATCCTGTTGCCCGTTTTTTGCTGCGTTCACTCGCAAAAAACCCAACTGAGCTAAGCACCCAGCTCTTTCAAATCGTATGCAATGGTACCTAAAAAATAAAAACTTGCAATACATTCACACTCTATTCACAACGTCTTTTAATTTCTTCCCTGCTTTGAATTTCGCAATCACCGCTGCTGGAATTTTCATTTCAACACCCGTGCGTGGATTACGGCCTATGCGTGCAGCCCGTTTTGATGTTTCAAAAGAACCAAAATTCACAATCGATACTTTCCCACCACTCGCTAATGTATTAGTAATAGCATCAACAAATGTATTCACTGCTGCTTCAGCCGCCACTTTCGAGATATCTGCTTGCGCCGCGATCAAATCAACCAATTCTTGCTTATTCATGTTTTACCTTCCGTTTCCGTGCAATTATTCCAAAATAAAAGAAACAGGAGTTTCGCGGTACGCGAACGAAATGCGGAACTCCTGAGAAAGAGAAATTTATACCAACTGACGAATTACCCTGTCAAGGAAATAATCCGAAAAAATCAGGGGGTTAGTCACTTGACACACCGCCAATTGTCATGACGTCAATCTTTAGTGTGGGCTGGCCAACGCCTACTGGAACACTCTGTCCCGCTTTTCCGCAGGTGCCCACACCCGAATCTAATTTCAAATCATTACCCACCATGGAAATTTTTTTCAATGCTTCATGACCACTGCCAATCAAGGTCATACCTTTAATCGGTCGTGTTATTTTTCCATGCTCAATTAAATAGGCTTCGCTTGCTGTAAATACAAATTTCCCTGACGTGATATCAACTTGTCCGCCTGAGAAATCAGCTGCATAAATACCTTTTTCAACGGATGCGATAATTTCTTCTGGCGTATGATTTCCTGGCATCAAACACGTATTCGTCATGCGCGGCATGGGTAAACATGAATACGATTCACGACGTCCGTTACCTGTGGGTTTCATTTTCATTAACCGCGCATTTAACGTGTCATGCATATAATTTTTTAAAATACCCTTTTCAATCAACACCGTTCGTTGCGTTGGGGTTCCTTCATCATCCACAGTGAGTGAGCCACGACGCCCTGGAATCGTTCCATCATCCACTACCGTACAAAGTGACGATGCCACTTTTTCCCCTATTTTTCCGCTGAAAACAGAAGTTCCCTTGCGATTAAAATCACCTTCCAATCCATGTCCAACCGCTTCATGAAATAAAATCGCAGGCCAACCTGATCCCAACACAACAGGATAGGTTCCCGCCGGTGCTGGCACTGCGCTCAAATTGTGTAATGCTTGTTGCACTGCGCGCTTTACTTGCGCTAGTGCCACATCATTTTTCATCACCACATCATAACCACCACGACCCCCACAGCCCGCGCTCGCTGACTCAAAACGCCCGTCAGATTCAACAATAATGCGCACAGAAAAATGCACCAGCGGTCGCACATCCGATGCAATTTGTCCCTGCATATTCATCACCATCATCACATCATGTGATGCAGATAAACTTAACATCACTTGCTTCACGCGCGGATCCATTTTTCGCGCAACCCAATCAAGATCTTTTAAAAACACGACTTTTTCAGCATCATTTGCACTCATGATTGGATTTAATGCTGGATACAACGGAGATAACGTTAATTCCGCATGCGATTTTACAATGGCATTTCCACCGGATTGAACGATACTGCGCGCTGATTTTGCTGCGTCCAAAATCGCCGCTATTTCAATTTGATCGGCATACGCAAAACCCGTTTTTTCACCACTCATCACGCGCAAACCAAATCCACGATCAATGCTGAATCCACCTTCTTTTACGATGCCATCTTCCAACATCCAACTTTCATTTTGTGATTGTTGCAAATATAAATCCGCTGCATCGATAGTCGAACCAATTGCTTTTCCTAATGCGGATTCAAGTTGTGTTTCACTAATCGTTAACCAGTCATTTTGCATCATTGTTTCTCCCCCGCTCACACTTTCTTTACTATCGGCTTATCCCACGTCCCTGTGATGTGATAATTTATTTCCATCAGTTCACTCATTTTGGAAGCCACTAATTGGTTTGCAACCCAAGCAGCTGCACCGGCAACTGGCCCACTCGTTAATCCAATCAGGGTGGGAAAACTGGATGAAACGTGCGGCAAAACACGCATTTTTAAATCATTTGATTGATCTTCCAAGCTGATTTTTCCAGATAAATTAATGTTGGCAACAGAACTATCGACATCAATTCCACGCGTCAACAACGCACCATTTTGCAAATCAAATTTACCTTGCATTTCATCAAAGCGAAATCCTTTTTTCGTCAATGCCGAAAAATCAAACGTTAAAAAACGTGAAATGGATTCTAAGCTAAATAAATTAAATAAACGCGCTAATATCAAATTATTTTCTGTGTTGGAATCTAATTGCAAAATAGTGCCTTTCTGCAGATCAAATTGCACTTTACCGGTTGCTTGCGATAATGAGAATTGTTTTGGCGTACCAAACCACTGCAACGCAAAATCAGAAGAAAAATCACCGCCCTGTAATCGCGATGACAAATGACGTTGTGACAAAACCGCTCCTAAATTGGTACTCATCAATTGTCCACGCAATCGTGTTTGTTGTTTCAAACCCAACTGCAACCAATCGCCGCGCGCAGTAAAATGAACCAACGGTGATTGCACAGTGAATTCACGAATAAATAATCCATTCTGCGCAGGCTCTGTGACAAAATGAATTTTTCCATCTAATCGATCATTCACGCGCAAATCCTGTATCGTGATATCCATTGCAGGAATAGTATTTGGATTTATTTTTTCAACAGAATTATTTTGTTGTGAATGGTTACTGGCTATTAATAATCGTGTCAAATTAACACGAATAGACTGCGCGCTGTGTTGTGACGGAATGGTGATACCACCCTCAATTTGATTCGCATGCAATGCAACATGCCACACCTGTGCACGCTGCGACAACACAACATGCCAACTCCGCCACCATCGATTCCACAGTCTAAAATGATTTAACGTTAAATGAATCGGTGAATTTTCAGAAAATTGATCGTCGTTGATTTTTCCTTCACCGCTTAATTGCGACAAAGTTATATTCCATTTTTGAAAATGAATTTGGTCATTTTGAAAAAAAATTTTTACTTTTTTTATCAGCGGTAATTTATTTTTTTGTGAAGGAAAAGTCGCGTCAACAACCACGCTAACAGGTCCACTCGCGCTGATGTGTGAAAAATTGCGCATCATTGGAATCGAAAAGTGCTTTGCCAATGCAATCATCTTAGATAATTCACCTTGAATATTCGCGCGCACTTTGTTTTTTTCTTTCATCCAGTTTATTTTAAAAACACGGTTTGCATGTATCACACAGGCGCCATAAAACGGCGTCAATCGACAGTCACTCTGAGATAAAAAAGCACCTCTTGTTTTTATTTTTCCAATCACTTCCCATGATGCAGCAACACGCGTCCACATTGCCTGACCCGCTGTTGTGGACGATGTCCACACCGTTTGAATTTTTTGAATGTGTTGATTCGCATAATCTACCCATAACTCAGCATGAGCAACACCACTTATTTTTATTATTTTTAACCATGAGTTGAATGAAATCGAATCACCTTTCAAATATATTTTTGCTGTCGCATTTTTATTTAAAAAGGAATTACCAATTAATCTCGCAATCACTTGATACCTGTTTTTTCCTACCAACAGATTGGCTGAAATAAGATGTTTTTCATGATGATTTTTTAATAACGCATCAACCGGTTGCGCTGTAAAACAAGATAAATTTAATCGACAAAATGTGATTTGTGTATTCAGCACGCGCACAGTTGGTTGCGAACTCAGCCACGCAATCGCCTGTGAAAACTGAGCAGAATGTTGCGTGAGGGGTAATGCAGTCGTTGCTAAACCGGATAGGTAATAATTTTTATTGGCATCTTGCGCAATGTGTAATTGCAAATGATCCACCATCACTTGTTGTGTGATCCAGTGCCGCAGTAAAATACTTTTCCATAAATTTAATTCAACGGTTAATTGCTGCAATCGTATTTGCGCATGCGTTGCTGAGTCATCGCCAATGCGAATATGGTCAAATACAATCGTGGGTTGCATTACAAAACCATCGATATGTGCTTGTTGAATAGTCACTGTTTCCCCCAATAATTTGCTGGCAACAGCAGAAAATAATTGATTACGCTGCGGAGAAAATTTCAGACATAAAACAATACCGCTGGATATGGTGGCAAACATAAAAAACAAAACGATTGCGCTGGTGAGAATAGCCCTGAAAACACGCATAGTTTCCTTATCGAATAAACGCTTTCGGTCTCACACGATTTAATGTCGACACCATCGTTGGCCAAATTAACGCGGTTGTCATAGCAGAAATGAAATGCAGCAAAATGTGCGTGTTGTGTCCCGTCCAACCGAGAATCATTCCTTGACATAATCCATTTAATGCACAAAACAAGCCGATAAATGACGCTTGCTGCCAGATCGGAGAATAAGCAACAACGGGATATATTTTTAAAAGAAAATAAGCCAGCAACACAAATACAAATGCTTGTTGTCCTAGCGGTGTTCCCGTTATTAAATCCATTAAAAAACCCGCTGTCCACGCTGCCACCAAACCGCATTGTGAAGGTGATGTCAAAATCCAATAACACGTTAATGCAAAAATCCATTGTGGTCTTGCCCAAATAATCCATTGTGGAAAAGGAATAATCGTTAAAAAAATTCCCGCCAAAAAAGTCATGGCAATTAAAAAATAATGAGTGGGCGGCAACTGTCTCATATTTTTTTCGCCTTGCTATTTTTACTCGTAAACGCACTCTGCAATTCTTTTTGTACCGCTTGAGATAATTTTGTTTTATTCGGCCACGCTAATAAAACTTGCTCTGTTTGATTCAAATGAGCTGTCGGTGTCAAAATAATTTTTTCAGTTGGTGCGTTATTTGCATGCTCAATGCGTGAAACCGTTCCAACAGGATAACCAATCGGATAACACAAGCCCAATCCCGATGTCACAAACAAATCTCCTGCTTGAATATCACTTTGATCAGGTATATTAATTAATGCCAATTGTCCTGACACACCCATACCCACAGCAACAGCGCGAATACCATTACGATAATCTTCGACTGGCACCGCTGATTGTTTATCGGTAATCAATAATACTTTACTCGTTAATGCGCCAACACCAATCACTTGACCCATCACACCTGAAGCATCTAAAACAGGCTGATTTTCATAAACCTGATCATTTGACCCTTTGTTCAAAACAACTTGTTGCAAATTCGGATCCAATGCAACTGCTAACAAACGCGCCACAGCAACACGACCTGAAATTTGCGACGTTGATTGCAACAGTTGTCGCAATTGCGCATTTTCTCTTTCTAAGGCCAATAATTTTTGCAAGCGAGATTGCAATAGAATTTCACGCACACGCAATGTTTCATTTTCATGCACCAATTCATTTTGTGATGTTACACTCGCATTCAACCATGCTGAAAAACGAATCGGTGCATCCACCATCCACTGAAAAGGATAAGCAACACTCGATGAAAAACGCATGCGAAAAGTATGAAAAGAAGCGGAGCGCTGATCAAAAAAAATCAGCGCTATCGACAGTAACAACAAAAAGATCGCCCGTAGTCCAATGCCCGAGCGTTGAGAAAACATCCGCTTGATAGAAAACTCCAAAAATCAATTTATTCTCTATATAAAAAATTAGAACCCACCAGATTCATGATTTCCAATGCTCTGCCACCACCACGCGCAACGCAAGTCAATGGATCTTCTGCAACTACAACAGGCAAACCCGTTTCTTCCATTAGCAGGCGATCGAGATCACGTAACAACGCACCACCACCCGTTAATACCATACCACGTTCTGCAATATCCGATGCCAATTCAGGGGGTGCTTGCTCTAATGCAGCACGTACCGCACCAACAATGCCCGACAATGGCTCTTGCATCGCTTCCAAAATTTCATTGCTGTTTAATGTGAAACTTCTGGGCACACCTTCCGCTAAATTACGTCCGCGCACTTCCATTTCTTTCACATCAGAACTAGGGAAGGCAATACCAATCGATTGTTTAATGCGTTCTGCCGTGGTTTCACCAATCAAACTACCGTAGTTACGACGCACGTAATTAATAATGGATTCATCAAAACGATCACCGCCAATTCGAACAGAAGCAGAATACACAACACCATTTAAGGAAATAATCGCGACTTCAGTTGTACCACCACCAATATCCACCACCATGGAACCACGCGCTTCTTCAACGGGTAATCCAGCGCCAATCGCTGCTGCCATCGGTTCTTCAATCAAATAGACTTCACGCGCACCTGCACCCAATGCCGATTCACGAATTGCACGACGTTCTACTTGTGTTGAACCACAAGGAACGCAAACTAACACACGCGGACTGGGACGAAACATCTTGGTTTCATGCACTTTGCCAATAAAATGTTGCAACATTTTTTCTGTTACATGGAAATCCGCAATAACACCATCTTTCAGTGGGCGGGTTGCTATAATATTGCCAGGCGTACGACCCAACATACGTTTTGCTTCTAATCCCACTGCAACCACATGACTTTGTCCGGAGTGTTGATCTTTCCTAAGCGCCACAACAGATGGCTCATTGAGCACAATCCCCTTTTCGCGCACGTAAATAAGCGTGTTTGCTGTCCCTAAATCAATCGAAATATCTTTGGAAAAATAACCGCGAAACTTTTTAAGCATGATCCCTGTCCATTTTATGTATTTAACGAAAACAATCGGATAAATCTATCTGAAATTTGACATGAAGTCGAGATTTACTCACACTTTTCTATTCGCAATTCACCAAAAAATCCGTATAATCCCCACCACCTTTTTCAATCTATTTTTTAAGAAGATTCTCATGAGCACGCTCACCACAGCCGATATTCAAAAAATGGCTGAACTGTCCAAATTAGCATTGCCTACTGAAAAACTGCCCACGCTCACTGTGCGTTTAGAAAACGTGTTAACGCTCGTGAAAAAAATGAATGATGCAAATACGCACAATACTGAACCACTCGCGCATCCGCTCAATGCAATACAACCACTGCGAGATGATATTGTTTCTGAAAAAAATCAGCGTGATTTATTTCAACAAAATGCGCCAACTGTTGAAGCAGGATTGTATATTGTTCCGAAGTTTGTGGAGGCGGAGTAAGTATGCATAACAAATCAATAAAAGCATTATCCGAATTATTAAAAAACAAAAAAATCTCCAGTGTTGAATTAACAAAACATTTTTTATCACGCATCAAACAGCTTGATAAACAGTTAAATTCTTTTATTACGGTCACAGAAGAAAATGCTCTAAAACAAGCACAAGATGCTGATAAAAGAATTGCCGCTGGAACCATGGGTGCATTAACCGGCATTCCCATCGCACAAAAAGATATTTTCTGCACTGCGGGTGTGAAAACCACCTGCGGCTCAAAAATGCTCGATAATTTTGTTGCACCCTATGATGCAACTTTAATTGAAAAATGTAATGCGGCTGGCATGGTGATGTTGGGTAAAACCAATATGGATGAATTCGCAATGGGTTCATCCAATGAAACAAGCTATTTTGGTGCAGTAAAAAATCCGTGGGATTTGGAACGCACACCCGGCGGATCATCCGGTGGTTCTGCTGCTGCAGTAGCGGCACGCATCGCCTCAATTGCAACCGGGACCGATACGGGCGGCTCAATCAGGCAACCCGCTGCTTTATCAGGAATTACCGGTTTAAAACCCACTTATGGTCGTGTATCGCGTTATGGCATGATTGCATTTGCATCCAGTTTAGACCAAGGTGGAATATTATCGCAAACGGCAGAAGATGCGGCGATGTTGTTGAATGTGATCGCGGGTCATGATGAAAAAGACTCCACCTCCATTCATCATGAAGTCCCCGACTACACTACAACACTACAAAATTCGATAAAAGAATCAACCATTGGTTTGCCGGAAGAATATTTTACCGGTAGATTAGCAGTGGATGTTGAAAAAAGCATTCAGGACAGCATTACCATTTTCGAGAAATTAGGATGCGCATTTAAAAAAATTTCGTTGCCGCATACCGAGTTGGCAACGTCCGCGTATTATGTGATTGCACCCGCAGAAGCATCTTCCAATCTAGCACGCTATGATGGCGTACGTTATGGTTATCGTTGCAAAGACCCTAAAAATATAGACGATTTGTACAAGCGTTCGCGCAGCGAAGGATTTGGCGAAGAAGTACAACGTCGCATTTTAATTGGCACGTATGTTTTATCTTCTGGTTTTTATGATGCATTTTATTTAAAAGCACAAAAAATTCGTCGATTAATACGCGATGATTTTTTAACAGCGTTTAAAGAAGTAGATTTAATTTTAACGCCGACTGCACCCACGCCTGCCTTCAAGTTAGGTGAAAAATCACAAGATCCGATTGCAATGTATTTATCCGATATTTTCACAATCGCTGTTAATTTAGCGGGATTGCCAGGCATTTCAATTCCAGCGGGATTGTCAAATAATTTGCCCGTGGGTTTGCAATTAATTGGAAAACATTTTGATGAAGCAAAAATTTTAAATGCCGCACATCAGTTTCAATTGAATACGGAGTGGCATCGCGCATTGCCGAAAGGGTTTTAATATGTCGTATGAAACAATAATCGGACTCGAAGTTCACGTCCAGCTCAACACGAAATCAAAAATATTTTCAGGGGCTGCAACCACATTTGGTGCAGAACCCAATACACAGGCGTGTGCGATTGATTTGGGTTTACCCGGCGTTTTGCCCGTATTAAATAAAGAAGCAGTGAAATTAGCCGTGACAGTGGGTTTAGCAATCGATGCAAAAATAAATAATCGTTCGATATTCGCGCGCAAAAATTATTTTTACCCTGATTTACCAAAAGGCTATCAAATTTCACAACATGAATTGCCGATTGTCGGTGAAGGCAAATTAGCAATCACGCTCGATGATGGTACAACCAAAATCATTCGTATTACACGCGCACACTTAGAAGAAGACGCCGGAAAATCATTGCATGAGGGTTTGCCAAATATTTCCGGTGTTGATTTAAATCGTGCGGGAACACCACTGTTAGAAATTGTGTCCGAACCCGATATGCGTTCCAGTGCGGAAGCGGTTGCGTATTTAAAAACATTGCATCAACTGGTTCGTTATCTGGGAATTTCCGATGGCAATATGCAAGAAGGATCGTTTCGTTGCGATGTCAATATTTCACTGCGAAAATGGGGTTCAGAAAAATACGGCACTCGCGCAGAAATTAAAAACGTCAATTCATTTAAATTTGTGGAACAAGCGATTGAGTACGAAATTGATCGTCAAAAAGAAATTGTAGAAAGTGGTGGCAAAATCATTCAAGAAACACGCCAATATGATCCCGATGAAAATGTGACACACAGTTTGCGCAGCAAAGAAAATGCACCAGAATATCGCTATTTTCCGGATCCGGATTTATTACCGGTTGAAATCACATCAGAATTTTTGGAATCCATTCGAAAAAATATGCCAGAATTACCGTGGCATAAACGTGATCGCTTGAAAAAAGAATATGGGTTAAGTGATTATGACGCTACCTATATTTCAGGCACCTTATCCATTGCGCAATATTTTGAAGAGACGCTGAAGAGCGGGAATGGGAGTGAACAAGCAAAATTAGTAGCGAATTGGATTGCAGGTGAATTGTCTGCGTTTTTAAATAAAAATAATCAGTCAATCGAACAGTCTCCCGTTTCGGCAAAACAACTTGGCGAATTAATTGCACGTATTCATGACAACACGATTTCCAATAATATTGCGAAACAAGTTTTTGAAGCGCTGTGGAATAATGAAGGATCCGTTGATGAAATCATTGAGAAAAAAGGATTGAAGCAAATTACAGATACTTCCGCGATTGAAAAAATCATTGATGAAATTATGACGAACAATCCAATGCAATTAGCCGATTATCGTTCCGGCAAAGATAAATTATTTGGATTTTTTGTGGGTTTGGTGATGAAAGAAACCAAAGGCAAAGCAAATCCAACGCAAGTGAATGAGCTGCTAAAGAAGAAATTGTCTGGGTGAGTCAGTTTGCGCTACACCACAAACCATCCTTGATACGGTTTCATCTTCACTGGTGAATTAACCCATTCTAAAAATAATTTTTTAGTAGGGCGCGCGTGATGATGTTGTTTCAGCCATGCAAAATAATTTCGCAGCATTTGATAGCCCACTGTTTTTCGAGAAATGGCATTGTAATGCCATGAGGCTTGTTTTTTAATGAGCGTGAACGAAGGATTTTTATCGTACAAAATCACACTAATTGCTGCTGCCATTCCCGTGCGATCCGCACCGCCTTCGCAATGAAAAATA
This sequence comes from Gammaproteobacteria bacterium RIFCSPHIGHO2_12_FULL_39_24, assembly GCA_001802455.1. Taxonomy (GTDB): domain Bacteria; phylum Pseudomonadota; class Gammaproteobacteria; order Coxiellales; family Coxiellaceae; genus 2-02-FULL-42-43. The sequence continues at coordinate 37,900 of MGXZ01000007.1, forward strand.
ATCGGTTTTGGTGCGGTTTGTAATAATTGCACTAATGCGCGTAACGCTTGTTTTGAAGGTAAAGCATACGCTTCAAATCGAGGAGAATAATAATGGAGATGATTGCGTTTTGCAAAATGACTTTCCACTTGGTACCAATGATTACTGGACCAAGTACCGCGTAAATTAATAATTGTTTTAAGATGAAATTTTTCTGTGTATTTTGTCAGGCCATTTCGATCTAACTGCGCACTACGGTAAATTTTTCCGGGAATAACAGTATGTACATTATCTGTAACATAATCGTACCCTAAATGAGCGCCAAAAAAGAGAATGATACCACCCAGTGTAATCCAAAAAAAAATTTTCAGTGTCTTCAATGAACAGCCGCTCTTGTGTTGAACCTGCGCGAGATGCTAGCACAAGCGTAAAATTCACACAACGAACGCACGCCGGGGGCGAGATGATTTTTAATTAGCGATCGTAGGCACATAAGAAACGGTTAAGGCAGTTTTTGTATCGTTATTTTTATATATACACTTCGTTATTTGTCTCTGCGTGTTGTAACTCGCTGCTTTAAAAGTGTACGTCGCGAAGGTTCCAAACCACAGCGGAACAGCTAAGCCAGGGACGGAGGCATGTTTAAAATCCCAAGATGCTGCATAAAAGCCAGACGGAAGGTTGCCATTGGTTCCCCAACAAGTCCAGTTACCTGGTATGGTTGGTGGATTTTCGATCGAGGTGCAGCTCATCATCACCTGAACACTTGGTGCGCAAGCTGGTACGGATTGTGTTGCCAAAGCAGGGATCGTTACACAGGCAAGATAACACCCTGACAATAATAACAATATGGTCATCTTCATCGTATTCTCCTACTGTCAACGCAGAGTATAGTAGTCTTTTTAGGCTTCCGCCTAATTTTGAGAAACATTTTTTAACTGATATAAAACAACAGATTATAAATTTTATTCCAAAAACAAATCTCGCATCGGCGTCACACCTGGCATCATGTTATACCGCGCGAAATCTTTTTCACCCGCATTCGTTAGCACTGCTTCATCAATAAAAAATTGACCTGTTATTTCACGACTATTTTGCGTCAAAATCCAATAAGCCGCATTGGCCACAATTTCTGGATTGCGCGATGCTGCATATAATTCAGGTGGAAAATTGACTTTAATCGCCGACGTTGCAATCGTTGTTTTTGGCCACAACGAATTCACCGCGATTCCCGTATCTTTAAATTCTGCTGACATGCCCAACGTACAAACACTCATACCGTATTTTGAATACGTATAAACCAAATGATCTTTAAACCATTTTGCTTGCATATGCAGTGGCGGCGACATATTTAAAATATGCGGATTTTTTGATTTCATTAAATGAGGAATACAAGCACGCGAACACGCAAACGTAGCACGTGCATTCACACCCATCATCAAATCAAATCGTTTTAATGTGGTGTGTTCTGTATTGGTGAGTGAAATGGCGCTGGCATTATTAACCAAAATATCGATGCCGCCAAATTTTTTTACCGCTTCAGCAATAACCAATTCAATTTGTTTTTCATCACGCACATCCAACGCCAGCGGTAATGCATGGCCGCCAGCTTTTTCCACTTCTTCCGCTGAAGAATAAATAGTGCCGGGTAATGTGTCATGCTTTTCCGTTGTTTTGCCCGTAATGATAATGTTGGCGCCATCACGCGCGCAACGCAATGCGATTGCAAGACCAATTCCCCTTGTTGAACCAGTGATAAAAATGGTTTTTCCTTTTAATGTATTCATAGAATTCCTTGTTATTTAACCCACCACAAAACCTGATGCGGTGAGATTTTTCGGCATTTTTTTTGTATTGGTACTGTAGCGAAGATATCTCGACTATTCAACACCACTGTTTCAAACTGATCATGCGCTTCAGATTCAATATTAACCGTTTGATTACCACAGCGATCTGTTTTAATTAACTGAATGGTTGTTTTCAATAAAATAGGCGAATCAGGCAGAATCATTTTTTCACCCTGCATTGCCAATCGAATTTGCTCAATTCCCATTTGTGCACGCGAAAAAACCATAAAATCGCGCTGCATTGCTGCTTGCATTTTAGTATTAATAATCACCTCATCACTATCCATCACACACAACAGTGTCATGATAAATAAAAAAATCAATGTGATCATTAAAATAGCGCCAACATTATTCTGCTTTTTGTATGGCGGCATATAAAACACCCGATTGACTTAAATTTTCATCAGCAACGATATGATAATTAATTTTAATTGCGCCAATAGGTTCCTTATTAATAGTGGAATGTGTGTCAACATATGAAATAATATTTTTATGATTTTCACTTTCAATCCCAAACAAAATATTAAATTTGTCTACATGAGTGATTAATTCTTCTCGCGGATGATGACCCACTTTAAAAAATAACGCATCAATTTCATGATGCTGATCATCCACGCGAAACGTATTCGCAACAAAAAATTCAACAGGCAAATATTGCATTCGATCATACAATCGTATGCATTCGTGTAATTGCAATAAATCGGTTTTTGATTTAATGCTTAATCCTAATTTTTCCAATGCAGCATCACTGTCATACCCTTTTGCAGAAAGCGATTGTGAGCCAGGTGATTTGGACAAACACGACCAATCACCCGCCATTTCAATTTTTTCTCTTAAAAAACCCGATAAAAAGCGCGTTTTTTCTTGAATCGATGAAAGTATCATTTCTTGGTGATGCAAATTTTGTAATGTTGAAAAAATATGGAACACGCCGATACAAAGCAATACACTCAACGACATTGCCAACATTAATTCTAATAAGCCAAATCCATTTTGTTTGTTGATCAACAAAAAACATCCACCCTTTGCGTTTCACTTTTTCCCGAAAACCAGTTTACATAAATCTGACATTCATGATTATTGTTAGTGAATCCACCCACGCCATTGGGTAATAAACTGGCATTATCGGTATTCCATTCATTCAATGCACGCTGTCGATAATCATTGTCTGCATTGGCCAACAGCATGTCTGAAAAATTCATTAATTGTGAATAGGCGATAGCTTGCCAATTTAGCTGCACTGAATTTTTAAATAAACTAATTTGATAAGCCAGTAACGATAAAAAAACAATCGACATAATGCCCATCGAGGAAAGCACTTCGATCATCACAAAGCCAATTGTTTTTGTATTGATTACACGCATAATAAAAATTATGCGGGAAAATAAAAAAAAGAGAATACCGTAATAGGTATTATTTTATTGTTCTTCGACTGAGTTCAGCTCGACCCGCATTGTAATTATGTTGAAGTGTTTCACGCGTTGGTGCTTTTGAAGGAAATAATGGCGTGCCTTCTACTATCAGTGATTTCAATTGTTCCTCATTTAGAAAAAACGATCCGTGTAGCGATGTAGTACAACTGGGAGTGTTTTTTTGATGTCTTCTGCTCATTGTTATTTTTCCTTATGATAATTTTCGCCAAGTCGTCCCATTAGCACCATCTTCAATCGTAATCCGTAATTTTTGTAACTCATCCCGAATACGATCCGCTTCCGCAAAATTTTTATTTTGTCGTGCTACATTTCGATCATAAATTAATTTTTCAACTTTCGCAGAAAAATCAGAATCCATGCTACCACGCAAAAAAGTTTCTGGATCATTTTGCAAAATACCAAAAATGCTGCCACATTGTTTTAATTGTGCTGCAATGTGAGATGCTTCTGTCATTTTATTGTCTTCGCGTAATTTATTTATTTGATGCGCCATATCAAACATGACTGAGAATGCAATGGGCGTATTAAAATCATCGTCCATTGCAGCGCTAAATTCAGCGGGTACAGTAGACTTCGTTTCGATAATATTTAATCCGCGCAATGCGGTATACAATCTCGTCAATCCTTGCGTTGCAAGCGATATAGCTTCATCAGAATAATCAACGGGGCTGCGATAATGTGCATTCAACATAAAATAACGAATTTTTTCAATATCGTGTTTTGCTAATACCTCGCGTATCGTGAAAAAATTATTGAGTGATTTCGACATTTTTTCACCGTTCACATTTAACAATCCCACATGCATCCACGTATTCGCAAAGGGTTTGTGATACGCGCATTCTGATTGTGCAATTTCATTTTCATGATGTGGAAATTTTAAATCCATTCCACCACCATGAATATCAAATGGCTGTCCTAAAATATCTGAAGCCATCGCAGAACATTCAATATGCCAACCGGGCCTACCCAATCCCCAAGGCGATTCCCACTGCGGTTCGTTGGGTTTTGCTAATTTCCATAACACAAAATCTAATGGATCTTTTTTGCCTTCATTAATATCCACACGTGCGCCCGAAATTAATTTTTCAATATCACGCTTTGATAATTTTCCATACTCTTTGAATTGACGCACTGAAAAACACACATCACCATTGCCCGAAATATACGCTGCTTTTTCAATTAATAATGCTTGTATTAATTCGATAATGGGTTTGATAAATTGCGTTGCGCGCGGTTCATGATCAACCAGTGTTAATCCCAATGCTTTTTCATCGGCATGCATAATATCGATAAAACGTTTTGTTAATGCATTACATGTTTCATTATTTTCAGTCGCGCGTTTAATAATTTTGTCATCTACGTCCGTAATATTACGCACAAAAGTGACTTTATAATTTCTCGCGCGAAAATATCGGACAATCATATCAAATGCCAACATTGATCTGGCATGGCCGATATGACAATAATCATAAACCGTTTGACCGCAAACGTAGAGTTTCACTTCATTGGGAGTAATAGGATGAAATTTCGTTTTGGTACCACTTAAAGAATCATATATAAACATGAGATACTCATTCCGATTAAAACACCCCGCGCTCAAATCGTCGCTTCATCGTTTGCGGTGATATCAATGAAAACAATACCGCCAAATCAGGGCCGTGTTCATGTCCACTCAATACAATCCGCAATGGCATAAATAACGCTTTGCCTTTCACACCACATTTTTCTTTTAAATGCGTTGTGATTTTTTCTGAGCTCGATCCGTACGCTTCCAGTGCAATCAACGCTTCTGAAAAATAATTTTTTCCTGCTGTTTTAATAATTGATTGTTGCGTTTCATTCCATTCCGGCAATTCGGTAAACAACGCTTCCGCCCACTGCTTCACTTCCTCTGGAAATTGCACATTCGGTTTAATGGCAGCAACAAAGGCATCTCGTTTATTGTCAGGCACCAGGGATTTCACTTCATCACCTGCCCACTGCCAAAATAATTCATGCGATAATTGCAACACGCTTTGTGTTTGCCAAAATAATAATTGTTGCTCATTGAATTTGGCGGGCGATTTTACCAGCGCATCAATTTTAAATTCTGTTGCCAATGTTTCCAGCGACAAATAATTGTCATGGCCGTAATAATGCCCCAGTCGTGCAAGATAATTCACAATTGCCATCGGCAAAAAACCTTCATCACGCAACGCAGCGATACTGCGACTCCCATGACGTTTTGATAAAGGACTGCCATCTGATCCAACAATTAATGCAATGTGGCCATAAGTGGGAATGGGTAAATTCAGTGCAGTTAAAATGGCAATTTGTCTGGGTGTGTTGGTAAGATGATCTTCGCCGCGCAACACATGAGTTACTTTCATCAGCGCATCATCAATTGCATTACCATACATAAAAGGTGCTGTACCATCCGCACGCTGAATCACAAAATCACCCAAATCATTTGTTTGAAAACGTTGCTCACCACGCACTAAATCAACAAAAGCAATTACTTCATTTTCTGGAATGCGAAAACGCACTGTCGGTTTTATACCGGCTGCTTTTTTTGCTGCAATCTGTTCCTGCGTTAAATCACGACATGCGCCGGAATATCGTGGTGGTTTTCCTGATTTTTGTTGCAACGCGCGATGCAATGTTAATTGTTCTTCTGTACAGAAACAGGGATAAGCCATTTTTTTTGCGATCAACTGATGATAAAAATCATCGTAAATCGCTTGACGTTCTGACTGATGATACGGCCCGTGATCACCACCTACCTCAACCCCTTCTTGCCAATGCAAATCCAACCAACGTAAATCGCGAATCAATGCTTGCGTGAACACATCGTCAGAACGGGTTCTATCCGTATCTTCGATTCTCAGCAAAAAACAGCCTTTTTCATGCATCGCGTACAATACACTAAATAAAGCAGTGCGTACATTACCTAAATGTAAATAACCCGTAGGGCTCGGACAAAAACGCGTTTTCATAGAATTTCGCTTTACTTTATCAGAAACTGTCAAATTGGGAAGTATACCGAATCAACTTGATTGTGTCAGTTGATAGTTTATATTACTCACACTAATAACTGATAACTGATAACTGATAACTGATAAATGCTAACCAAAAATACAATTCTATTTATTTCAGACCTTCATCTTTCACCGGAAGAACCAATCGTTCTTAACACATTTTATTATTTTTTAGAACACATTGCACCCGATGCTGAATCGTTATACATCTTGGGTGATTTTTTTGAAAGTTATATTGGTGATGATGATGCAAATGCGTTTACGCAATCCATTATTCGCGCACTCTCTCGCTTACGAGATTGCGGCGTGTCCATTTTTTTGATGCACGGCAATCGTGATTTTTTAATTGGAAAACAATTTGCTTATCAAGCGGGTGTTACATTAATTTCTGATCCCGCAGTTATTACACACCACCATCAAAAAATAGTATTGATGCATGGCGATAGTCTCTGCACAAAAGATAAAAATCATCAGCGTTTTAGAAAAATAGTGAGTAGAAAATGGATTCAAAAGTTATTTTTATCGCTTCCACTTTCATTTCGACAAAAAATTGCAAAACAATTACGCGATAAGAGTATGATGCAAAATCGCTATAAATCCAGAGAAATAATGGATGTGTCAGAAGGCACTGTTGAATCAATATTAAAAAAATATTGCGCTAAAAAAATTATTCACGGCCATACTCATCGGACGATGATTTCTGAAAAAAGAATTGTGTTGGGCGCGTGGGATAAAAGAGGGAATTATCTGAGGGTGGATGAAAATGGTGAGAGTGAGATTATAGCGGTATAGAAAAAAGCCTCAGAACACGCATTCACACTTCTACTTTCTCTTTTCTCGCTGCCACCATCAACGCTTTCATTTCTTCCACTGCACGCTGCATACCAATAAATAACGCGCGTGCAACGATACTATGTCCGATATTCAATTCATTTATGTCGGGAATTGCCGCGATCGCTTGCACATTTTCAATATGCAATCCATGTCCTGCATTGACCGTTAAACCCAATTGATGCGCGTATTCGGCTGCTTCAACAATGCGTCGCAATTCTGCTCTCACCTCACTGACATTGACTGCATTCGCATAACAACCCGTGTGTAGTTCAATTGCTTGCGCACCACACCGTTTTGCTGCATCGATTTGCGCACATTCAGGATCAATGAAAAGTGAAACAATAATATTCGCATCGGTTAATCGTGCGCAGACTTCGGTGAGCAATGATTTTTGATCCGCCACATCTAACCCCCCTTCCGTCGTTAATTCATGACGTTTTTCAGGAACAATGCAGACAAATGTCGGTTGTACGGATTCCGCAATCGCAATCATTTCTTCCGTTGCGGCCATTTCTAAATTCATTGGTACATTTAATGTTTCTTTGAAAGTATGCACATCCGCATCTTGAATATGACGACGATCTTCGCGCAAATGCAGCGTAATGCCATCAGCACCTCCTTTAATTGCTTTAAAGGCAGCTTGAACAGGATCGGGGTAAATCACACCACGCACTTCCCTGAGTGTAGCCACATGATCAATATTGACACCCAAACGAATGGTCATAACAAAGTCCTCCTGCATGCTTGAATGCAGAGAATTGTAAAGAGTGAAGAGCAAAAGTGCAAGGAAGGGTTGTTAATTTCAATTTATCTGAAGAGAATGATGCGACCTGTTTTGTGCCAATTTTGTTATGCTTTTCAGCTCTTGATAGCATTTTCCAAGCTTGCCTTCGTGAACAGATTTATTATTAACCACAACAAGATAATTGTTAACGTTTTCATTCGCATCCAATGACTTCTGCAATTCACCCAATGCGTATTGCAATTGATGCACGCCGTCCAGTTTCTGTTTCGCAGATGCATGTGGGCGAAAAAAATTGAATATAGTAGATCTTGTATACATTTGTTTATTACGCACACGTATTGCATACACCGCTTCTCGATATACAAGCTGCGCTTCAAGAATAGCAATACGATCCAGCAATGTATTGTTTCCTCTCTTATCATCAGTAACTTTTTTTAGTTCAGACGCTGCACGCGATAATCCTCTTTTATCTTGGTCTGTTTTACAGTATTTTCCATCTTTACCCGTGTTATTGGGCTGATACTCTAATAATGTCTTACGAAATAATGTACCATCTAGATTTTTAATCGGAGCAATTTGTTCACCAACAAAGCTTTCTATCCACTCATTCATCAAGATCGTTGCACTGTCTTGCTTTTGCTGCGCAGTTAACGTCACCCACTCATTATCAATGATTTTCGAATCGCTAATTTGATTAACAAAATCAAGATGCGCATTTCGTTTTTTTTGCAAACTTAATTCATGCCATTTATTTCTAATTTCTTGTCGAATTTCATCTGCTGTTTTGTTACGTAGATTTTTAATATCGGCATAAATCTTAAAATAAACAGATTTACCTACGTCACTCAGTTCATCAGAATTTTTTTCAATACTGCTGGCGCGTGGCGAGTGCGGAAAAAACTGTATTTGATTACTAAATGTTACATGGCGATGACGATGGCACAATAAATTTTGTGTGCCACTTGGTCTTTTTACACAACTTTTTGTGTTTGAAGAATCATCCATAAAACACAACCTGATTTTCTTGAAACTTTTGATGCGTACTATTTTACGCTGTAAATATTAAAAATAACTTAAAACAAAAACCGACTGTTCAAAATCGTATCGCCCAACAACGACGACAGCGCTAATCGCATTAGCCGTTTCGCGGATGCTAACACAAGTTCATCGTCGAATTGCTCATATCCAATCGCAATTAAATGCCGCCCTAAAAAAAGATAACGATCATTTTGTACGGTATCTGCCGATAAAACCACGCCTTGCTCAGGCTGAAATGTATAATACGAATTAGGTTGAACAACAGAACCTGTTTTTGCCTCTCGAAACAATGATAAACCATAACCCAAATCAGTTAATAATTTTTTTTCAAATATCCGCAAAATAACGGCGACGTTATTTTTCGCACTTCCACTCACACATTTTTCAAAACAAATCAATGTGTCGTGATATAGCTCAAACAACTGAGGATGCGGATCTTCTTTGTGTAACAACCGAATTAATAATTCATTTAAATAAAATCCACAAAACAACGGCGTTTGATTTAATTGTAACGGCATGCCATTTAATTCACTGTGCGTCAGTGTTTTTAATTCGCGCTGACCAAACCAAGAAACCAATAAAGGGGTGAATAATTGCAATTGCCCCTTGAAACGAGATTGCAGACCGCGCGCGCTGTTAGCAACCACAGCAATGCGACCATGCGCTTGCGAAAATAACTCAACAATCAAACTCGTGTTGCGAAAGGGTCGTGTGTGAAGAACATAGGCGGGTGTTAAATCAACACGATGATGGCTCACACTCCCACTCCCACTCACACTTTTTATTTTTCATTCACACCAAACTCACCCAACGCCCGCTGATCATCCGACCAATTCTCTTTTACTTTTACCCACGATTTTAAAAATACTTTTTTGTCGAAATACAATTCCAATGCTTCGCGCGCCAGTGTGCCCACTTTTTTCAAAACAGAACCATTTTTTCCGATCACAATTGATTTTTGACTCTCCCTCGCAACCCAGATAACCACCGCGATTTTAACCATATCGTCTTCTTCCTCCATTGCTTCTACAGTTACAGTAAGCGCATAGGGAATTTCTTCACCCAGCGATCGCATTAATTTTTCACGCACAAATTCTGCTGCAATAAATCGATCACTGCGATCAGTAAATTGTTCCGGCGGAAATAAATCGCCTTTGTGCGGCAAAAAAGGTGTTATTGTTTTTTCAAGTTCATCTACTTGCAAACCGGTTTTTGCAGAGACAGGGACAATTTTTTTAAACTCAAATTGCTTTGATAAATTTTCAATAAATGGTAATAATTCCATTTTATTTTTAATTTCATCAATTTTGTTAATCACCAAAATAACCGGTAATTTGGTGGATTTTAATTGTCGCAACACGCTGGCATCATCATTATCCCAACGCATCGCTTCAATTAAAAATAAAATCACATCCACTTCTCCCAACACCGTTCTCGCAACCCGATTCATTACACGATTGATTTCTTTTTTTTGTTCTTGATGCAATCCGGGTGTGTCAACAAAAATCATTTGCGATGATTCAGTTGTTTTGATTCCTGAAATACGATGGCGCGTGGTTTGTGGTTTACGGGAAGTAATTGAAATTTTTTTACCTAAAATAGTATTCATCAAAGTCGATTTGCCTACATTCGGTTTGCCGATGATGGCAACATAACCTGATGTTTTAGTCATATAATTTCCCCAGAAACTGTTTCGCCGCAATTTGCTCTGCTTTACGACGATTGGTGCTCACTCCTGTTGTTTCAAAATCAAAACCCACCACACGACAAATTACGGTAAATTCTTGTGCGTGCGCATCTCCCGTTGCGGTTGCTTCATAAACAGGTAGCATCATTTTTCGTGCTTGCAACCATTCTTGCAACATGGTCTTGGCATCTTTCACATCCGTTTGTGTATTAATCGTGTCAAACAAATCACCATACCAACGCAAAACATATTGCTGCGTTGTTTGAAAATCAGAATCACAATAAATAGCGCCAATGATCGCTTCAAATGCGCCCGCTAAAATAGATTCGCGTTGATGACCGCCACTTTTTAATTCACCCACACCCAATCGCAAATGATCTCCCACACCAAGCTCACTCGCAATTTTTGCAATGGTTTCTCCTTTAACTAATGCAGCACGCAAACGACTTAAATCACCTTCTTGTGATTTTTCATATCGATGAAATAACTCTGTTGAAATAATTAAACTCAATATCGAATCACCCAGGAATTCCAATCGCTCATTATTCTTTGTTTTTTGCTTACTGCGATGAGTAAGTGCGTGCATGAGCAATGCTTCGCTTTGAAAATGGTAATTTATTTTTTCTTGAAGAGCTTTAAAGTTTGTCATTATTTTTTATCCGATCGCAACACCGCCAAAAATGCATCTTGCGGAATAGTGACTTTCCCAATTTGTTTCATGCGTTTTTTTCCAGCTTTCTGTTTTTCTAATAATTTTTTCTTACGTGTGACATCACCACCGTAACATTTTGCGGTGACATTTTTTCGCAATGCTTTCACCGTACTGCGTGCAATAATTTTTCCACCAATCGTCGCTTGCAAAGCAACATCATACATTTGTCTCGGAATAATGCTTTGCAGACGCTCCGCAATGTCACGACCACGCGATTCCGCATGATCGCGATGCACAATGGACGCCAATGCGTCAACTTTATCGCCATTCACTAAAATATCTAATTTCACTAAATTCGCTTCAATAAAATGATCAAAACTATAATCCAAAGAAGCAAAACCGCGACTCAGCGATTTTAATCGATCAAAAAAATCGGAGACCACTTCACTCAGTGGAATCTGATATTGCAAGGAAACTTGATTACCCACGTAAATCATTTTTTTCTGTATACCGCGTCTTTCAATGCATAATGTAATAATGCTACCCACATATTCTTGTGGCGTTAAAATATTGACTTCGGCAATCGGTTCGCGCAATTCTGCAATCGCTGAAATTTCGGGTAATTGACTTGGATTGTCAATGTAAATCACTTCACTGTTTTTCATCAATAATTCGTACACTACAGTAGGTGCTGTGGTAATTAAATCCAGATCATATTCACGCTCTAATCGTTCTTGCACAATTTCCATGTGCAATAACCCCAAAAATCCACAACGAAAACCAGCACCCAATGCAGATGAATTTTCAGGTTCGTAAAACAATGCTGCATCATTTAATCTTAATTTTGATAATGCTTCGCGAAAAGCTTCATAATCATCTGCGCTAATCGGAAACATACCCGCATACACTTGCGGTTTGACTTTCTTAAATCCGGGTAATGGCGTTGTCGCCGCATTTTTCGCATGCGTTAATGTATCACCAACGGGCGCGCCAAAAATATCTTTGATGCCTGCAACCACATAACCCACTTCACCCGCGCACAATTGCTGTAATGGAAAACGTTTCGGCGTAAAAATACCTACGCCATCCACAATATGATCACGCCCTGTCGACATCACGCGAATTTTATCGCCAATTTTTAACGTGCCTTGTTTCACACGCACCAATGAAACCACACCCAAATAACTGTCAAACCAAGAATCAATAATTAACGCTTGCAGCGGTGCATTTACATCACCCACGGGTGCGGGAATTTTTTCAATTAATTGTTCGATTAATTCAGGAATGCCCATTCCCGATTTTGCACTCACCGGCAATGCATCTTGCGCATCAATGCCGATAATTTCTTCGATTTCTTTTTTCACTTTGTCAGGATCTGCTTGCGGCAAATCCATTTTATTTAACACCGGCAACACCACTAAATTTTCATTTAGTGCGGTGTAACACGTTGCAACCGTTTGCGCTTCAACCCCTTGCGCTGCATCCACCACCAACAATGCCCCTTCACATGCAAATAACGAACGAGATACCTCGTATGAAAAATCCACATGTCCTGGCGTGTCAATAAAATTCAATTGAACTATCTCACCATTTTTTGCTTTATAAAATAGCGTCACACATTGCGCTTTAATCGTAATACCACGTTCACGCTCAATATCCATACTATCAAGCACCTGTGCTTTCATTTCCCGCTCAGACAAGCCACCGCACAACTGAATCAAGCGATCTGCCAAGGTCGATTTGCCATGGTCAATATGCGCTATAATGGAGAAATTGCGAATATGAGACTGAGGAACAGCGATGTGATGTAAGCTACTGATCATTGAATATGAACCATGGTTGTATTGCTCGACATCCTACCGTAACTGACATCGTTTGGCATCTTTAACGTAATAATACGATGCGCTATAAATGAAAAACACCAATAAAAATCTATCAAAAATCAATCAGATAAACACATTAATATTTCTTTAATTTTTTAGTAGGAAGATCACTCAATGGGACATTTTCAATTTGGTGCCATACTTTAACGTGAAGACTGAGGGTAATAATATGACAAGAAAAACACACTTGTTTCCGCCTACGCCTAATAATAATAATCTAGCGCTGAAGTGGACTCGCGACGAATTTAATGACGGCGATTTGCGTGTTCTTCAGAATGGGCGGGAAATCACAACCACTGTGCCGAAGAATATTGCTCCCTTCGATTTTCCATCCCTCCCCTTCAGGGAAATACCCAACATTATCACGCCACTAAACACTCTGAAATTCAATCAACTAGTAGAAACGCTCGCAGAAAAAAAAGTAAAGGTCAGCCCCCTCTTTTCTCTTCTTAATCTTTTTAATCGAAAACATCAAGAAACGGGAACCATCAACACCAATGTTGATATGATTAGACGCGCACTGACGCAGGCTTTGCAAGCTCGCCTCAATAAAATAGCAATGCCCCCCCACTGATCAGAATTTCTGTACTCCTGTTTTATCTATAACAAATGAGGATATCCCAGGGGTAATATCCAGTTATCTGGGCAGCCCATTATAATGACGAATAATATTAGCCTAATAGCAGAAATTAATGGAACCATATCAATCGCATTATACGAGTGGGGCAAGAATGCGGATTTCCTGAAAAGTAAATTTACCAGATCCAACAATCAAAATTTCCGGGACATTGTAGCTATGTTAAGTGATCTTGGTGAGCCACAATTCAGACATGCTGATCTCAAGTAATCAGTTGATCGAGGGTGTCAATCAGCTGTAAATACAAAAATGCTCGGTCGCGTTTGATAACAATATTATCCAATGCAAATTTCGGCTGTGAATTAGCACTCGCGTCAATCACATCACGTTGAATCTGATGCAGATGTTTTTCATTGGGCATGCGTAATTGATTCTGACAAAACCATTCGCGTAATAATAATTTTTGTTTTTCAGATGAAAATTCACGCAATTTCTTTAAATCAATTTTTTTAGGGTCGGTTGTTTTTATTTTTTCAAAATCGTGTTTCACCATTTCTGCAATTATTTTTTCTTGTTCTGAAATTAACTTTGCAGAACGGGCTAAGTTTTGAATGACGGCTGGATACTGTTTTTTCAATAATGGAAAAATATCCTGCCTTAAAAAATTACGACGAAAACGGGGATTAGTATTGCTATCATCTTCAATCCATTTTAATTTATTTTCTAATGCATATTGCTCTAATTGTTCACGTGAAAAATGCAATAAAGGGCGAATTAAAACACGGTTGCCAAATTTTTTAATGTCGGGCATTGCCGATAATCCTTTTGAACCTGCACCTCGCAACGCCTGTAATAAAAATGTTTCTGCTTGATCATTTAAATTGTGCGCCGTCAATAACACAGTATCCTTATCAAGATATTTTCTCAAAGCAGCATAACGCGCCAAACGCGCTTGTTCTTCTAAACTATCACCCGGTTTTAAATCAAGCGTGATTTTTTCAACAGAAATGGGAATGTTTAATTCGCCGCAGATTTTTTTACAGTGTTTTTCCCACGAATCAGATGCGAGATTGATGTGATGGTTCACATGTACGGCATGAAGTGTGATATTGGCATTTTCTTTTTGTAATTGCGTCATCGCATGCAACAACACGTGCGAATCAACGCCGCCGCTGTAGGCAATAACAAAATTATTTTGTTTTGTCAGAGATTGTAACATTTTTTTTAGTTTGAGCAAGGCAAGCATAATTAAGTTATCAGTGTGAGTTATCAGTGTGAAAATGAAATATATTTACTCACACTGATACCAGATAACTGATACCTACACCTCCGGATGCAACCAAAAATCTTGTCTTTGTTTTACCAATTCATCCAATGATAATTTCTGCAATGATTTTAAATTTAATATTAAGCGTTGCTTCAAACGCTCTGCCATTTTATCGGGATCGCGATGCGCGCCACCCAATGGTTCTTCAATCACTTCTTGAATTAATTGTAATGATTTTAATCGCTTCGCCGTTAAATTAAGCGCTTCCGCAGCATCCCCCGCTTTTTCAGCGCTTTTCCATAAAATAGAAGCACACCCTTCTGGTGAAATCACTGAGTAATAGCTGTATTGCAGCATCAATGTGCAATCAGCAACACCCAACGCCAAAGCACCACCCGAACAGCCTTCACCCAATACAGTGGCGATAATGGGTGTTCTGAGTTCCGCCATCTCATATAAATTTCTCGCAATCGCTTCACTTTGATTTTTTTCTTCTGCGGTAATACCAGGATAAGCACCGGGTGTGTCGATAAAAGTCAGCACCGGCACAGTAAATTTTTCAGCCAATTTCATTAATCGCAATGCTTTGCGAAATGCTTCGGGTGATGCCATTCCAAAATTACGCGCGACTTTTTCTTTTGTTGTGCGACCTTTTTGATGACCTATCACCATCACTGCTTGATCATTTAATTTTGCTAATCCACCGACAACAGAGGCACCATTTGACGCATGACGATCACCGTGAAGTTCATCAAATTCAGTAAAAATTTTTTCGATGTAATCCATCGTGTAAGGACGTTTCGGATGACGTGCTACCTGTACAATTTGTTGATCGGTTAATTTTGAAAAAATAGATTCGGTTAACGTCACATTCTTTTGTTCAAGCTTGGTAATTTCTTCCGTAATGTTGATGTCTTGATCCGCACCCACGCGACGCAACTCGATAATTTTTTCTTCCAGCTCAGCGATGGGTTGTTCGAAATCGAGATAATCCAGATTCATATTACGCCGCCTGTTTTGAAATTGATTTTGATCCACACTGCGGACATTTTCCTTCTTTCACATCAGGTGATTTTAATGCTGCACGACAATCAAAACATTGTTTCGCATCCGTTTCTTGCAATGCACTGTTTACCGCAACACGCTGATCAAACACAAAGCATTCGCCGTGATAAAAATCACCGCCACATTTTTCAAAATAATTTAAAATACCACCATTCAACTGATACACATTTTTAAATCCTTTTTGCGCCATCAATTCTGCTGCTTTTTCACAACGAATTCCGCCCGTGCAAAAAGTGACAATGATTTTTTCTTTCATTTCATCTGGTAAAAAATCAATTGCTTCGTTGAATTCACGAAAGTGATTAATATGTAAATCCATCGCGTGATCAAATGTACCCAACTTAATTTCGTACACGTTACGCGTGTCTAACACAACCATATCGCGATTTTCAGCATACCATTGTCTTAATTCTTCAGGAGAAATATAAGGCGCTGTTTTAATCGATGGCACCACAGTGGACTCACCCATAGGAATAATTTCTTTTTTCAAACGCACTAACATACGATTAAACGGCTGATAATCCGTAAAACTTTCTTTAAACCACATATCCGTAAATTCAGGAATGGATCGGAAAAAAATAAGGAACGCATCAATATTTTCACGCGTGCCTGCTAAAAATACATTAATTCCTTCGCGACTCAATAATAAAGTTCCCTTTAATGCGCACGCCACTGTTTTCGCTTTTAAATCCGCGCGCAATTGCGGCAACTGAGTATCATGTAATGAAACAAAACGATAACCTGATAAATTCACGATGGATAAATTATTTTGCATTTTTTTATTCCTCTGCTGATCAGTATTCAGCGTGCGCGTATCTTACCGCATTGTTGCCGTACCAGTCTATTCAGGTTAATCTACTGATTGTTATAGTACAAAATAATGGAATGGTCACATGAATAAAACGCTTTCAAAATGGATCTTCGGATCACTGGCGTTAACCACTTTTTTTTTAACCGGTTGCGCAAAAAACCCCGATCCCAGCGCGAATGATCCATTGGAAGGTTACAATCGCGCCATGTTTGCGTTTAACCAAGATATTGATCACCTGACCGTTCGTCCGTTGGCAAAAGTGTACAACACAATCACGCCAGCCCCGCTTCAAAAAGGTATTACCAACGTATTTGACAATGTGGATGAAATAACCACATTACCCAATGATGTTTTACAAGGCAATTTCAGATATATATTTGTCGACGTCTGGCGTTTTGCTATTAACACAACAGCGGGTCTCGGTGGATTAATTGACGTTGCAACCAAAATGGGTATTAAACCACATGTTGAATCATTTGGATTAACAATTGCAAAATGGCGCGGTGGAAAAACATCATCCTACTTTGTTATTCCTCTGCTTGGACCATCCAGCATTCAAAGTGCGATTGGACTCGCTGGAGATTATTACGCATCACCCTTTCCTTACATCAATAATCAAAACATCAATTATATCTACACAGGCGCAAGATTATTGCATACCCGCGCACAATTATTACCAGCGGATCGCTTGGTGGATAATGCGTTTGATCCTTATGTCTTTGTGCGCGATGCTTATTTGCAACGCGAAAAAGAAAAAATTGCTGAAAATCAGGCATTGCCAAAAATGCCTGAATAAGCCGAAAAATAAAGAGAATTTAATTGAAGTTATTGGAAGATGCGCTGACTTTTTTTAAAGGGTTTTTTTTATATCCACGCAGAATGGGTGCTATTCTTCCCAGCTCGCAATATCTTGCACGCAGCATGGTGAGTTGCATCGATCAATCACAATCGGGATTCGTGTTAGAACTCGGCCCAGGTACGGGCGTCATTACCAAAGCGATTTTAAATTCAGGAATTGCTGCTGATCACCTTATTTCACTTGAAATTACACCGCATTTTGCAGAACAATTACGTCAACAAATTCCCGCTATTACTGTGCTACAAGGTGATGCCATGTATTTATCTGAATTACTTAAAAATAAAAATCCTATTCGCACAATTATTTCTAGCTTGCCACTTCGTTCAATGACGCAGGCAGCACGTGATCATTTATTTTCTGAAATCCAAAAAACCATTGCACCATCAGGTCAATTTATTCAGTTCACGTATTCTATGAGAAAAGATACGGATTATTATCCCGCTAATTTTAAACCAATGAATTCATTTATTGTATGGCGAAATATTCCGCCTGCTAGAGTGACGGTGTTTCAGATAGTTTAGGAACGCGCACGTTAGACTTCTTTTAACTCAGGTCCCAACCATTCGCTCAACATAGATGGGGGATCGCGATGTTCGTATAAAATTGCATAAACTTGTTCTGAAATAGGCATCGACACATTATTTTTTTTAGCCAACTGAAATAATTGTTTCGCATTATAATAACCTTCAACTGACTCACCAATGTCTTTCAGTGTTTTTTCAATAGAATTACCTTGACCAATACTCAAACCAAAACGACGATTGCGTGATTGATTGTCTGTGCATGTTAATATTAAATCACCTACACCCGCCAAGCTCATCATCGTGTCACGCTTACCACCCAACGCCACACACAAGCGCGCCATTTCTGCTAATCCACGCGTAATTAACGCACATTTTGTATTGGTACCCAATCCCATACCATCTGAAATACCGGCCGCAATGGCCATGACATTTTTCACAACACCACATAATTGCAAGCCAATTAAATCAGAATTCTGATACAAACGAAAAGTATGACTATGAAAACGCATTGTCAATTCATCGAGAAATGCAGAATTATTTCCAGCCAAACTGACTGCGGTTGGCAAATTCAACATCACTTCTTTTGCAAAACTAGGGCCCGAAAAAGCAGCAACGGGTGTTTTGTCAGAGAAAACATCATAAACAACGGTATGTAAAAACGCGCACGTGTCAGGATCCAGTCCTTTTGTACCCCACACCAATCGCACATTCATCGACACAATTGGTTTTAATTGCTGCAAAACTTTTCGAAAAGCATAACTTGGCACTACCAAACAAATATCTCGAATGCCTTCTACTGCTTTATTTAACTCAAACAGAATATGCAGATTATCAGGCAATGCTACTCCCAAAAACGCACGCTCCAATTGCATTAACTCTAATCGCTTTGTATCCACATCCCACAAACGTACTGATTGACCATTGCGCGCCAACAACACTGCCAATGCAGTTCCCCACGCACCAGCGCCAAGAACTGTCATGGGCGAAAATGAATTCATTAATAATACACCTTACTTTTTTTCTTCTTTGTTTTTAGCAGCGGCTTGTTGTTTTTGTTGCTCATACAATACATCAAAATTGACTGGCGCTAAATACAATTGCGGAAAACCAGCGCGCATCACTGCATCAGACACCACTTCGCGCGCATAAGGATATAAAATATTCGGACAGAAACTACCGAGCGCATGATGCAACTGCTCCTCAGAAAATCCTTTCATTGCAAAAATTCCAGCTTGTTTTACTTCAACCAAAAATGCTACTTTTTCTTTAATTTTAACGGTCACTGTGACTGTTAACACAACTTCACGAACATTTTCATCCAACTTCAAGCTCGCATCTGTCGCCAAGTCCATATGTATTTGAGGTTCCCACGGTTCCAGAAAAATCTTGGGGGTGTTGGGTGTTTCAAGCGACAAGTCTTTTACATACAAGCGTTGGATTGCAAATTCAGGTGCACTCGGTGCCACAGTTTGTTTTTGCTCCGTTGGTTCTTTTTGTTCTTTTTTCTGTGTCATTGTTCTCCCTCCTTACATTGTCTATTTTATCTTTAATTAGGTGGTAAGCAAATTATCTAACTGTTTAGTTTGCTCTAATGCATATAAATCATCACAACCACCAATACCTTGGTCATTAATAAAAATTTGTGGAACCGTCCTACGACCTTCTGCTCGAAGCAACATCATCTCCACTGCTTTTGAATCTTCATCCACACGAATTTCCGTGTATTTCACTTTTTTGTGATCCAACAACTGTTTTGCTCGCACACAATACGGGCAGGTTTTTTTAGTATAGATTTCAACTTTTGCCATATTTTCCCGCCTATTTTTTAACGAGTGGCATTCCTGCTGTTTTCCAAGCATCAATGCCACCTTTTAATGAAACCACTTTTTCAAATCCATTTTTTTTCAATCGCGCTGCAATCGCCGCTGTCTTGGCACCCATCACATCCACCAGAATCACATAGCGTTGTCGATAGGTTTCCATTTTAGTTTGCTGATGATCAAAATCCACCAATGGAATATTTTTTGCATTCACAATATGGCCGTCGCGAAAAGCAGTGGCATCGCGCAGATCAATTACCACAGCCTCTTCGCGATTAATTAACTGAATTGCCAGCGCTGGCGTCACTTGACCACCGCCCATACCCTGACTTCTCGCCTCTTCAATAAACAACAGAATAACAACAATAACAAACGCACCCACCAACGGCCAATGCTTCATTACAAATTGCGTGATTTCAGGTAACATACCGCAACATCTCCACAAGCAATATCAAAAATAAGAAAGCAAAACAGTATACTGAATCATGAGTGAAAAGACAGCAAAAGCCGTTATTTTATTGTCGGGTGGTTTAGATTCAACCACCTGTCTTGCGATCGCAAAAAAGCAAGGTTATGACTGTTACGCACTCAGCATTAATTACGGTCAGAAACAATGTATTGAATTGGCAGCAGCAAGAAAAATTGCTGCTGTGTTTCAAGTAAAAAAACACCACGTTGTCACACTGTCTATCGGTGAGTTTGGTGGCTCTGCATTGACCGATAAAAATATGATTATTCCTGCATTTCGTTCATCTGAAAATAAATTAACGGTCATTCCCACAACGTACGTCCCAGCGCGCAACACCATTTTTTTATCAGTTGCCCTCGGATTTGCAGAAACAGTTGATGCGGATGCCATTTTTATTGGCGCAAATGCAGTAGATTATTCTGGTTATCCCGATTGTCGCCCTGAGTATTTCGAAGCATTTCAAATAATGGCAAATATAGCGACAAAATCAGCAGTGTGTGGAAAAAAAATTAAAATTGAAACACCCATTTTGCATCTTTCAAAAGCAGATATTATTGCACTCGGCACAACATTGGGTGTTGATTATGGTTTAACGATTTCGTGTTATCAAGCAAATGAAAGTGGATTGGCGTGCGGCATATGCGATGCATGCGCATTTCGCAAAATGGGATTTGAAAAAAATAATATGGTGGATCCAACGAGGTATGCATGAAAAAAAAACCATTTGCATTAATCATCTTAGACGGTTGGGGTTATCGACAAGAAATAACACACAATCCAACACGCGCTGTTTCAACACCCACATTCGATTATTTATTTTCACACTATCCACATTGCTTGATTGAAGCATCAGGTGAAGCCGTTGGTTTGCCCGCAGGACAAATGGGAAATTCTGAAGTCGGACATTTACATATTGGCGCAGGTCGAAAAGTACCACAAGATTTAACCCGTATTCATCAGGCGATCAAAACAGGTTCTTTTTTTGAAAATGTTGTTTTAAAAAATTCAATTCAACACGCAAAAAAAAATAATAGTGCGGTGCATATTTTAGGGCTGGCATCAGATGGCGGCGTTCATAGTCACATCGATCATTTGTGCGCGATGATTGACATGGTTTCCACTGCTCATGTAAAAAATTATTGTCATGTCATTTGTGATGGCAGAGACACCCCCCCTCAATCTGCACTACCTTTTATTCGACGTATTGATGCGTTGTATCAAAAAAATAAATCAGGAAAAATTGCTTCCGTGATTGGACGTTATTTTGCAATGGATCGTGATAACCGTTTGGATCGCACAAAAAAAGCATATGATTTATTCACAGCGGGTCAAGCAGATTACACTGCAGATTCAGCTGAAATGGCTGTAAAAAATGCCTACGCACGCAATGAAACGGATGAATTTATTTCGCCGACTTGTATTATGGATCATCACAAGCGCATTGTTATCGAAGATAATGATGTGGTGATTATGATAAATTTTCGCGCTGATCGCGCAAGACAACTCACGCACGCATTTATTAATTCTGATTTGCATCTCGCTGATTTCGTCACATTCACTGATTATGTAGACGATCCTTCGATTCATGTTGCTCATGAACCACTGATTTTAAAAAATACGTTAGGTGAGTTAATATCAGAACACGGTCTCACCCAACTTCGTTTGGCGGAAACTGAAAAATATGCACACGTCACTTATTTTTTAAATGGCGGCGTTGAAACACCCACTAAAAATGAAGATCGCACATTAATTCCTTCACCCACAGTAGCAACCTACGATACGCAACCAGAAATGAGTGCTGATGCACTCACCGATGCTTTTGTTAGCGCAATTGAAAATCAGCAATATGATTTGATCGTTTGTAATTATGCTAATCCCGACATGATTGGTCACACAGGAAATGAAAAAGCAGCAGAGAAAGCAGTTGTCGTCATCGACGCGTGTTTGCAACGCGTTTTAACTGCATTGAAAAAAGTAAAGGGGGAAGCACTCATTACTGCTGATCATGGTAATATTGAATTAATGTATGATGAAAAAATAGGACAGCCCCACACAGCACACACAACCAATTTGGTGCCATTAATTTATGTTGGACGTCCCGCAAAAATAATCATTACAACAGGCGCGCTCGATGATGTAGCACCAACTTTACTGTATTTGATGGGATTATCAAAACCAACAGAAATGACGGGGAAGGTGTTGGTGAGCGTGGATGCGAGAGCAGAGCAAAAATCATGAAAAAAATGTCGCACTTAACCATTTTCCTCACACTCACACTCACCCTTTCTGCTTACGCCGCTGAACAAAATTCCCAACTCAATAATCTCAACAACCATATCGCTGCGATAAAAATAGATTTACAACAAGCAACGCAAAAAAAATCACACCTACAAAGTACATTAGCTGAAATTGAAACAACGGAAGGTCACCTAAACCAACAACTTAAAAACACACAACAGCAATTGTCACAACAACAAAAACAATTACAACAACTACAACAACAATCACTTCCGTTATCAACACAAAAAAAACAAGCGCGAAAATTATTACAACAACAAATTCGCGCTGCTTATTTGTTTAGCCAACAACCTTATTTAAAATTATGGTTAGCGCCCGATGATATGTTGCAAACACAACGATTATTACTGTATTTTCACTACATCACGCAATCACAAATGCAAACAGTGATGCAATTACAACAATCCATCGCAGCGTGCGAACAAAATCAAAAAGCGATTCAAACTCAATATGCGCAATTGCTGACAATCAAACAATCACAGATGGAAAATCAAACAGCATTACAAAAAACAAAAACGATGCGAGAACAGTTGATTGCAACCATCAATCAACATATTCAATCCAAACATCAAAAACTCATTTCATTGTTGGATGATAAAAAAAGACTGGAAAATACGCTACAACAACTGCATCAACAAATCACTGAGCACGTATCAACGGCAGTATTAGACAATCATCCTTTTGCAACATTACAAGGAAAATTATCGTGGCCCGTGCGAGGACAAGTGCTCCATAATTTTGGTACCCAAATAGATCAAAGCGAGCTAAGATGGGATGGAACCTTGATTCAAGCGCCCACTGGTCAGCCGGTTCATGCCGTTGCGTCAGGACGCGTTATTTTTGCAAAATGGTTGGCAGGATATGGATTGATGATTATTATCAATCAAGGCAATGGATACATGACACTGTATGGTCGCAATCAAACACTCACTAAAAATGCAGGTGATACTGTGCGCGCAGGTGATGTGATTGCAACCGTTGGAAAATCAGGCGGCTTTCATCATTCTGCTTTGTATTTCTCGATTCGTCATAATGCACAAGTGTTAAATCCAATGCTGTGGTGCCGATAATACATCGACAAGGAGTCGTCAATGAAATCATTGTTAACAATTATTTTTGTCAGTGCGGGTATTTTATTTTTCTCACAAAGCACAATTAGTTTTGGATTTCCTATAACACAAAATGAAAACAACACAACCGTTTCTAAAGAAGAAATACAAAATTTAATTAGTGTGGTCAACGCTATTCACGCAAATTATATTTCTCCAGTCGACAACAAAGCGCTTTTTGAAAATGCAGTCAATGGCATGGTCACTCGCCTTGATCCGCATTCTGCTTATTTAAATAAAAATGAACTGACAGAGTTAGAAACAACCGTATCCGGTGAATTTGTCGGTATTGGCGTTGAACTCACGTCTGAAAAAGGCATGCTGAAAGTCATCAGTCCCATCGATGGATCACCTGCTGCAAAAGCAGGCATTAAAACGGGTGATTACATTATCAAAGTCAATAATAAACTCATTCAAGATATGAATGTCAGTGAATCTGTTAGTCAAATCAAGGGAAAACCAGGCACTTCTGTCACACTCACATTGATTCGAAAAGGAGATGACAAACCATTGGTTCTCACCATTCCACGTGACAACATTAAAGTAAAAGCCATCGACTCAAAAATGCTATCGCCTGGTTTTGGTTATATTCGTTTATCGTTTTTCCAAGGACCGGTCGAACAACAACTGCGTGCATCGGTTGAAAAACTAAAAACCGAATCACAAGGTCATCTGAAAGGATTAATTTTAGATTTACGCAATAATCCCGGCGGTTTATTGGATGTGAGCGCAGATGTTGCCGATTTGTTTTTAGATAAAACAGAAACCGAAAAATATCGTGGCCTCATCGTTTACACAAAAGGACGCATTAAAAATTCAGATATTGCATATCATGCTCATGCTGACGATATTATTCCGCGCGTTCCCATGGTGGTTTTAATTAATGGCGGCACCGCTTCTGCGTCAGAAATTGTAGCGGGTGCGTTACAAGATTATAAACGCGCGATTGTTCTTGGCACACGCAGTTTTGGAAAAGGTTCTGTGCAAACCATTATTCCCATCGGCGATGACAACGCATTAAAATTAACCACTGCTTTGTATTACACCCCCTCCGGCCGTGAAATTCAGGCGCGCGGCATTGAACCCGATGTAGTCGTGCCCGAATTATCGGTTGAAGATAAAAAAGCAGGCGGCTTGCTGGATGTGGATGAAGCGAATTTTGATCGACACATTGAAAATAAAACAGACACCATGGAATCGAAAAATGCACTGGAATCTGAACGTAAAAAACAACAACGCTCAGAATTAACATTAGCAAAAGACGATTACCAACTATACGAAGCCTTGATGATGCTCAAGGGTGTGCACGCGGTGCGGTAACGGGTTGTTGGGCGTTTCTGTCAGCAGTAGATGGCGGCGTATTGGAAAACAGAAGCAGCCTGACTGATGTAGAACTGTATGGATCATGTCTATATCCGCGGTAATAAAGTCCTTTTTGAGCAACAGCGTGGGATGGTAACGGTGGCAGAGCCGACGGGCAATTAGCAGTACCCTCTTTTTTTTCTTTCCATTTTTTAGTTAACTTAGAGCAGTCAAGAAAACAGTCATTCCACTTCTTTTTTTTCTCTTCATCATTATACCAATCTTTAAAAACTTGGGTAAAAAAAACGAGGCACTCGAGATAGGTGAGATATATTTTCGCTAACACCGACAGGTCGGATTTTGTTTGCAACAAAAACATGTCGGATGAGTGTTGTTTAACATTGTTATAAAGACGGTACGCGATAACTCCTAATCTATCTATTTCTTCTTTCTCTAATTGAGAAATTGAAAAATTTTCTTGTGCCCATTCTGTCCATGTTAGTCTCAGATTCTGATAACTATTATTATTCAGATTTATTTTTCTCGATTTCCTCATCACGCACCCCGTCTCAATTAATAATGCCGTGGTAATTCTATGGGGAACCACGCTAGATAACAAGTTAAGAGGAGATTAATATAGTGCCACCCACTGCGCTTGTTCTTGATGATTGAGATACAAATGACAATCCATTAAAGCAATCAATCAGGTGATCATTCACCATGCCAACCGCTTGCATATATGCATAACAAATTGTACTGCCGACAAATTTAAATCCCCGTTTTTTTAAATCTTTTGATAGCGCATCTGATTGCGCGGTAGTGGTTGGAATATCGGTGTGTTTTGTCCAGTGATTGCGAATCGGTTTGCCATCAACAAATTGCCACAGATAATTTGAAAAACTCGAATATTCTTTTTTGATAGTTAAATACGCTTGCGCATTCGTAATAACGGATTGAATTTTTAAACGGTTACGGATAATGCCGACATTTTTGAGTAATGCTTGATATTGTTGCTCATCGTAACATGCAATTTTTTCTGCATTAAAATCATCAAAACAAAGACGATAATTTTCGCGTCGCTTTAATATCGTTAACCAATTTAATCCGGCTTGCGCTCCTTCTAATATTAAAAACTCGAATAATAGGCGATCATCGTAAATCGGCACACCCCACTCCGTATCATGATATTGAATATAAATGGGGTCATCCGTTACCCACGCGCATCGTTTTTTCTGGTCTGATGATAACATAACCGTTCTGCCGTAAAATTCGAGGATATTTTATGATAAGTTGGTTCCAAAAAAATTATGATGAACTGACAAAAGATGAGTTATATCACATAATCCAATTTCGTATTGGTATATTTATGATTGAACAAAACTCCATTTATGAAGACTTAGATGGGTTAGATCAGAAAGCGGTGCATTTTATATACCCATTTCACTTCAAGAACTTGTCGTAATCTGAGTAACTGTCAGATCAAGTCGGAACTTTTACAGCTTAACTAACAATTAATTGCGCTATCGCAGTGACTTTTTCTGTAACAGCCAGCGGCGCTTTTTCAATAAATTTTACTTTGCGTTGAAAAATATCGAGAGATTTTAATTGATACACCAGAACCGATCCACTGGTTTTTAGGCCTTTTGATGGCAAGACAACTTCTAATGGGACATCGCGAATTTTGCTGGTGATGGGTGCAACCACCGCCATTCGAACACGTTCGTTAAAAATCTCGCGCGAAATCACAAAAGCAGGACGACGCTTCATGATTTCGCCACCACTACTGGGATCAAAATCCAACCAAATGATATCGCCTTTTTCAGGAAGGTAGGGCATTAGTATTCCTTTCCTTTTCGTTTTGTGCGCACCCATTCGCGATCTTCATCTGTTAAAGAAAATTTTTCTTTCGGGCAATCGGATAATAGATTTTCTAATGTCATGGCATCACGCATGGGCGATAAAACAATTTTATTATCTTCCAAAGACAGTAATAAAACAGTGCCGACATGGAGATGCAATGTTTCAAGCACTGTTTTAGGCAAACTAACGATGGTAGAGCCGCCAGATTTTCGAATGGTAAGTCGTGTTGTCATAACAGTACACCTTAAGTTTTATTATAGTATAACTCAATATTTTACTTTTGTAAAACTTATTTCGGCAACTGTTTATTATTTAAAACCCGGGTTGTTTATTTTGCTCGTTGGGTGCTGGCAGTGGGGTTTGGCAGAATCAGGATGAAGGACAAAAAATCGGCCTGATTTATTGTATGGATCGCGGCTATAAACAGAACCCCTGGGAACTCTCTCAACAGCAGCGGTGGTTTCAGGCGGCGCAGAGGATGCGGATTGTTGTTGAACAGCAGCACGAGGTAATGATGGTGGTGGCGAAGCGACAGCAGCGACTGGTTGTTGTTGTCCTTGAGTGATTGTTTGTTGTGTCATGCAAATTTCGGAATAACGCCTATTTTCTTTCTTGGGGGGATAGTTGCGTAATTTGTGAATCGCATCAATCATTTCATACGCTTCATTCAAATATTGATATCGCTGTTCTTCGACAAGCCGAAAATAACGTTTTGTCCAACAATAAAATAATAAAATCAAATCCGCTTGCTGCCTTCTTATAGCACTCGGCTTCTCCTCTGGATTATCCGCTAATCGTAATGTAGTCCACTGTCGAAGATAGTGGATATCTTCAAGTATGTTGTACAGTGCGCGGTATGCATACGTTTTTTCCCGAATGTCAGAAGAATATTCAATCACTTTTTTAAATGCATCAGTTGTTTTAACTGTGTGCCAAAAGCCATTAACTGAAAAGGAAATAGCATTCATAGGCAATTTTTCTAATAGTTTTGCCAGCTTTATCCAGCTTGTCAGCCACTCCGGTGAGAAACGCAATGATAAATGTATGTCTGTTATGAAGCACCTTAGGTTGTTTTTATCAGGCATAGAAAAAAGATTAGGTGCAAAAGAAATATCAACTCTACGCATCATCAACCTCATTTTTACTATTAAACCGCTAAACCGCAATCGACGCTTTGATCGCTGATTGTGCAATATAATCGCAAAATTCAAAATCATCAAGCTGATATTCAAATAATGAAGCAGGTTTACGTTTGATAATTAATGTCGGTAATGTTGAAGGTGTACGTGATAATTGGATCTGCGCTTGTTCTTGATGATTGAGATACAAATGACAATCACCCCCCGACCAAATAAATTCGCCCACGTCTAAATCACATTGCTGTGCGATCATATGAGTTAATAATGCGTACGATGCGATATTAAATGGCACACCTAAAAAAACATCCGCGGAACGTTGCGTTAATTTACAAGATAATTTATTTTCTGATACAAAAAATTGAAACAAGCAATGGCAAGGTGGCAATGCCATTTGATTTAATTCACCGACATTCCACGCGCTCACCATCAAACGACGCGATGCGGGATCTTTTTTGATATGCGCAATTAACTCGCTCATTTGATCGATTATTCCGCCATCTTTGGTTTCCCATCGACGCCATTGCTTTCCATAAATGGGACCCAGATCACCCTTTTCATCTGCCCATTCATTCCAAATGGAAACACCGTGATCATGTAAATATTTTATATTCGTATTCCCATTTAAAAACCACAACAATTCAACCACAATACTTTTGGTGTGTAATTTTTTAGTGGTTAATAACGGAAAACCCTGAGATAAATCAAAACGCATTTCGTAACTAAAAATGCGTTTTGTGCCAACACCGGTGCGATCTAGTGTGATCACACCGTCTTCAAAAACTTTTTTTAATAAAGCGAGATAATGTTGCATGTATGTTATTTAGTAGTTAACGGTACCGACCCTGTTTTGTTTTGCGCCATTGGTTGTGGCTGACCTGGTTGTCCCGTTTGCGCAGTAGTCGGTTGCGATGACAAACATGTATTCGCATGATTAGTCACATGACCGGTTTGCGTTAATACCGCTGCTAACAAAACAGCCCACGCAACCCAAATCACTGTCATCGTGTGTGGGAAATGTTGTTGTTTAATAAAAAAATGTGCGATTGCAAGAATAACGCCAAGTACAACAGGAATTAATAACAACGCAATAACAGATTGTACCACTTCACCCACTGCATCCACAGAAAAAATAACGCCCAATCCTTTTGCAATTTGATTGTGCACTTGCATAAAAAATTGCAAAACATGCATCAATGGTTCTTGAAAAAAAATCGCAGCAACTGACAAACCAATTAACAATAAAATATGTTTAAACATCATGTGTTATTTCCTTTTCCTTACTTAATATAAATAAAATAAAGCGCGATTATACCTGCTATGATCATTGGAAACGAGAGAATTTGTCCCATCGTCACCCACCCCCACAACCAATAACCATATTGCGGATCAGGTTGTCTGAACCATTCACAGAAAAATCGAAAACATCCATATCCTAATAAAAAAACAGCAGAGACTGCAAATCGAGGACGCGATTTTTTCGAAAAAAACCACAAAATAAAAAATAATGCGACGCCTTCTAATAAAAATTCATAAATTTCGGAGGGATGACGCGGTAACGCTCCCGCTTTTGGATAAATCATTCCCCACGGCATCGTTGTCACTTTTCCCCACAATTCACCATTAATAAAATTTCCTGCTCTACCTGCAGCCAAACCAATCGGCACCATCGGTGCAATAAAATCTGTTAATTCCCACATCGATTTTTTTAGCTGTTTGCTATAAAAATAAAAGGCGATGCAGACGCCAATCATGCCGCCATGAAATGACATACCGCCATCCCATACACGAAACAAAGTAAGTGGATTTGCAATTAAATCCGGTAAATCATAAAACAACATATAACCAATGCGTCCGCCTAAAATCACACCCAGTGCGCCATAAAAAATTAAATCGGTGACCTGTTCTGTTGTCATGATATTGGTTTTTTTTGCGCGATAACAACCCAGCAACCATGCACTAACAAAACCCACTAAATACATTAATCCATACCAATGCACTTTGACGGGGCCGATGGAAAAAGCGATGGAGTTG
Source organism: Gammaproteobacteria bacterium RIFCSPHIGHO2_12_FULL_39_24 (assembly GCA_001802455.1). GTDB lineage: Bacteria > Pseudomonadota > Gammaproteobacteria > Coxiellales > Coxiellaceae > 2-02-FULL-42-43. The sequence goes on from MGXZ01000007.1 coordinate 68,146, forward strand.
ATGGATGGGTAGTGGAACATAAAAAGTTATCCGTAAATTAGTTATCAGTTATCAGTTATCAGTTATCGGTTATCGGTTATCGGTTATCAGACAACGAACAACCCATTCACACCAACATTTTCACCGCAATCACAATCAAAAATAATCCGAAAAAGAATTTTAATCTTTCAGGTGAAATTAAATGCGAAATTCTTGCGCCAATGGGTGCAATCAAAACACCACCAATCACTAATCCAAACCAAGCGGGCCAATAAATAAAACCCGTACTCCAACGAGGTAATCCAACAGCATAAATTCCCGTTAACATAAAAGTGATTGTACCTAACACGGCAACGGTTATGGCAATCGCAATGGATACAACCACCGCTGTATGAATATTCACACCGCGATGCGTTAAAAATGGTACTGAAAATGCAGAACCACCAACACCCAGCATGCCTGATTGTACACCAACAAATCCACCCGCCAATGACATTCCCATGATCCCCGGCAACTGTCTTTCTGTTTTCACTTTTCGCTGAAACAATAAACTCATCGCCATCATTAAAACAAAAATGCCGAAAATAATACGTAAATTATTGGAATGAATATAACGCGCTAAAATGCCACCGCCGATCACACCTAAAATAACGGCGGGTGCCATTTTTTTATAGATGGGGAAAAAAGGAATATCGTGTTCCATATGCGACAATAAAGATCGCATCGCCAGCGGCACCATCGCTGCTAACGAAGTACCCACCGCAACGTGCATAGCAATTGCGGAATTCAATGTTTCCCAATGAAAAATAAACACGAGCCCCGGCACCATAATCAATCCACCACCAGCGCCCAATAATCCCGATAAAAATCCTGCGCCAATTCCCAGTACCAAATAAATTGCCACCACAACCAACATACTTTCCATGTGCATCACGAATATCTCTCTCAGAAAAATAAAAAATAGGTGATTACTTTTTCTGCACCAGCGGAAAAAATTCTTGCAATACGATACGATAAACATATCGCTTAAAAAAAATAACTTGTTTGAGCGGACGCCAATAATCCACCCATTTCCACAAATCAAATTCAGGATGATCACTTAAATCTAATTTCACAACAGAATCATCACTGATTAATCGCAATAAAAACCATTTTTGTTTTTGACCTACGCAACGTTGCAAATCATCATGACGTTGAAAACGAATTGGCAAACGATAACGCAACCACTCCTTTGATTCCGCGATAACGTTAACGTCTTTTGCATCCATTCCTAACTCTTCTTTTAATTCGCGATACATGGCTTCAATCGGCGTTTCATTATCTGAAATACCCCCTTGCGGAAACTGCCACGCATTTTGACTACCAAAACGGCGCGCCCACAATAACTGACCTTTTCCATCGGTCACTATAATACCCACATTAGCTCGAAAACCATCTTGATCGATCATGGAAGGTGGTCCATTAGTTTGTTTTTGCCATCCTAACGCACATGTGAAAATTCTGCGAGCATATTAACTCAGCATAGCGTGATTGAAAATGGATATTGGATATACTATACTGTATATACAGGTGAGCAATATGACAAAAATACTCGTATCCATTCCAGATCATTTAGCTTATCGCATGAAATCAGCGATACCAGCAAGACAACGCAGCCGTTTAATTGCGCGATTACTGGAAAAAATTATCCAAAGACGCGAAAAACGCTTATACGAAGCAGCGCTCGCCGTTGAAAAAGACGTCGGACTACGACATGAAATGTCTGAATGGGATGCAACAACCGAAGATGGATTGAAAAACGATGAATCGTGGTGATGTGTATTGGGTCAATCTCAACCCAACAAAGGGTTCTGAAATAAACAAAGAGCGACCCTGCGTATTGGTCGGCGCAACACCGATCAATCAAGCGCGTCGAACCGTAGTGGTTGTACCGCTGTCTACAAAAGCAATCGTCAAACCGCCCATCACCGTTGCAGTACACTGTCTTGGAAAAACAGTCGCAGCCGTTTGCGATCAAATTCGAACAATCGATAAAACGCGTATTAAAAAACAAGCGGGTGCTTTATCACATCATGATATTCAAATTGTGGATGCTGCATTGAAAGAAGTATTGGCGCTGGAGTAATTCCGGATAACGCTTTTCAACTTATCCACACAATTCCCACATCTTATTCTCTTGAAATTTGAATGCAAACACATTATCTTGTGTTTTATGATTAAAATTTCACTATATCTTGTGTTATCGGAGAATTTATATGGACACACAAATTATTCAAAGTCAATCTTCATCCATTCAAATCAACAATCTCGATTTATTAGCAACACAACCCGGGCAGCTACGAGTCATCCGTCGCAACGGTGAGCTGGCGCTGTATGACGAAACTCGAATTGAAGTTGCTATTAAAAAAGCGTTCTTGGCAGTGGAAGGCGAAAACGCAAACAACTCTGATCGCATTCAACGCATCGCGAGCGAACTCACAAAAAATATCGCTGAGCGTTGCAAAAAACGCTGGCCGACCGGCGGCACAATTCATATTGAGTCTATTCAAGATCTCGTCGAACTCGAATTAATGAGAGCGGGCGAACATCCCGTCGCACGCTCTTATGTTTTGTATCGCGAAAAAAGACGCGAAGCACGCGAAATCTTATCACAACAAAATGAAGAAAAACCCGTTCATGTTATTTTGGAAAATGGCAGCAAACAAAAATTAGATATGTCTATGCTGAGCAATTTAGCAATTGATGCTTGCCAAGGTTTAGCGGAAGTCAGTCCAACAAAACTAATTGAAGATGCTCGTAAAAATTTATTCGATGGTGTTGCGATTAAAGATGTTTACAAAGCATTGGTCATGAGTGCGCGCACTTTAGTTGAAATTGAACCGAATTATTCGTATGTCACTGCACGTTTATTGCTGCAAGATATTTATCGCGAAGCCATGGATGCATTAAAAGTACCTTATGATTTAACACGACAAACGATTGGCGCATTGTATCCAAAAATATTTACAGCATTTATTCAACGCGGCATTGCAAAAGAATTACTCAGTCCTAATTTAAATGATTTTGACTTAGAAAAATTAGGAAAAGCGATCGACTCCACACGTGATTTGCAATTTACCTATTTAAGCATTCAAACTTTATACGATCGTTATTTTATTCATTATCGTGAAAAACGCATTGAATTACCGCAAGTATTTTTTATGCGTGTCGCGATGGGATTAGCACATTGCGAAGGTGAACAAAAAAACGAACGCGCTATTGAATTTTATCGCTTGCTGTCTAGTTTTGATTATATGTCTTCAACACCGACCCTGTTTAATTCTGGGACCATGAGACCACAATTATCGAGTTGTTATTTAACAACCGTGCCTGATTGTTTAGACGGTATCTATGGCGCGCTCAAAGACAATGCCCTGCTCTCCAAATTTGCTGGCGGATTGGGCAACGATTGGACTCCCGTGCGCGCTATGGGTGCTTATATCAAAGGCACTAATGGCAAATCACTCGGCGTTGTTCCCTTTTTAAATGTGGCCAATGCGACTGCTGTTGCGGTAAATCAAGGTGGAAAACGCAAAGGGGCTGTGTGTGCTTACTTAGAAACCTGGCATTTGGATATCGAAGAATTTTTAGAATTAAGAAAAAATACAGGCGATGATCGTCGTCGCACACATGACATGAATACTGCAAACTGGGTGCCTGATTTATTTATGAAACGCGTTTTCAATAAAGAAAATTGGACGCTGTTTTCGCCCAATGAAGTTAAAGAATTACATGATTTATTTGGCGATGCATTTGAGAAGAAATATGTTGAGTATGAGGAAAAAGCAGCGCGTGGCGACATTCGTAGTAAAACAATTCCTGCACTAAATTTATGGCGCAAAATGCTGACGATGTTATTTGAAACGGGACATCCGTGGATCACCTTCAAAGATCCTTGCAATTTACGCTCACCGCAACAACATGCCGGCGTCATTCACAGCTCGAACTTGTGCACTGAAATTACGTTGAATACAAAATCTAACGAAGAAATTGCGGTATGTAATTTAGGCAGTATTAATTTAGTGAATCACATGAAAAAGGGGAAACTGGATTCGGAGAAATTACAAAAAACCGTTAAAACAGCAATCAGAATGCTCGATAATGTGATTGATATTAACTATTACAGTGTACCGGCTGCAAAAAATTCAAATTTAAAACATCGCCCCATTGGTTTGGGATTAATGGGTTTTCAAGATGCACTGTATTTGCAAAATATTCCCTACGGATCCAATGAAGCGATTGAATTCGCTGATCGCAGCATGGAATTAATGAGTTACTATGCAATCGATGCATCGAGTGAGTTAGCACTTGAACGCGGTACTTATGAAACCTATCCAGGTTCATTATGGGATCAAGGTATTTTGCCCATTGATTCGATTGAGTTGTTACGCAAAACGCGCGGTGATTTATTTGAGCAGAACACAGATAAAACAGTAGATTGGGATTCGTTGAGAAATAAAGTGAAAAAACAAGGCATGCGTAATTCCAATACCATGGCAATCGCACCCACCGCAACCATTTCAAATATTTGTGGTGTATCACAATCGATTGAACCCACCTATCAAAATTTATATGTGAAATCGAATTTGTCGGGTGAATTTACCGTTGTGAATCCTTATCTCGTGCACGATTTGAAAAAACGTGGCTTATGGGATCAAGTCATGATTCATGATTTAAAATATTATAATGGTAGCGTCCAATTGATTGATCGCATTCCCGTTGGTTTAAAATCAAAATACGCAACCTCATTTGAAGTTGATCCACTGTGGCTGGTCGAAGCGGGTTCGCGTCGACAAAAATGGATTGATCAATCGCAATCGCTAAATTTATATATGGCGGAACCCTCTGGCAAAAAATTAGATGAGTTATATCGAAAAGCCTGGATTTCAGGCTTAAAAACAACTTATTACTTAAGAAGTTTGGGCGCAACCAGCACGGAAAAAGCGACGATTAATGATGGAAAATTAAATGCAGTGGTTGTTGGATCTGACGCAGCGCCTAAAGCATGCGCGATTGATAATCCGGAATGTGAGGCTTGTCAGTAATTAGTGAGAGTTATCAGTGTGAGTGTGAGAGGCGCAATTTAAGAGATATATAATAGCAATCTTCATTCACCCACACTGATCCCTCGCACTCACACTAAAATTAAAAAAGGAAAACTAAAATGTCCGGATCAACAACACTAGAAAGAATAACAGGCCTCGAACAAATCCAAATGCATGCCGCACGCATTCAAGTGGATGACAAAAAAATTATTAATTGCAGAGCGGATTTAAATCAACTCGTACCATTCAAATATAAATGGGCGTGGGATAAATATTTAAATGCGTGCGCGAATCACTGGATGCCGAATGAAATTAATATGGCTGCTGATGTCGCGCTGTGGAAAGATCCGAATGGTTTAACGGAAGATGAAAGAACTATTATTAAACGCAGTCTCGGATTTTTTGCAACGGCAGATTCTTTGGTTGCCAATAATTTAGTACTCGCCGTTTATCGCCACATTACGAATCCAGAATGTCGCCAATATTTATTGCGTCAAGCATTCGAAGAAGCGCTGCATACACATTCTTATCAACATATCATTGAAAGTTTAGGGTTAGATGAAGCCGAAGTTTTCAATATGTATCGTGAAGTGCCATCCGTTGCTAAAAAAGCATCCTGGGCATTGCCTTACACGCAAAGCTTGTCAGATCCTGATTTTCACACGGGAACATTAGAAAACAATCAACGTCTCGTGCGTGATTTAATTGCATTTTATGTAGTATTTGAATCAATCTTTTTTTACGTTGGTTTTACACAAATTTTAGCGATGGGTCGTCGTGGAAAAATGACGGGCACATCCGAACAATTTCAATATATTTTACGCGATGAATCAATGCATGCGAACTTTGGCATTGACGTGATTAATCAAATTAAAATTGAAAATCCAGATATTTGGTCTAAGGATTTTCAAAAGCAAGCGATTCATATGATTCGTGAAGGTGTTGATTTGGAATTACAATATGCACGCGACACCATGCCACGTGGTATTTTAGGATTGAACGCTGAGTTATTTAAAGATTATTTGCAATACATTGCGAATCGTCGTTGTGCGCAATTGGGATTAACGGAACAATATCCTGGCGTTGAAAATCCATTTCCCTGGATGAGTGAAATGATGGATTTGAAAAAAGAAAAAAACTTTTTTGAAACCCGCGTAATTGAATATCAAACGGGCGGTGCGTTGTCGTGGGATGAATCGTAATGGGAGTTGAATTACTGCCAGAAATCATTTTACAAAAATACCAAATTTATGAGTGGAAACATGCCTGCGCAATACTAAAAAATGATTTCGAAAATGAATGGCGAGATATCATTGAACTTCTACAACAATTCAAATTATGCAAAAGCTGGCTGATTGAAGCAGGCGGAAGAAAATCAAAAGTTTCAGAACACACTGATACTTTTCTCTACTCCAGAGGATGGCAGGAAAAACAATTCAACACCATTATACAAGTAGATGAAAAAAAATTATTATCGCCAACGCACAAAATAGATTGTTATAAAAATCGGATCGCCTTGGAAATTGAATGGAATAATAAAGATCCCTTTTTTGATCGTGATCTCAATAATTTTCGTTTGCTATTTGATCTTCGAGCGATCAGTGTTGGTGTTATTATTACGCGATGCGATGAGCTACAAACGATATTTAATGCCTTGGGTCGAGGCGCTTCTTATGGCGCATCAACAACCCATTTATCAAAATTATTACCCAGAATAAATGGCGGCAGCGGAGCGGGATGCCCGATCTTGGTTTTTGGAATAAAGCCTGAACTTTATAACGAGGAATGTTGAGCAATGAAAACAAAAAGCGCCGCGGAGGATTTTGCAGCACAATATACTGACTCAGAACATCAAACAATTTTGGCAGATCCTCCATGGCAATTTCAAAATAGAACGGGGAAAATGGCGCCTGAGCATAAACGATTATCGCGATATTCAACACTCACGCTAACAGAGATCATGAAAATTCCTGTTGAATCGGCTGTAGCGGAACAAGCACACTTATATTTATGGGTACCCAACGCCCTGCTTATGGAAGGGTTGAAAGTAATGGAGGCGTGGGGTTTCAAATATAAAGCCAATATTGTGTGGCACAAAATTCGCAAAGATGGCGGACCAGACGGTCGTGGCGTTGGATTTTATTTTCGCAACACGACAGAACTTTTGCTATTTGGTATACGCGGAAAAATGAGGACATTAAAGCCAGGAAGAACGCAGGTCAATATTATCAAATCCAGAAAACGCGAACACTCAAGAAAACCAGATGAGCAATATTTATTGATCGAGTCTTGTAGTCCTGGTCCCTACCTTGAATTATTTGCACGCGGCGCACGAAAAAATTGGAATGTTTGGGGCAATGAATCTAAAAAATACGAGCCACATTGGGCGACTTACAAACACAACAGCACAAATGAATGCATCGCATTAAATACACAATCTGCTGCAGCAATCAAATTAAAACTAAAATAATATAGCATCATTATGCGGCCCTGCCCTTGCAACTCAAACAAAAATTTTTCCGATTGCTGTGAGCCTTATTTGAAAGGCAAAAAAACAGCGGAAACACCGGAAATTTTGATGCGTTCGCGTTACACTGCTTATTCACTCGCCAACATTCCCTACATTCAAAAAACCATGCGCGGCAAAGCTGCGAAAAATTATGATGCACAATCTGCCTTTACTTGGGCATCTTCTGTCACTTGGTTGGGATTAATTATAATCGATGCACCCAAACCAATCGGAAAAAAAGGCACCGTCACATTTTCCGCGCGTTTTTCAGAACAAGGCATCATAAAAAATATGGATGAGAAAAGTAAATTTGAAAAAATAAAAGGGGAATGGTTTTATGTGGATGGTACTACATCGTCGACGGCGTAATAATATTGATATCACTTAACCCCGCTTCTGAAGGTGATGTCAGCGCTTCAACCTTCAACATTTTCGGACTCAACACATTACCTTTGCGCGAGACATGAGTGCGTTGTTGCGCGCTTTTTATTTTGCATAAATTATCTGTCAATTCATGCACGAAAAAATCATGCGCTTTCCATGAATATAGTAACGAAAATCGCAACCGCATGCACAATTGATCATTTATCATATCCGCTGAAAATAAAAAACGCGAAGAGGCTGAATCAGAAAATACACGCTGAAATAAATCAGTTAACTGAAATTGAAGATTTTTTTTAACAGTAAGCATCGCTGTATAATCCACATAGCGATTTCGTTGAGTCTGTTTGTATGATCCTGAAAAATCAGTCCAGAATAATGGGGGTTTTGAATTGACTAATTCCGGTAAAAAACGGCACAGTGAAATTGAGCGATCAAATTCATCCTGAATCTGCCGAACCATGTTCTCAATTACCTTCTCCGTTTCTGAACGCATAATCTACTCTCCTTTAAAATCATTCCATGACTCAACAACACGTTAACAACATGCTAAACTTTCTTTTATTTTTAAAATGAGATATCACTATGCCATTATATGAATATTATTGCTCTCAATGCAGCAAATCGACAGAGCTACTACAAAAATATTCCGATGCGCCAGCAAAAACCTGTCCGCATTGTCATAAAGATACATTAGAGAAACAAATTTCAGCAACCCGTTTTCAGCTCAAAGGAACTGGCTGGTACGCGACTGATTTTCGCGATACAAAGAAAAAGCCGGCAACAACAGAAAATAAAACAGAAAGCAGTGCAACTGATACAAAACCACCTGAAAAAGCAGACAAATAGCTGTTGCAGACCGCAAAGAGTGTCGTTAACATTGGCAGATCATAAAATAATAACTGGTTGACAATATGCGTACCCATGCGGCTCAAGACGTTAACAAATCCCTTCTCAATCAATCCATCACGCTATGCGGCTGGGTGCATCGTCGTCGTGATCATGGTGGTTTGATCTTTATTGATTTGCGTGATCGAAATGAGCTGGTGCAAATTGTTTGTGATCCTGCGAAAAAAGACACGTTTGATGTTGCGCAAAAACTGCGAAATGAATTTGTCATTCGCATCATCGGCCTTGTGCGCAATCGTCCAGACGGTACAATCAATAAAGAAATTTCATCGGGTGACGTGGAAATCGATGCGCAATCCATCGAGATTTTAAACGCAGCAGAACCGCTGCCGTTTAACGTCGATGATTATCAAGAGGTCGGTGAAGAAGCGCGATTAAAATATCGTTATTTAGATTTACGTCGAGCTGAAAATCAAAACCGTTTGAAAAAACGCGCGCAAATCGTGCGATTTATTCGTCAATTTTTAGATGCAGAAAATTTTAATGATATTGAGACGCCTTTTTTAACCAAAACAACACCGGAAGGTGCACGCGATTATTTAGTTCCCAGCAGAAATTATCCGGGAAAATTTTACGCACTCCCGCAATCACCTCAAATTTTTAAACAATTACTCATGATTTCTGGATTTGATCGTTATTATCAAATCGTAAAATGTTTTCGTGATGAAGATTTGCGTGCGGATCGTCAACCTGAATTCACACAACTGGACTGTGAAATGGCTTTCGTCAATGAAAGTGACGTACAAAATTTAATGGAAAAATTAATTCGTGATTTATGGAAATCAGTATTAAATGTCGATTTATCTGCATTTCCGTGCATGAGTTATGTGGATGTGATGCGTGATTATGGTTCTGACAAACCTGATTTGCGCAATCCATTAAAATTAGTCGACATTAAAGACTTGATGAAGAACGTAGAATTTAAAGTATTCCACACGCCCGCTAACACCATCGATGGGCGCGTCACCGTATTGCGTTTGCCTAAACAAGAATTATCGCGCAAACAAATTGATGATTACACGCAATTTGTCGGAATTTATGGTGCAAAAGGATTGGCGTACATCAAAGTCAATGATATGGCAAAAGGCATCGACGGTTTGCAATCTCCTATTTTAAAATTTATTCCAGACAATATTGTGCAAGAAATTTTGAAACGCGTTCATGCTGACAATGGTGATATTTTATTTTTCGGTGCTGATCACGGAAAAATTGTGTCGGAAAGTTTGGGCGCGCTGCGTGATAAATTATGTAAAGATTTTAATTTATATACTTTAAGCTGGGCGCCATTATGGGTGACCGATTTTCCCATGTATCAACTCGACAAAGAAGGAAGATGGGAACCCTTGCATCATCCCTTCACGGCACCAACAGAAAATAATATTGAAGCATTACGCGCAAATCCCGGCAATGCTAATTCACGCGGTTATGACATCGTCATGAATGGTTATGAAATTGGCGGTGGTTCGATTCGCATTCATCGTTATGATATGCAATTGGCTTCCCTTGATATTTTAGGAATCAAAGAAATTGAGGCGCACGCAAAATTCGGACATTTATTGCAAGCATTAAAATTAGGCGCACCACCGCACGGCGGCATTGCGTTTGGCATTGATCGCATCACCATGTTAATCACGAACACACAAAATATTCGTGACGTGATTGCATTTCCGAAAACACAAACCGCACACTGCCCATTAACCAACGCACCGTCACCCGCTGATTTTAAGCAGTTACATGAGTTGGGGATTAAATTAGGAACAGGTGCGAAATAACTTGGACAAATGGCTTTCAAGATGGCATGAGATTTAAACGTTTCGATTGAGAAAATGCGATAGAATACTTATTGATATTTTGAGCATTTTCGAATGAGAAACGTTTAAAGATCGTGTCATATTGAAAGTGATCCAGCCACAATTTTCCGGACACCTTGCTAAGCGACCATTTTAACTTCAAACAATTCAGGACTTAAAAAGCCCAGCGTCGAATGAA
>MGXZ01000008.1 GCA_001802455.1 Gammaproteobacteria bacterium RIFCSPHIGHO2_12_FULL_39_24
CAGGTAATTCGAGTCTTGCATTTCGCAGATAAAAACAAAAAGTTTTCACGCCATTCAAAAATGGCCAAAGTCCAGTTGAAGATCAGACAGCTTTCAGTTCCGGAAGAAAAATCGATTTTTTATAGAAAAGTGGCTTGGGTTACCTCATGAGACCGGAGAAGTGCCTATTTATATGAAGTACTATTTCCTCGGAGCGCGATGACCGTGATCCACCCTTTTCCCATTGGCCTTGCCGTCGGTGAGGCGTTTTGTAACCGCAACAAAGAACGCACACACTTGGCAAGCAATATTCAACACAATCGACACGCGGTGTTGTTGGCACCCAGACGTTATGGAAAAACCAGTTTAGTTAACCAGGTCATTTCAGAATTGAAAGTACCTCACTGTGAAATGGATTTTTTATTATCTGCCAGTATTGAATCAGCAAAAACGAAGATCATTGAAAAAACCGGTGAGTTGTTATTTCAACTATTACCGAAAACACAACAAGCAAAAGAAAAAATTCTGACTATTTTTAAAAAAATGCATCCGCAAATTGTACTGTCCGCTGCGGGACAAAAAATTATTTTGCAAGCGCCCGGCCCTGACACAACACCGGAACAAACCATCAGTGATATTCTCATCAATCTAGACAAAACGGCCGTGGCGGCAAAAAAAAGAGCGGTTGTTTTTATGGATGAGTTTTAACAAATCGGGCAGCTCGATCATCAATACACAGTAGAAGCAGCCATTCGTCATGCAGCAGAACGCAGTCAAAACATCAGTTATATTTTTTCAGGCAGCAATCGACATTTGCTATTACGTATGTTTGGCGACAAATCTCGACCTTTCTATAAATTATGTGACACCATGAGATTGGAGCGCATGAGTGAAAATGATCACGCGCTATTTATACAAAAACAAGCAAAAATAAAATGGAAAAAAGCATTAGGATCGAATGTATTGGAATTGATTTTTACGCTTTCTGAAAAACATCCTTATTATTTAAATTTGATTTGTAATCAAGCATGGTTACATGATGAATTTCCAACAATAGAAAAAATAACACTGCGCTGGAAAAATTATATTGAATCAGAGAAAACCATTTTTTCATCGGAAATATCAGGTTTAAGTAATAATCAAAAATTATTATTACTTGAAGTTGCCAAACATCCCACTAAACAGCCTTTTCACAACGAATACTTAAAAGCAGCTGGATTAGGTATTGCCAGTCAAAAGCAGGCATTAAATAAATTATTATTACTGGATTTTGTTTTTCAAAATGAATCTGGAATTTTTTGTGTACTGGATCCCGCGATGCGGGATTATATTGTGCTGAGTTAGTCACGAATGCAACGCATGAAACGCTTTTTGAAATTCACCGGATAATAATTCTGGAATCACGCAAAAAGATTCTGAGAGGGATTGAATAATATTCTCGCGATCATCACGACTGGGATTTCCCAATACATAATCCGTTACATCATCGCGATGACCCGGATGACCAATGCCAATTCTGAGTCGATAAAAATCGGATCCGATGTGCGAAATAATATCGCGCAATCCATTGTGACCGCCATGACCACCGCCTTGTTTTAAGCGCACAATGCCTGGTTCAAAATCCAATTCATCATGCACAACTAAAATTTCTTCAGGATTGATTTTGTAAAATTGGATAAAAGTAGAAACGCTGATACCGCTTTCGTTCATATACGTTGTTGGCTTCAATAAAAAACAATGATCTGAAAACGCGCCCACAAACGCACGAAATTTTTTTTCAAGAAAAATGGAAATATTATTTTTTTCTGCATAAAAATCGACAAACCAAGCGCCCACATTATGCCGCGTTGTAGCATATTGTGCGCCAGGATTGCCGAGACCGATGATGCAACGAATTGCCATATTTATTTTTTGGCTTCCGGTTTTTTCGCTTCTTTTGCATCAGCCACCGGTTTTTTACTGTCTTTTCCATCAGCAGCAGCCTCTTCTTCTGTTTCAGCTTTTTGACCGGTAATAACAGTCTCAACTGCAACTGGTGCTGCGGTTTCTTCAGGCTCTTCTTCACGTGGCGCATGAATACTCACAACCACTTGATCGTGCTCTTCATCCGCAATCGCATGGGTCAATACAACATTGTTGGGCATGGAAATTACTGATAAGTGAATCGAATCACCGATAGTTAATCCAGAAACATCCACTTCGATAAATTCTGGCAAATCTAATGGCAAACAAGTGATTTCAAGATGCGTAATTAATTTTGATAACACACCACCATCTTTCAAACCGGGAGATTTCGCTTCGCCCAAAAAATGCAATGGCACACGCATATGAATTTTTTCTTTCGTATTAATACGTAAAAAATCCATATGCATAATTTTAGGTTTAGTAGGATGACGCATCAATGCTTTCAACACCACTTTTTCAGATGCACCTTCTACATTCAATGTTAAAATGTGCGAATAAATGGCCTCGTGCTCAAGTGCTTTGATCACTTTGTTGTGTGACAAGCTAATTGGCATCGGTTCTTTGCCAGCGCCGTACAAAATTGCAGGCACGCGATCTTCTCTACGCAAACGACGAGCAGCAGGTTTACCTGTGCTTTGACGCGCTTGTGCTTCGAATTCAAATGAAACTGACATGACGTACTCCAGTAGTTGAAAAGAAAATAAGTGGGTATTGTAGCGATTAGTCGGGAAAATGCTAGTCCTCAAACATCGAACTTACCGATTCATTCGTTGTGATGCGAGAGATCGTTTCAGCAATCATGCCACTTAAAGACACTTGTTTTATCTTCGAGCATTGTTGCGCTTCTTCTGATAACGGAACTGTGTCAGTGACAATCAATGCGTCCAAACAAGATCGCTCGATATTTTCAATAGCGCGACCCGACAAAACAGGATGTGTACAGTACGCCGCTACTTTTTTCGCACCAAAATCGTTTAGTGCAGCAGCAGCATGACATAACGTTCCTGCCGTATCGACAATATCATCCACAATTAAACAATGGCGATTTTCAACATGACCAATCACATTCATCACCTGTGATTGATTGGGCGCTGGTCGACGTTTATCAATAATCGCCAAATCAGTGTCATGTAATCGTTTTGCAATCGCACGCGCACGTACCACACCACCCACATCAGGCGAAACAACGGTTAAATCAGGATATTCCGCGAGAATACCTTGTTGTTCTAAAATGCTGGGACTCGCATAAACGTTATCAACCGGAATCGAAAAAAATCCTTGTATTTGATCCGCGTGCAAATCCACTGTAATTAATCGAGTAATTCCCACTTTTGCTATCATGTCTGCAATCACCTTTGCAGAAATGGGTACGCGCGATGACCTGACGCGACGATCTTGTCTGGCATAACCAAAATAAGGAACGACTGCAGTAATACTCGTTGCAGATGCACGACGAAATGCATCTGCCATCAATAACAATTCCATGGTGGTATCGTTGCAAGGCGCGCAGGTAGATTGAATGATAAAAACATCACGACCACGCACATTTTCCTGAATTTCAACGCGCGTCTCACCATCACTGAAAGTACCAACCATGGCTTTGCCCAACTGAATTCCCAAATATTCCACGATGCGTTGTGCTAATGTGGGTGTTGCGCTACCACTAAAAATTTTTACTTCAGCCACGAAATGACCCTTGTGATTTCTGATTCGCACAAAATGCAGTTAAATATAACATATCGGGAGCTGAAAATAAGCTGGGGTGCTAGGATTCGAACCTAGGAATGCCGAGATCAAAACCCGGTGCCTTACCGCTTGGCGACACCCCATTAAATCATGGATGGCTATTCTACCGACTTAAAACAGAGAGTCAAATTATGTCGCTTCCCACATCGGCAAATAATCATTAAGTAACGTCCACTCTTTAATCACTAATTTCACCGCTAAACCAGGTCGCGTCATTGTGATTATTTGCGGAAAATCAATTCCCTGTTCTGTTTTTTTATACGCGCTATATTGCACTGACCATCCATCTTGTTTTAATCCAATCAAATGTCCGAATTGATCGTATTTCACGTAATATAATCCTTTTTTTTGCGGTGCTGGTATTCCTTTAATCCACGCTTGCAATTGACTAATGGGAATAGTCCAACCCATCGTTTTTTGCAACAAACCTTCTGGTGTTTTTGCAGTATAAACCAGCGTGCTATTTTTCCAGAGTTTTATTGAACCAAAAGCGCGACAAATTTCAATGCGAAATAAACCCAAAACAGAAGTGAGTCGAATGCGGTAAGATTGATTCATCACATTCCAATAAAATTCTGCGATGACTGGTTTTTCTCCTGTTTGTTGAATACTTATTACACCCAGTGTTTGCCAATATTTTAATTTCGCCACCTGCGCATAACGTTCTTGTGGCGTGCGAATAAAAAAGTTTTTAGATGGCAGTGGATCACGCTCACATCCCACTAAAAAAAATAATGTTAAAAGGCCGAAAAAAAATAGTGTTTTTTTAAACATAGCGTAAACTCGTCTCGTTACTTTGATAACATAATACCGCGTATTTGAACAATTCGTCCATTAGTCGAGGTTATGCAAGAGGTCTGTTATGCCATTAGTTGCTTATGGAATCAATCACCATACCGCCCCTATTCGTGTTCGTGAGAAACTAGCATTTAATTCAACAGAACTATCAAACGCGCTTCACCAATTAACACAGCATCACGCAATAAATGAAGCGGTTATTTTATCTACGTGCAATCGCACTGAAATTTACGCAACCACGGACAATGTCTCCGCAATACAAACTTGGTTTATGCGACAAAAAGAATTATCTGATATTGATCTTTCACATTATTGTTACGCGCATCATGAAATTCATGCGGTGCGTCACCTGATGCGTGTCGCCAGTGGTTTAGATTCAATGATCTTGGGCGAACCACAAATTGTGGGACAGATGAAACAAGCTTACCAAGTTGCAGAGAATGCGGGGGTGATTGGCGATGTATTAAAACTCGTATTTCCTGCTGTTTTTGCGGCAAGCAAACAAGTGCGATCACAAACCGATATTGGCGCGCATTCCATTTCACTCGCGTATACGGTGACACAATTATCAAAAAAAATTTTTCACCAACTCACTGACACCACTATTTTGTTGATGGGTGCTGGCGAAACAATCGAATTAATTGCAACCCATTTACGTGGTGTGGGTGTCAAAAAAATAATTATTGCTAATCGAACCATAGAAAAATCTCACTGTATTGCTAAAGCAGTACAGGCGCATGCGATACGAATTCAAGATATTCCCGCTTACTTAAAAGAAACGGACATCGTAATCTCAGCAACCACCAGTCAATTACCGATTATTGGAAAAGGATTAATTGAAAGCACACTACACAATAAAAAAAATAATCCGCTGCTCTTAATCGACTTAGCGGTTCCGCGCGATATCGAACCAGAAGTGTCAACACTTAATCAGGTGCATTTGTACAATATCGATGATTTGAAGATCATCATCACTGATAATTTACAAAATCGCGTTGAAGCAGCCAAACAAGCGGAGGCATTAATCGATTTGAAAGCAAATCAATTTTACCAAAAAATGCGTGTATTTCATGCGCGATATGTTATTACCGAATATCGTCAACGACTCGAAAAAATTCGCACCGATGAACAAGAAAAAGCGCTACGACAATTACACTGCGGACAAGATTCAAAAGTGGTGCTGGAGGAATTTGGTCGTAACTTAATAAATAAAATTATGCATCATCCCACCGTGAAACTGCGTGAAGCCGCATCGGAAGAACAATGCGAAATTTTTCAGAGAATAAAAACGTTTTTTGAGATAAAATGAGGTATATGAAGGAATCATTTAAATTAAAATTGATCACTCTGTCTAATCGCTATCGCGAAATCAGTGCGATGCTCAGTGATGCAGCCGTTATTAATCAACAAAATAAATTTCGTGATTTGAGTCGTGAATATGCGCAACTAGAACCGATTGTGAACTGTTTTTCACACTATCAACAAAATGAAATGGGTATTGCTTCCGCACTACAAATGTTGAATGAAAATGATTCGGAATTACAATATCTCGCACAAGAAGAACTCAATACGTTAAAAAGCACACAAGAGAAATTAATTGAGGAATTGCAATTACTGTTATTACCCAAAGATCCAAATGATGAACGCAATGTTTTTTTAGAAATTCGTGCTGGCACCGGTGGGCATGAAGCTGCTTTATTTGCGGGTGATTTATTTCGCATGTACAGTCGCTTCGCTGAAAATCAAGGGTGGTGTTATACTGTTGTCTCTGCGCATGATGGCGAACAAGGTGGATTTAAAGAAATTATTATTCGCATCGAAGGTCATGGCGTTTATTCACAATTAAAATTTGAATCCGGTGCGCATCGCGTGCAACGTGTTCCCGCAACGGAAGCACAAGGCCGCATTCACACATCGGCTTGCACAATCGCTGTGCTACCCGAACAAGATTCCATTGATGAAATTAAAATTAATCCTGCCGAATTACGTGTTGATACGTATCGCGCATCAGGTGCAGGTGGGCAACACGTCAATAAAACAGATTCTGCAATTCGCATCACCCATTTACCAACTGGTTTAGTAGTTGAATGCCAAGACGAGCGCTCACAACATAAAAATCGCGCGCGTGCAATGTCACTTTTATCTGCACGATTATTAGATCAAGCGCAATCCAAACAAGCATCCGAACAAGCTGCGCATCGAAAAAGTTTAATTGGTAGTGGTGATCGCTCCGAACGCATTCGCACGTACAATTTTCCACAAAGTCGTGTAACGGATCACCGTATTAATTTAACACTGTATCAATTGGATGATGTGATGGATGGAAAATTAGATGTAATCATTGTTCCATTAACGCGCGAATTACAAGCGGAACAATTGGCGGAGCTGGGGGAATAAGTGGGAGTGGGAGTGGGAGTGTGAATATTGCAGAATACAGAAAAAAAATTAGCACGCAATTCGCTGCCTTATCACAAACACCTCAGTTAGATGCAGAGCTGTTGATGATGCACGTCACGAAAAAATCGCGCACCGAATTATTTTTAAATTTAAATAAAACATTATCGGCGATAGAGGAAAAAAAAATAAAAGATTTGGTAACGCGTAGAATGCAAGGCGAACCCATTGCTTATTTGCTGGGATATCAGCCTTTTTGGACCCTCGATTTAATGGTCACACCTGACACATTAATTCCACGCCCCGAGACAGAATGTTTAATCGATTGGATTTTACATCACATTGATGCAACTAAAAATTGCGTGATTGCTGATTTAGGAACGGGCACGGGTGCCATCGCCATTGCATTAGCCTCTGAGCGAAAAAATTGGCACATCGATGCAGTTGATCAATCTGCTGAAGCACTCGCCATCGCCAAAAAAAATATTGATCAATATAATATTAAAAATATTTCTTTGTACATCAGTGATTGGTACGCACAACTGTCCAGTCATCATTACGACATCATTGTGTCCAATCCACCCTACATTGCAGAAAATGATGTGCGTTTAGAAAAATTAACATTTGAACCCGCTGCTGCACTGATTTCAGGAAAAGAAGGATTGGATGCGATTCGAAAAGTTGTTTCTGATGCGAAAAAATATTTAAACGAAAACGGTTATCTCGTGATTGAACATGGTTTTGATCAAGCGGATGCGGTGATGACTATTTTCAAAAATGCTGGGTTTCACGATATCAAAAATCATCGAGATTTGTCGGATATTCCGAGGTTTGTGACGGGATGTTAGGTATTTTACTTATTAATCTTGGTACACCGGATGCGCCAACTGAAACAGCAGTAAGAGAATATCTTGATGTTTTTCTCTCTGATCCTTACGTTATTACATTGCCAAAATTATTGCGCGATTTTTTGGTGCAGAAAATTATTTTACCCAAACGACCTACATTATCTGCGCACGCTTATCAACAAGTGTGGACTGACGCAGGATCGCCTTTGTTAGTCAACACGCTGAATTTGCGAGATGCGCTGCAAAAAAAATTAGAGGGATCTTATTGCGTGGCAGTTGGAATGCGTTACGGCAATCCTTCTATTCAAGATGCGGTTGAATTATTACAACCGTGTAAAAAAATTATTGTATTTCCATTGTTTCCACAATTTGCAAAAGCCACGTCACAATCCTCAATTGATTGCGCAATGAATGCGTTACAGGAAAAAAAATATAACTTAAATGATGTGCATATTATCGAGGATTTTTATCAAGAAGATTTTTATATTCATTCTGTCTCTTCTATTATTCAACAATCACTTCAACAGAATCCAACGGATTTTTTATTAATGAGTTATCATGGATTACCGAAAAGACAAATTGATCCAAACAATAATTATCAACAAAAATGTTATGTCACTTCACAACGCATTGCCGAAACACTCAATTTATCGTCTGAAAAATACCAAGTGAGTTTTCAGTCACGATTGGGATTAGCGAAATGGATTGAACCGTACACTGATCGTGTTTTAACGGAGCTGAGAAAAAAAAATATCAAAACGGTGTCGGTTGTGTGTCCGTCATTTGTTGCTGACTGTGTTGAAACACTGGAAGAAATTAATATTCGATTACGTGCGCAGTGGATGAAATTGGGCGGCGATGCATTTCATTTTATTCCCTGCTTAAATGCAGATGAGAAATGGGTTGAGCGGTTGATTTTATTTTTCACTTGCTCAACCGTAATCGATTCCATGCAAAAACAATCCTGTTTTCCACGACACTGCGGTGATTGACATTGTGAATTAGCGCAAATGACTTCTGCTTTTTTCCCCAGCGGTCCCCAACGACCCACATCCATTCCTTTGGTCATCGGAAATAATCCCAGTGCATACACCCCTAATCCTGCCGCAATGTGCAATGGTCCCGTGCTATTCGCAATTAATCCATCACTGTGTGAAATTAATATCAATAACTCATCCAAGCTGCACTGCCCCGCAACATTTTTCACGTCAGGGCATTGCGACACAATTCTATTTTGAATTATTTCGCTTTCTTTTTTCGATCCAGTCAAAATGACATTGAAACGATCAGCAGGTAACTGGCGAATCAGTGAAATAAAATGCGACACCGGCCATTCACGCGTATTGCCATTGGTGAAAGGATGCACGATTAAATTAAAACGATTCGGATCCATTGCTGCTTGAAGATGGAGCGGTACTGTTTCTTCGCAACGCAAGGCAATTTTATCACGCAGCATTTCTAAACTATATTCGCTGGAAATTTGAAAGGGTTTGAGCAATTGGCAATTTAATTGCGCTTCATGCAAAGTGGATTTTGCACGTGTAAAATTCACGCGTTCGTTACAAGTGAGCCAATGATATAAACGACGCGTGGTGCCGATACGATATTTTATTTTCGCGCGCTTCATTAACTGCGCAATAATTTTTTTGGGAAAGGCATGAATAACGGCGTCAATAGATTGCGCTTGAATTTGTGCCACAGCATCCATTTCACTCGCACACGATAATGCATCCCAACTCAGAAATGCATCCACATGGTCACAATGTTCAACCACAGCTCGCACATACTCACGCGCTAAAAAAGTAATTTTCACATCCGGAAAATGTTCTTTCAGTATTGTTGCAATCGGCAATGTTAAAATCACATCACCAATGTTATCAGTGCGACTAATTACAATATGTTTAATTTTTTCTTTATTGATCATGCGCTACACCAGATGATTGTTTTGCACTAAAACACAGTGCCGCGAAAAGCGCGTACATATGTGCGATGGGAAATGAAACCAAAAACGCATTGAACAATCCACCAAAAAATGTGGCTATTAAAACAAATTGCATCAAGCAACGATAGTGTTTTGGCAATTCAAATGTGGTTTTGAACTGCATGAAAATGGCAGTCAACAACACAATCAATCCAACCACACCAAATTCCAACATAAAATTCAGATAGATCGATTCAACATAATCAAGCGATGGGGTGTATTTGTGTTCTTGTGGTGAAACCACATCAGGAAGTGCTGTACGGATTCCGCCCGTACCATATCCAATCCACGGTCGCTCGTGAATCATTTTTTTTGCAATATGCCACATTTCGAGGCGTTGTCCTATAGAAGTGCGATGATTAATTTGATGGGAATATTGATAATGATGCACCATGTCTTTTATGCGAGATTGAAAATGCGGTGAAAAAAAGAAAGCGCAAGCAATAATAATCATGCCAGAAAATGCGGCAAAAAATACACCAGTCCATTTAAATCGAATCAACCCCAGATAACACAAGAGCAGAAAGAAAATGCCATACCCTGTTCTGCCATCACTCATAAAAATAATATTCACCCCCATCAATAAAAAAATAATCGCATAAAACAAACGATTTTCTTTTTCAAACAAACAACGATAACCGCAAATAAATGCTGCGATATTCATCGCAAAACTTTGAACGATACGATCCATAAATACACTCCCTGCGGGATATATTTTAATGGGCGACATGATGGTTACAAACTCATTGTGCAAAAACACTTTAAAATAAGACAGCAACAACACACCGATCATCGCCCATAAAAATGCATTCACCATGCGTTTTCGCCACACTTCTTCCGCAATAAATACAATAAAAAATGGCGTCATGAACAACCAATGTTGTTTTTGCAAATCTTGAAATATCAGGTGTCGTGTCGATGTGGAATAAAATGTTCCGGCCACAAATAAAGCGCCCAATAACCAAAAACTCAAAGCCGCTTTGTTCTCGACGATTTTTTTAAAACAGGTATTCCAACCACATGACAATAACAGAAAAATAAATGCGCCGATGTACGTTATTGTGGTAATAGTAACTGATATTGATGATACAGTGATACACAACGTCAACAAAAACAACGCGATCCACTTCATGTGTTACAACCCCTATCAAAACAAAACGCAATCACTATATAATGCACTTCAATTTTTTGTCTAGGACTGATTGAATGCGAATTAAGAGCAAAATTAAAAGCGCGAGTGGGAAATTTTGGGGTGTGCTTGTTTTTGTGTCATTTTCACGAAAAACAAGTACCCCCAGTCGCCCACGAGTAAATGCAAATTCAGCTCTTAATTCGCATTTAAGAAACCCCACGCGCAAGGTTCCGCGTCAAAACGCGGGAAAAAATTTATGTCAAACGAAAATGCACTCAAGTTAGTTCTCGCTTCTTCCAATTCTGGAAAAATCGCAGAAATTAGAGAAATGACACGTGAGCTGCCAATTGAATGGATTGCGCAATCTGATTTAGCTATTCCTGATATTGAAGAAACCGGAAAAACATTTATCGAAAATGCCATTTTAAAAGCACGCAATGCGAGTAAATTATCGGGTTTACCTGCTTTGGCAGATGATTCTGGTTTAGTCATTGATGCATTAGGCGGCGCGCCGGGAATTTTTTCAGCGCGGTACGCAGGTCGTGATGCAACGGATGCGCAGCGTAATCAAAAAATAATAAATGAAATGCGAGACGCGCCAGAAAACGAACGCACCGCTTCTTATCACTGTGTCTTGGCGCTGGTTGAATTCGAAGATGATCCGGTTCCGTTAATTTGTCATGGTATTTGGGAAGGTTCAATTTTAACGTCACCGCGTGGAAAAAATGGATTTGGTTACGATCCTATTTTCTATGTGCCAACCCACCACTGTTCTGCCGCAGAATTATCAACAACAGAAAAAAATCGCATCAGTCATCGTGGACAAGTGATAGAACAATTTATTGAAGTGTTTCAGTCTGTGATGACTTGAAATGCGTACTAAACTCACGGAATGGTAACCACAACACGCCGATTAAACGACGCACCCATGGGATAGTTATTACTTCCAACAGGATGTTTCGCACCATTACCAACCACCAAAACAATTTTTGAATCTAGCCCATCTTCACGTAAATAGGTGGCGATGGTTTCCGCATAATGCAACGACAATAAATTTCTGGCTGGCGCTAACCACACTTTGTCAGTGTATCCATTGATCGTAATTTTTGGATGCGCAAAATAAGTAGCGTATCTATTTAAAAATTGCGCAAGACGATCCAAATCAATTTCGCGACGGGGTTTTAATTCACGCGCATCTTTTGTGAAAAAGCAATCCGTTGGAATAATAAAAGTAAAATACATTCCTTGCTTGATAATTTGAATTCCGGACGCTTGAATTTTCCACAGCAATTCTTTTTGCTGCGAAGTAAAGGAGCGCCACTCAGGTTTTTCAATGTAATTGGGTTCGCGATAACAGGCCGTCAAACCGAGCGCCAAAACAAATAGAATTAATATTCGAATCCATTGCAATTTATTCATGGTAACTTTCCTCTTTTCCAAGGGATAATAACATACTCTGCGATAGACAAAAAATGCTGCACCGGCTTGTTTTATCAATTATCCCGGCAACATTATTTCCATCTGCACTGGATAGTCAGGATGTAAATTTAATCGAGAAAATGCGAGTGAAATTTGTTTTTCAATTTCATCACGATCCATTTTATCAAAAATGGCTGAAAATAATTTATTAAATGCAATTTTATCTTCTTCCACCAATAAATCATTTTTTAATTCACAATAACGAATTATATTCACACACGCATCTACTAACTTTTGTTGCGATGAACGTCGCAATATTTGTTTTTTTATTTGCGTTTCATGCAGCATATGCTGCTCAATTAAATGTGCTTTTGCAATTTCTTCTTGTAATTCATTTTTGATTTGCACAGCAACGGGGTCGAGATGATCCGACAGTAAAGCATGTGTATATTTTAATTCCGCAATGATACGTTGATCCCACAATGCCACTTGTGATTGCAGTAACTTAATATTTCTTTTTGACAATCGTCCATAACCCGCTTTGGCGAGCCACACCAAATACAAAATAATATTAATATTAAATCCACTGTGATGTTGAAGATGATGAACTGATTCACTCAACTCATTTTTTGTGAGCAATTCGCGAGTGAATTGTATGAAGGGGCAGGTCGAGTTGAGATCATCCATGATATCCAACTTAATTCAAAAAGCACTGATACTATTGTACTCAGTATTTATGCTGCTTGCGATTGTCTTCCGATCATTAACGATTCAAGATGCGCAATGACGCGCGTGTAAAAACCGGGATTATTGGCTTGCTGACGTGACAATGTTTGCAGCTGCAAATCGCATTGCTCTGACGAACCAAACTCAACAATCACTTTATTACAATCAAACAATCGCTTAGTCACACTTTCATTTAAACGTTCACGTGGAAGCGCACACAATTGGATCGCAACCAACAATGCCCGAGACGCTTTCTGCCCACGATGCACAACCTGGCCATTTTCAATGTAATAGTTTCCCAAATATTCTTTGAGATATTCACAAAATTGTCCAATACCGGAATAAGAGTAATACCCTTTGGCTGCTATGGACATGTTTTCTTCAATATCTGCTATGATCGCAACCCCCGCCCGGTACAACAACAAATCACTTTCATACGTATCCGAATCCCGCAATTTTAGCTGTTGCAGTTTTATCATGCGCTCAACTTGATCTAAATGACGACGAAGCAAGAGACGGTAATCGGCGATTACCTTACTCATGGTTTCAGAAAAAATAGTCATGATGTCACAACCCTTTTGTTAGGATAAGTTGCGTTTATTATAGAGATTAAATCTTAACGTAATATTAATAAATAATTAAGTTAGATTCATATTAATACTAAACAAAGGTGACTATTTTATACAATAAGCTTATAACTGGTTAATAATAAAGCAAAATAGGAAATTAATGGATAACACACTATACTCTCTTTGTGAATTAGCGGAGGTAATTATCCATGAACAAAACCATCTTAATTTCAGCATTGTCTGCTGCTGTATTCGTAATCGGGATGACCCTCAGTCCTTCAGTCCTTGCCCAAAGATATTATGGATCACACCTATGTGGATATTCCGATTTTACGTGCGTTAAGGTAAAACGGGGGGACACCTGGGAAAAACTGTTTCCAAATGAACGTGATAGAGAAATTGTTAAACGTTTAAACCGTACCAATATGAAGGTCACTTACCGCAGTTGGATTGTAGTACCAAAAAACTTAAGGAATATCAATAACATGGAATTATCGCCATTTCCTTTGCATAAAGATACCCGTGGTCACAAATTATTGCTTGTAAACCTATCGCTACAAGCTTTTGGCGCCTATGACGCCAGCGGTAACTTGGTTCATTGGGGGCCTGTATCCGGCGGAAAAGGTTATTGCCCTGATGTGGGTCGCAATTGCAATACTTCAACGGGTAACTTTAAAGTTTTTCGAAAACAAGGACCTGAATGCAAATCATCAAAATTCCCTATCGAAACCAATGGCGGCGCACCCATGCCCTATTGCATGCACTTTAATGGTGGATATGCACTGCATGGATCGACTTTACCGGGCTATCATGATAGCCATGGATGCGTTCGACTCTTTTTCGATGATGCAAAATGGTTGAACCAAAATTTCTTAACCATTGGAACGCCGGTCATTGTCACGCATTCGTAGGTTGACGCATTCTACCAAATCACTTATGTTTTGTGTCTCAAAAAACAAACTGGATGATCAGAGCCTCAATGACTATTTTTGAAGGGTTAACATCACATCAACGCGATTGGTTAAGCAGCAAAGAATCACTGACAAAGCGTTTACGTACAGTGACGCAAAATAAAATCACGCATCATTTATTTTATAACGACTGGGGGATTGTCGATCAAAACACAACCGCCTGGATTCGCCGCATGGAGTGGCGTTATGAAAATACAACGTGGGTTGCGTGCACTGTCATGATTCCTGAAACATCGATCAATGAAGAAACGCAGGAATTATTGCATACCGGAGAAAAATCCATCGGCGATACTTTATTTCAAGATCCCACCTTAACGCGCAGTGATTTTACATTTTCAAAATGTAACAATAACGAATGGGGTCGCGAGAGTATTTTTTATTATAAACAGCAGCCAATATTTTTGGTTGAACATTTTTATGCTGAGTTTTTTGATGCGATCAGGCGATCAGACAGTGTACCGACTGATCTACTTTCCCAATTCGATATTTTCCCACTTTGATATTTTCCCACCTTATGTTATACTCACACAGAGATACCATCCAAGAGTAATTGATATGCGTAAGCTAAAAATAATCAGACCTGATGCCAAAGGCAGAATAAGCTTAGGCGCATTGCCGCCTGGCATTAGCGGTTTTCGGCTGATCATTGATAAAGAAGGTCGCTATATTTTAGAACCCTTGTCAGAAATTCCAGCGAGAGAGCGGTGGCTGTATGAAAACGCAGCAGCACTAACCAAGGTAAAAAAAGGTCTTACCGAGCTAGCGAATCCACAAAAAAAACTGACGAAATTGAGTTTTTCAAAATACTCGTCAGATAAAGAGTAAAGCTTTTATGTCTAGATGTGAGCTGTTTTTCCTGCAATCCGCGTTGGATGATCTTCACGAGCTCGAGTCAAACTCAGCGCATCACAAAAGATTAAAAGCGGTACGCAAAACGTTGGCGCTGATGGAAAATAATTTAAGACATCCCGGTTTGCATACACACAAATACACCTCATTGTGCGGACCCAATGGAGAGGAAGTGTTTGAAGCGTATGCTGAAAATAATACACCGAGCGCCTATCGTATTTTTTGGTGCTACGGTCCGAATAAAAAACAAATTACGATTATCGCTATTACGCCACATCCGTAAGCATTTTTATTTTACAGTTTACCGAAAGAAGATTTTCTCATGATACTGTCCTATCTGCGCTTAATGCGCTTCCACAAACCGGTCGGCATTTTATTATTATTATGGCCAACAATGTGGGCGTTGTGGATTGCATCCAATGGCGCACCGCATATTAACAATATTTTTATTTTTGTTGCTGGCGTGATTTTAATGCGCGCGGCAGGTTGTGTCATTAATGATATTGTTGATCGAAAATTAGATTTGCATGTGTCACGCACTCGCACTCGACCGATTGCAACAGGCGAAATTGCCACACGATCTGCCTTAATTTTATTTTTAATATTATGCATGACCGCTTTTATTTTAGTGTTATTCACCAATGCATTAACTATTTTGCTCGCGTTTTTTGCTGTTATGGTTGCAATTATTTATCCCTTTATGAAACGCTACACACATTTTCCGCAAGTGATTTTAGGCATCGCCTTTTCATTTTCAGTTCCAATGGCATTTGCTGCAGAAACTAGCCGCGTTTCTTTTATTGCGGGATTAATCATGTTAATTACGATGTTATGGACAATAATGTATGACACAGAATACGCAATGGCGGATCGTGAAGATGATTTAAAAATAGGAATCAAGTCAACAGCGATTTTTTTTGAGAAATATGATCGAGCGATGATTGGATTACTTCAAAGTGTCGTAATTTTATTACTATATTTTCTAGGTGATGTAAAACATTTTTCTGTTATATATTTTTCTGCGATTTTTATTTGTCTATTATTGTTTATTTATCAACAAATGTTAATCTCAAAACGCGAATCGCAAAATTGTCTGCGTGCATTTTTGAATAATCAGTGGGTGGGATTAATTATTTTTGTGGGGATATTTTTGAAATAATGTGATGCGCTCATGCTAAAAAATACTGTCCGATCCACCACTACCCGCTGATGCCGACTGCGCAGCACCCGGCGTTACGTGATCGTTCGCCGCAAATTGTTTTGGCACCCTATCTTGCTCAAACACTTCAAAAATAGCATTTTTCTCGGTGGATGATGCGAGCAAACCCGTTTGCGGATCAATGCGCGCAGTAACAATTCCTGCGGGTTGCTGCAGGGTTGCAGTCGGTTGATTGGCAAGCGCTGCTTGCATGAATTGCATCCAAATCGGTAATGCCGCTTGCGCACCATATTCACGCAACGATTGTTCGTGATTATCAAAACCCACCCACACGGTAGCTAATAAATTACTGTTAAATCCTGCAAACCAGGCATCAATTTGATCGTTTGTGGTTCCCGTTTTTCCCGCCAGATCGGAACGATTTAATTTTTTCGCAGCACTGGCGGTTCCTGATTGAACAACAGCACGCAACCCTTGTGTGATCAAATACGCATTTTGTGGCGTGATACTCTGTGTTGTTTTTTGCGGAGTGGTTTGATACAACACTTGATTACCTTGTTCAATAATTTTTTCAATAAAAAATGGTTTTACGTGAGAACCTCCATTGGCAAAAACAGCGTAACCCGTGGTGAGCTGCATCGGCGTTAATACACCACTGCCCAATGCCAAGGATAATGTATGTGGTAATTTTTCCGGATCAAAACCAAAACGCTGAACATAATCGATTGCATAGGGAATTCCTATTGCACGCAACAACCGAATCGATACTAAATTTCGCGACTCTGCGAGCGCCACGCGCAAACGTGTTGGGCCATAAAATTGTTGCGTATCATTTTCAGGACGCCACCATGCATTCTCTCCCGTGTCGCGAATCATAATGGGTGCATCATTAATTGTACTCGCCAATGTATATCCTTTCGCAAAAGCGGCAGAATATAAAAATGGTTTAAAACTCGAGCCAGGTTGACGCTCTGCTTGCAACACACGATTAAATGGGCTCATCTGAAAATCAAATCCGCCTTGCAATGCAAGAATCGCGCCATTCTGTGGATTTAATACAACAATCGCACCTTGCACTTTTGGAATCTGCGATAATTGCCAGCGTTTTTGATCTGTTAAATACGAGAGATAAATCACATCGCCGGGCGCCGCAATATCACTCGCTTTCGTTGGTCTTGCCCCTTTGTATCCACCTGGTAATGCGGGCGCCGCCCATGACAAACCATCCCATGGAATCGTTGCTATTGTGCCATCACCCAACAATGCAGTAAGTGCTTGTCCATTCGCAGATAACACAACTCCTTCTTGCAACCCATCTATTACCGGCTGATTTTGCAACCATGTTTTCCATAATAGTTTATTTTGATCACTCGGCAATCCCAAATTAATGGTTGATTTATAGTATCCATGGCGATTGCTATAAGCGATCAAACCGGATTGCAGTGCTTGCGTTGCATCATCCTGCAATGACGATGAAATCGTGGTAATGACTTTCAAACCAGAATCATAAGCCCGTGCACCATACATCATCACCATCGCTTGACGCACCATTTCTGCAACATAAGGCGCATGCACCTTCACACGTTCTTCATGATATTTTGCAGTTGACGGTGTTTGTATTGCATTCTCATAAGTGGCTTTATTGATATAACCAACTTCCAGCATGCGTTTCAACACATGATTTCTGCGTTTTAATGCATTTTCCAGATTATTAAGCGGATTATTGCGCGAAGGTGCTTGCGGCAAACCAGCGATCATTGCTATTTCAGGCAACGTTAATTTATTCAGTGATTTTCCATAATACACATGCGCCGCAGCAGCAACACCGTAGGCACGATTTCCAAAATAAACTTTGTTCAAATACAACTCGAGAATTTTTTCTTTACTTAGCACGCTATCAATTTTAATTGCTAATAAAATTTCTTTTATTTTTCGTGAATAGGTTTTTTTACGCGTTAAGAAAAAATTTCTCGCGACTTGCATGGTAATGGTGCTAGCACCTTGTACTTTACGTCCTGTTGAAACGACCACAATGGCTGCGCGCGCGATACCAATTAAATCAACACCGGGGTGAGAATAAAAACGCGCATCTTCTGTTGCCAAAACAGCTTCAATTAATTGTTTGGGAATTTTATCAATCGGGACCGGCGCACGGCGTTTTGCGCCATACTCTGCCATTAATTTTCCATCTGCGGTGTAAACACGCAATGGTACTTGCATAGGCGCATCATTTAAAATTGTTACATCCGGCAAACACAGCTCCATATATGCATACAACACAGCACAAGCAGCCAAAACAGTCAGCATCATACCGAGCAGTATCGACAAAAAATTACCAACCTGTTTTTTGAAAAATGTAGTCACGCTGTCTGCTATCCTGCGTTGATAGAATCAAAATAGTTTAGCATAAAATGTAAATTACGGTATTGCGAATAATCGCACTCGAGATACACTGTTTTTTAAAAAAACAGGGTATCCATCATGAATACGCTTGGCATTCAGTTTTCTTTGCACACTGGTCATGCTGTTATTGCAGAACATATCAATGACACGTTAATTTGCACCACCGCAAAAAAAATAGACTGTGATTTTGAAAAACGAAACGCATTACATGATGCGATGGATTTCATAAAATCACTTTATCAAAAAAAAATGCGGGTGATTGTTGGGATACCAACGCAATATGTGATGACAAAAGAACTGAGTCTGGATGAAAAATTAAATGATCGCGATATTTTTCGGTATTTGCAAACGCAATCCCCACATTTTTTTGGACACCCCGCAGCGCAACTGAATTTGGATTATCAAATGTTGCCAAGCAACGAACACAATGCTCAAAAAATTATTGCTGCTGCCGCACATAAAATTAAAATCGACATTATCGAAACTGAATTTCAGTTGGCTCGCATTCCTTTGCATGTTATTGACGTCGATATTTTCGCAGACGCGCGATTTAAAAAATATTTAGCGGGGCAAAATCACTTTACCAACAAAACCCTATTTTCAGAAGAAACATTCTTACGATTTTCAAGCGCATGCGGTTTGTGCTTGTGGGGCAAAGCATGAGCATCAATCTACTGGCGTGGCGCGAACGATCGCGAGAGAAGAAAAAGCGGTGGTATTTTATAGTTTATCTTATTTGTATGTCAGCGATTATTGTATGTTCTTTTTTTCTTGAGATGACTCTTGAAGAAAAAACACAAAAAATACAATTACAATCTACATTACTTCAGAAAAATTTACAAAAAATAATACTGACTGATCCACAAAATAAAAATAATGCGTTGCTTAAGCGGTTAACAGTCACTGCGGCCGAAAAAACAAAATCAATTAATACCAATACAAAATGGCTTTCTGTTCTCACTGATCTTGCAACGCAACTCCCCGCTGAAATTACACTAACCAAACTTTTTATGACTAGCCAACAAATTGAACTGCAGGGCTTGAGCAGCAATTTATCTGATATTCACCTCTATAATGCAAAATTAAAAAACACCGCCGCAGTTAAATCGGTAACACTAAAACAAATTCATCAAATCACCAATACTAAAATTGATTTTACTATTCAGGCGCTGCAGTGAACACATCACTTACTTTAAAAATAATTTATTTATTGATGATATCTCTTCTTTTTATGGGCAGCCTTTATTTTTTATTTTTTAAAAAAACCATTGGCCAATACAACGCAGCACAACACACTGATGTACAATTACAAACCACATTGACACAACGAAAAAATTTATTGTCTCAAGAGAGAAAAACCGCCAACTTATTGCTACGTTGGCAAAAAAAACATCCTGATTTATTCCAGGCGCTTTCTTCTTTTCCTGCCGTTGAAACGCAATTGCAATTCATCACACAGTTATTTCAGAAAAATAATTTTTACATTATCAAATTGTCACGTGCGCATAAAAAAGAAACCGTGGTTATTTTGCAAACGAAAGGACATTTTCAAAATTTGCTGGCGCTGATTAACAGTCTTAACCAATTTGCATTACCGATTACACTCAAACAATTATCCATCACACAACCTGATCAATATTGTTTTGAGTTGGGTATCGAAGGTGTGCGTGATTAAACTTACTCAACACATTTTATTTTTTATTATTGTTATTAATACAACCATTTTTGCTAGCGACTCATTTTCAGAACGCGATCCATTTATCCCCATTACATTACTCACAACTGCTACCACACCGAATCCGACATTATTATCAATATGGATTCCTTTGTATTTTGCCAATGCCAATCAAGTGGTCTCATTTTTATCGGCGCCTCATTTAATGATTTTATCACCGCAAGGAAAAATTCGCGCAGACCTTCGCAACAATCAAATCTGGTTGCAAGATGATGCGACCCATCTTGTTCAAATTAAAAAATTGATTCAGCATCTCGATAAATCAGGACCACAATTTTTAATTCGCGCGAAAATTATTAATGTGGATCGACAATATCAAA
Organism: Gammaproteobacteria bacterium RIFCSPHIGHO2_12_FULL_39_24; assembly: GCA_001802455.1. Classification (GTDB taxonomy): domain Bacteria; phylum Pseudomonadota; class Gammaproteobacteria; order Coxiellales; family Coxiellaceae; genus 2-02-FULL-42-43. The sequence goes on from MGXZ01000008.1 coordinate 20,995, forward strand.
AAGCGTTGGGTGTGTTATTTCAAACAGAAAATCAAAATACAAATCCCATCGCACCACTAACACTAAATGAACCTAACCTCACCACCGGTGCTGGACAATTCACTGTTTCAATTGCGAAATTAGCAGGCGATCATTTGCTGAATTTACAAATCTCAGCACTCGAACAAGAGGGTCATGCATCGCTTATTTCAAGTCCCGCATTAATGACCTTAAATAATCAACCCGCGATCATCGAATCAGGTGCAGAAGTTCCGTATCAAGAATCTACTTCCAGCGGCGCTACGAGTGTGAGCTTTAAAAAAGCAGTGTTGCGTCTCAAAGTAACACCCATTGAAATGCCACAACACCATATCTTACTGCACATTTCGCTCAATCAAGACAAAGTGAGTGCGTTGACCGTTAACGGCGTTCCCGCCATTCAAACACAACAAATAACAACACAAGTGGTTGTGAGAAATAAACAAACGATCGTGTTAGGTGGCATTTTAGAAACAACGCATGCAACCCAAAACACCAGTGTTCCCATTGTTAATCACATTCCATTGGTTGGAGAATTATTTCAGCATCATATAAAACAAACAAAACAGCGGGAATTACTGATTTTTATTACACCATCGATGTTAAAAGCGCTTTATTAATTCACGTGCTCGATGTTATGATTCGCGCATGAAACGCAAAAATATTTTTTTAGTCGGTCCCCAAGGTGCTGGCAAAACCACCATCGGACGACAACTGGCCAAAGCGGCTCATCTTGTTTTTTATGATTCTGATCATGAAATTGAAAAGCAAACTGGAGTTTCAATCGCAACCATTTTTGAATTTGAAGATGAAATGGGTTTTCGCAAACGCGAAGAAGAAATGATTGCGAAATTAACACAACTCGACAACATCGTGCTGTCAACGGGTGGTGGTACCATCTTGTCTCGTGAAAATCGACAAGCACTCACGCAATGCGGTACTGTTGTTTATTTGCGTGCATCTCTCGAAACACAACTGGAACGCACCAATCAACGTAAAGGGGTACGCCCACTGTTGGATATTCCAGAACCCTTTACAAAAATTATTGAACTCGATCGCGAACGCGCCCCGCTCTACGCCGACATTGCCAATTACACTTATGACACTGATGCGCAGACGCCAAAAGAAATCGCAGATCATATTTTTTATCATTTGTTTAAATGATGAAAAAAATAACAAAACTCACTGTTACGCACACTACCGGTAAATATTCTGTTTCATTGGGAAAAAATATTTTATCAAATACGCATTATCTGCGTTCATTGTTTTCAGGATCACAAGTATTAATCGTAACTGATCCAAACGTGGCGCCACAATATTTATCCACACTCACTGCTGCATTGCATGATTTTCAATGTGACACGCTCATTTTACCCAGTGGCGAAGACTGCAAAACGTTCTCGACATTTAAAACAATCATTGATTTTTTAGCAACGCATCACCATCATCGCGACACCACATTAATTGCATTGGGCGGCGGCGCAATCAATGATGTCACTGGTTTTGCTGCAGCTTGTTATCATCGCGGCGTTGCGTGGATTGCCATTCCAACCACATTACTCGCGCAAGTAGACGCATCCATTGGTGGAAAAACCGCCATTAATCACTTCTGCGGAAAAAATTTAATGGGCGCATTTTATCCGCCAAAAACAGTCATCATTGATATCGATACACTCAATTCACTACCCAACCGTGAATTTTGTTCTGGTGTTTCAGAAATAATAAAAACCGCTTTGATAAAAGACGCTGATTTTTTTTCATGGCTTGAAAAAAATATCGTGGCATTGTTGGCGCACGACACACGCACAATTCACACAGCCATCTTGCGCGCTTGCAAAATCAAGCGCGACATAGTGATGGAAGACGAAAAAGAAAATCATATTCGCATGCATTTGAACTTCGGTCATACTTTTGCACACGCCATCGAAAAAACAATTGGATTCGGAACATGGTTGCATGGTGAAGCAGTCGCTTTCGGAATAGTCTCCGCCAGTTTTTTATCACATCAATTAAATTTGCTATCAGAATCCGAGTATCAACGCATTCGTAACATGATCATCCAGCATGATTTATTAAAAAAAATTCCTGATATTTTTTCCGCAGACAGTTTGACCATCGCAATGCAAAATGATAAAAAGGTGAGAGCCAATCAACTGCGTTTCATCTTATTAACTTCCATCGGAAGTGCCATTATCAAGGATGATATCTCAGTTGAAATGATAGCGCGCGCATGGAAAGCCCCTGTTAATTAAGTAATGGAAATAAAAAAGACATGATTAGGAACGGTCAGCAACACGTCGGATTTTGGATAAAAATGCTTATTTTCACTTTCATTTTTATCTTCTCTTCAGCGCAAGCAGAGCCAGGTGATGATCACTACAATCCGATTGCGCAAGGATTACGCTACCTTACCAAAAACATCAAACCTGGAATTCATTTCGGAATAATTGTTCAATCGATGAATACAGGTCGTATTTATTATTCAAAAAACGCGCATCAATTTTTTTTACCGGCCAGTGTGCAAAAAATATTTACGGTAACAACAGCATTGGTTAACCTCGGTCCAACTTATCATTTTCCAACGCGTTTATTAACGGATGGCAGTATTCATAATGGTGTGTTGCATGGCGACTTGATTTTTCAATTCAACGGCGATCCTTCTTTAACACAAAATAACTTAAGTGAATTTACAAAAAAATTACAATCGATGGGTGTGCGTCGTATTATTGGCAATGTCATTATTGATGACTTTGCATTCGCACATATTCCTTATCCACCAGGTTGGCAGTGGAAAGATTTAAGTTATGATTTTGCAGCGCCACTCAATACCGTGATCATTAATCGCAATCAGTTTGGTTTGAGTTTTATGCCAGCGCCACGCGCAGGTGAACGTGGAATTTTAATTCCACAATTACCACCCAACACCGCTAATTTTATCAATCAAACTGTCACAACGAATTATTCGCGCGGCAGTTGTCCCATGAGTATTTTTAGCAATGAGCGCAATCAATATTTAATTCGTGGCTGTATACCTCGTCGCATGGGAAAACAATCCCGCTCGCTGGCGATTCGTGATATTCAACTATTCACAAAAGGATTAATTCGCGAATTGCTCGCAAAACATGGCATCAGTTATCGTGGTGTTATTTATATTGCAAAAACACCAGCCGGTGCTACCGTTCTTGACGAACATGATTCCACCTCACTCTCTCATCTTATTATTCATTTACTGAAAAAATCCGATAATCTGTATGCAGATGCATTATTGAAAAAATCAGGTGAACGTTTCACACGTCAACCGGGTTCGTGGGAAAATGGATTACTGGCTGTCAGATCAACTATTTCGCAAGATGCGGGAATTAATCTTAACAGTGTGCATTTGGTCGATGGATCAGGGCTATCGCAATATGATCAAATCACGCCTGCCAGCCTTTCGCAGTTATTAAATTATATTGATCATCAACCCATGTTGCGCAATTCACTGATTCCTGCGTTACCAATTGCGGGCGTCGATGGCACGCTCATCTGGAGAATGCCCACATTAGCGAGAAATCATTTGGTGCACGCAAAAACAGGATCGATGACCGGTGTGTCTTCACTCGCTGGATTTGTAAAAACAAGAACACACGGCATACTTTCTTTTGTGATTATGATTAATAATATCCCTCAATATCGCGCACCGTACATTTTGCTAGAAAATCATATCTGTGAATTTTTAGCGAGATCGTGAGGGGATTGTCTATTATCTGTTATCATGCCATTCCCAACTTTTAATAACCATATCTATGCTGTAAAACGCAATTAAAATAGCTGAAAGCATCTGTTGATGTCCGCTGACACGAAAATGGTTTAACGTTCGTTTTTTGATTTTTCGTCGGCACGGCAAATTCGGCATCCTGCCTCATCTTGCCTAAAATTAACCTCCTATTAATTTTACCTCGAAAAAATACAAAAAACTCACTACCATTTTCTACTCATCATCGGACACCAATAAGACGCTTTCTGTAGCTATTTTAATTAAGTGCTGACTTGAAGAAGCAAGTGATGATAGGACTGCTAAATAAATTCTTGATAGCGAGTGGGAAATTGGGCATATTTGTTTTTGTGTCATGTTCACGAAAAACAAATATGCCCAAGTCACCCACAAGCATTCAGATTTTTAAAGCAGTCATATCATCTACGAGTGGATGTAAAGAAATCAGCGCTTAATTCAGTTAAGCTATTTTCGTGTATTTTAAAATTGAGAATGGCGTTGTTATCGGGACTTTATATGCGGCGAAACAATTCCCCACAAAGCGCGTTGTATTCATTAGGAGAAGGTGTGACATTAGATTGAAATTCAACTTTTTCTTTCGGTAATGTAAATAAAAAAGAGCCAGATCTTTTTCCGGGAACAGATCGGCCTTCTTCAAGAGCAAAAGCTGCTTCTATCCGATTAAAATTCGTGTCTTGCGCATATGTAACTGGTTCGGGCAATGGCGGCTGAAGGTGTTTTTCAATCTCCGCTAATTGTTGAAAAAGCGTTTGTTGATGTTTAAGCAAACCGATATACGACGGGAGTTTTTCATAATTTTTGTTATTTTCCATTAGTGATTTCAAACAACCACCTAACCTGCTTATCAACTTTTTCACTTGATTTTTTATATGACAAACCGCTTGCTTATTTGTATCGCTTTCTTTTTTTTGCGATTTATTCAAATAAATTAAGCAACTTTCCAAATTATAAATTTCTAATTTTTTTTCTGTTTTTAACAGTTTTCTTGGTTTTAAAAACTCATCAATTTCTTTTTTTAAATTCACCGCGGCAGTTGCAGCCTCTGCTTGTATTCGAACAATATTCTTATTTCTTCGCTCAAAAAACCCGTCCCGCGCCGCATTCTCTTCTTTGCGCAATTCAGTTCGAGCCAACTTTTCGAGTTGCACACAAGTTTGAGGGGTTTCTGCGGGCGGGGGCGGAGGTGCTGCTGCGGCAGATGGTAAAAATAACCTACCATCAGGTGCTATCGCTACAGTATCGTTATTTCTCATGGAGGTGAGCAAGCGCTGAAAATTTGATTCTATTTCTGTAATAATGGCTAAAATTTCATTTTCTGTTAATGGAAAATCTTCTGAGGGGAGAGTAACAAAATTATCTTGATCTTCATAGGAGATTAAAGTGTTCCCCTTGGGCGCAACAGATATTTGAATCTTTTTTTCTGTAATTTTTCCTATCCTCTGCGTCACGAAAGCCACTAATTTGCCATTACCATCAAAATAAGTAACATATGAAATGCTGCATTCGCTTTTATAGTCATATCTTGCGACAGGAAGTGTGACATTTTGACAGTTTAAGACTGCGGTCAATTTCTGCAACTCCACATAAGACAAGAAAAAATTAGCATCGCAAGCATGAAATACAGCTCTTTTATTTTCGTCAGCTGTGGTGGGTGGTAAATAAACTATCATACCAGGCAACAACTGACGCACTGTACCTTGCTCTCTTTTTTTTGCTGGCATCTTAAACTCCGCTGGTAATTTACGCAGTAAACACGTTTCTTAGAGCCTTAATTATTTGTACTGAATAAAAACACATTCTAAAGCAACTTGCTTAAAAAATTCTTAAATGTGATTACTGATAGCTCATCACCGCGCCCCTTGTTTTTTTCGACTCCAAACGGCAGAATTCGATCACCTTATTTGGAGTATTGAATGAAAACAACGATCACTCTTCCTGCTTTTAGCAAAATTAAAATTAACGAAGTTGAAAAAAAACTAGACGTATTATTAAAAAAAAATCTCGACACGATCGACACCTTGTTAAATAACAATACATCTTACACGTGGGATAATCTGCTTCAACCAATCGAAAATATCAATGATGCGCTGCATCAGCTGTGGTCACCCGTCAATCATTTGAGTTCTGTTGTGAATTCAAAAGCATTACGAGAAACCATTCAAGCGTGTTTACCCAAATTATCAGATTATCACACTCGTATTTCTCACAATGAAAAATTATTTCGTGCGATGGAATCCATTCGAAACAGCGGTACATTTTTATCATTAACGGCAGCGCAACAAAAATCAATCGAGCATGATTTACGCGATTTCAAATTAAGCGGCGTACACTTGTCACTCGCGCAAAAAAAAGAATTCGCTGCATTAACAAAATCATTATCACAACTCACCAACCAATTTGAAGAAAATGTTCTAGATGCAACGATGGCGTGGAAAAAACAAGTTACCGATGAAGCAATGATGACGGGCATTCCTGATTTAGCAAAAAATGCTGCGCGCAGCAATGCAGAAAAAGAAAATAAACCCGGTTGGATTTTTTCACTCGAAGCACCCGATTATATTGCTGTGTTGACCTACGCAGAATCACGCACCTTACGACATGAACTGTATCACGCTTATGTTACACGTGCTTCAGACAAAGGACCCAATGCAGGAGAATTTGATAATACCGATATTATGCGCAATATTATGCAAACTCGATTCTCCATTGCGACCTTACTTGGATATCGCAATTTTGCAGAATATTCGCTCGCAACCAAAATGGTAAAAAAAACAAATGATGTGATGTCTTTTTTAAATGAGCTAGCAGAAAAATCATTTCTCAAAGCACAAATTGAATTTAAAACGCTAGAACAATTTGCGCAAAAAGAATTAGGAATAGATAAATTAGAAGCGTGGGATATCGCTTTTGTATCTGAAAAATTACGCCAACAAGCGTATGCGATTTCACCTGAAGATTTACGCCCTTATTTTCCTGAACAACCTGTTTTGGACGGTTTGTTTACTATCATGAATCGCTTGTATGGAATTACGCTAGAAAAAGTGGTTGATGCTGATGTTTGGCATTCGGATGTGAAATGTTTTCGCGTGTTTGATCAAAATAAAAAGCTGCAAGCGCATTTATTTTTTGATCTATATGCGCGGCCTAACAAACGCGGTGGCGCATGGATGGATGAATGTGCGTTACGTCGACAATTGGATGATGGCAGTATTCAACTTCCTGCAGCTTATGTAACTTGTAATTTTAATGCGCCTGTTGGACATGATCCGGCGCTATTTAATCATGACGAAGTGGAAACCTTGTTTCATGAATGCGGACATGCGCTGCAACATATTTTGACTGACATCACTGTTGCGAATGTTTCGGGTATTCATGGTATACCGTGGGATGCAGTCGAAGTAGCCAGTCAATTTTTTGAAAATTGGGCATGGGAAAAAAATTCAGTTTGTTATATTGCAAAACACTACAAAACACAAACAGCATTACCCGATTTTTTATTTGAACGCATGCAGCGCGCGAAAAATTTTCAATCGGCGATGCAAATGGTGCGTCAATTGGAATTTGCACTATTTGATTTTCGGTTGCACATGGAATACAAACAGGATGATCCCAATTGCATCCAAACTATTTTAAACTCGGTGCGTGATAATATCGCTGTTTTTCCCTCGCCTGCATTTAATCGTTTCCAGCATTGTTTTGCACATATTTTTGGCGGTAGTTATGCAGCGGGATATTACAGTTACAAATGGGCAGAAGTCATGGCGTGCGATGCATTTTCTTTATTTGAAGAAAAAGGTATTTTTGATCATGCAACTAGCGAAAAATTTAAAAAAACTTTTTTGGAAAGTGGCGGCGCTGCTGAGCCGATGGATTTATTCATTGCATTTCGCGGACGAAAACCACAAGTGGATGCGTTGTTGAAACAGAGTGGGATTGTGTGAGTGTGAGGGAGTGGGAGTGGGAAAATGCGAATACTTCCGATGTAGTGAATGAGTATTGTTACTGTGTGTTCGAGAGAAGTGTGATTTTCAGGGATGAAAATGACAAGCCTACACGGATGTATTTACGGCATCTTCTCGAGAACATACCGTGACAATGCAAACGAATGAAGGCAGGATATAATCACGCCATTCAACTTTCTAACAATTATACCGCTACCGTAAGACGCAATTAAAATAGCTGAAAGCGTCTGTTACTGTCCGCTGACACGAAAATGGTTTAACGCTCGTTTTTTGATTTTTCGTCGGCACGGCAAATTCGGCATCCTGCCTCATCTTGCCTAAAATTAACCTCCTATTAATTTTACCTCGAAAAAATACAAAAAACTCACTACCATTTTCTACTCATCATCGGACACCAACAAGACGCTTTCTTTCGCTATTTTAATTAATCTGCAAATTGAATTAAGCGCTGACTTGAAGAAGCGAGTGATGATATGACTGCTTTGATAAACTTTCAAGCGAGCGGGAAATTGGGCGTATCTGTTTTTGTGTCATGTTCACGAAAAACAGATACGCCCAAGTCACCCACAAGCATTCAGATTTTTAAAGCAGTCATATCCTCTACGAGCGGATGTAAAGAAATCAGCGCTTAATTCAATCAAGCTATTTTCGTGTATTTTAAAAGTTGAAATGGCGTTATAATCGTTCGCATTTTTACAGAGCTCCTTTTGACATCCCATCCGAAATTCTTTATGCTCAAAAACTTGTTCACAAAAAATTATTTTTCAATGAAACAAGACGAATTAAAAAAACAAGTTGCCAATGCCGCACTAAAATTAATTGCTTCAGACATAATAGTCGGTGTTGGCTCTGGCTCTACCGTTCATTATTTTATTGATGCGCTGGCTAGCATTAAAAATAAAATCAAAGGCACTGTTGCCAGTTCTATTGAAACTGAAAACAGATTAAAAGCGCATGGTATTCCCGTTTATGATTTAAATGCAGTTGATAGTGTTCCCATTTATGTTGATGGCGCAGATGAATTTAATGAATTTAAATATTTAATCAAAGGCGGTGGTGGCGCACTCACGCGCGAAAAAATTATCGCCACAGCAGCAAAACAATTTATTTGTATTGTTGATCAATCCAAAGCAGTAAAAGTACTGGGAAAATTTCCTGTGCCAGTTGAAGTCATTTCCATGGCGCGCGGACTGGTTGCTAGAACGATTCTTAAAATGGGTGGATTACCTGAATATCGCGCAGGATTTATCACAGACAATGGCAATATCATTCTGGATGTGTACAATTTAAATCTGGAAAAACCCATTCAAGCGGAAGAGATGCTCAACAACATTACCGGCGTTGTGTGCAACGGCATTTTTGCAAAACGCCCCGCCGATAAAATTTTGGTCGCAGACCACAATGGAATTCGCGAAATGAGCTAAAAATTAAGCTGCTGCTTCGCCTGCCCCTTCACTTTCTGATTTAATGCGATTAAATACTTCTTCACGATGAATGGCGATATCTTTTGGCGCTTCAATTCCGATACGCACCTGATTGCCTTTGACTTCTAACACCTGAATTTTGATGATGCCGTCTTGAATGAACAAACGTTCACCAACTGATCTTGTTAATACCAACATATTTTTCTCCTAGATTTCATTCAATTCCGACGTGACTAGCACACCGTTTCCTCCGCTGAAAGCGGCAGTTATTCTGCCACAGGATTTTCAACGACGCAAAAGAATTGCAACGCAGATACCATATCAAATGGAGATTAAGGTTTTCTTAATCGAGGAAAGAAAGCGTGCGCTAAAACTGTACCAATGTTTTCCCAATGCTATTTTTCTGTTCGCGAGACGGCAATGGATCTAATTCCACCAGGCGTGAGACATCTGTATGCCATTTGGATTCAATGTCAATTATTTTTTCCTGCGTGCTCTTGAGTAATCTATCAAACGTTTTATTTTCATTAATCGACACCATTTCATTTTGTATTATTTCTAGCAAATTAATTATTATAGAGAGTTGTTTCATGATTTGTGTTGCATCAGTACACTTTCCAAATTGATTAAATTCATTTTGGATGTCAATTGCGCGCAAATATTTAAAATGATTTACATTGATCACACTGCCATTATTCAACGTTATTTTTTTCTCTTCTCTTCCTGTTAATGAATAAGTAGTCGCTTTCTCAACTTGATTGACAATTTCGTTTCCTGCTAACCATTTATTATTAACTCGTGCCGCTGAAAATGGTGTATATGAAAATAACTCCATCAAAATATTTTCTAACGACGAGTACAATGGCTCAGTCTGATAAATATCTTGTACCAGATCATGCATTTTACACAGCCTATTTAACTCTGCACCGGGTATGGCATTTTGCGCAATTTCCCATAATTTTCCAAAAAAAGCGCGTTGAGCATCACTGCATAGTGAGTTCTGCGCTGCTGTTTCAAGATTTTCAACACTATCTTTCGGTAATTTACCCAGCCATCTTAAATGAGGATTCGTTGAAAGGCGCTGCAAAAGCGCTATATCAGCATCCAAAAACCGTCTCTGCTCCACAACACTCCGCATCATGTGAGACAATGCGTTTGTCAAAGCAACACTGTCTGGAATAGCATCATTTAATACAAGCAGTTTTGAAGTGGAGTTCAAATCAGTAATAAATTTATTTTTTGCTAATGTCGATTGCGCAAAAGAAAGTAGCATTGCATTGTTTGCTTTCTTTATCGCTTCAGCCATCAAGTGCAGTAGTACTGCTTCAAATTTTGCAGCATTCCATTGCATATCCGGCCAAACTGCCTGACATGCTTTCAAATAATTATTCGCGACAGTAAAATCACCGCGTTTAATTAATTCGACAATATAAAGTTCTTTTTCAATTTGAAGATCTTCTTTTTTGGCGGGACAAGACAATCCATCGTATGATTTTAATGGTATGTGCGCCCATCCGTTCTGACAAAATAAACGATGCGCTTCTTTGTCTTCTTCCTTTTTGGGCATTGACATAAATCGCAACCCTGTATTTCCATTGGGATCATGTCGATGATTGCTAAGAACACTCAAAATTTTTGCATCATGGATTGCTTCAAGTTCAATAAATATGGCTTCCAACGTATCCATATCCAAAAAATGGGTTTGCTTTCCAGTAGTGTCATCACGCTTTCTTCTACCCGACACCACATAATCAAAATACGCTGGTACGAATTTTTCACGTACTATTTTTTCATAATCGCCAAAATTCGACGAATTAATTTCCGACAGAAACTGTAATGCAAAAATAATGTCGTCTTTTCTTTTTGTGCGATCTATTTTCGACCCATTTTTATCTTTATTGATACCATAAAACGAATCAAAGCGAGAATAGTTTTTGAGTAACTGCACTTGTTGTTGAGCAAAATGGTTGGCAGTATCTTGATCGAGCTGCATTAATAATTGATACGCAGCAACAACTTGATCTTTATCTTTTGATGATAATTGTTTTTTTGCAGCCAATATTAATTCTTGGTAATTCACTTCCAATGGTTCTGTTGTCGGTGTCACACTTTGCGATAAACCATCAACCGATTTTTCAGACGGTAAACTGCTCAGTGATTTTGTTGCTGCAAGTGCGAGTGTCTCTGTGTGCTCACGCTCTGATTGTTTAGTCGACGTAGCACGCTGCTCTTTTTGCTCTTTCTGTGTTTCCTGCATAACCGCACGAAACGCATCATACGTTCTGCGACTTCTCGCTGAACTCAAAAAGCGAGTTTTCTGATGTTGGCTATGTTGCAGCGCGGCAATTAACTGCTGGCCTTTATTGTCTGGATATTTTGATTGTAAAGTGAGAAAAAAATCATCTTTGAAAAATTTTTTTTCTCTTGTGCCGCGTAACTCATAATATTTTTTTTCCAGCTTGTCTAGCAATGTCGATACTGCAAAATTGATAGCAGTGCCATCTTCGTTAACAAAAGTAATAATTGCATCATCTTTAAATTGACTCTCACGAAAATCACATTGTTCAAAATTCGTTTTTGCAGTGAAAATCAATTTTGAAATAGCTGCGCCCGAAAAATTGTTTTTCACTAAAATACTATTACAAACATTCAGTTCTTTTATGTTTGTTTTTTGCATCAACATGTTTCTAATGGTGCGTTGTGATTTCGGTGCAGATGCTTCAGATGACAAATCAACAACGCAATCAAAAGTAAATCCCGTCCACTCTTTTTTATGTTGTTTTTTAAAGAGATTATTAAATGTATCAGGATTGGTAATTTTAGTTGATGTTGTTTTCTTTTTTGCTGCAGAATGTTGTTCAAGTGATTGACGAGCTTCCAATAAAATTTTTTTCAATTGTTCTGCGTCAGTGATTTTTTCAACACGGCTAACTTGTTTCATGATAAATTCAGGCAATAAAATACCGTCTTTAAATTGGCACTGGCTAAATTGAACAGCTGAAAAACTATTAATAAACTGTAGTTGCTTTTCAATATCGTCACCGATATTCATATTCACACGAGATAAATCAAAACAATCGGTAATAACAAGGCTGTTCACCACTAAAGCAGTCCGTTTGATTTTAAAATCTGAATCGAATAATAAATTAAATAATATAGCGGAATTGATGTGCGGGGGATTTTTTTTTACAAATCCCAGATGCGCACTGCTAAGATAACGTTGTTCAAAACTAACATTGTTTTTGCCGGCAACTAAATCAAGTAATTCATTTCTATCTGCATCAGGTTTGCCGTGATAAGAATTGGTGGAAATAAATAATCGTTCACCATAAAAAGGAACATCCAACGTAACACCCGGTGGCAAATCTGCAACATGGCAATTTTCAAGCGTTGCGTCTTGAAGTGATGGTAAACGCACAGGGGTATTTATTTGCGCAGCAATTTTGAATGTAACGTTTTTAAATTGTCGAGCGCCTTGTTTATATAATACTTCTGCGTCTAAAAAAGTTATCTCGCTACCCACTTCATTTGTTCTCATATCACCTCCGCAAAAAATAATTAAAGATTTTTTTCGGACTACTTTTTGATAGTAGCACAAGAAAGTTTAAGATAAGCTTAAATCAGGGTGTCGATTGCGAAGTTTTTCCTGCCTATCCGGTTGTCACCCAATGAGGAGTTTTTATCTGAAATTTCTTCCGAAAATCCCGCTAAAACCGTGGCGTCAGATGCTGAAACTTCACGTGAATCACCCGGTTTGTGTGTTAACCGGATAGGCAGGCAAAATTCAGCCGTTCTGTTCTGATTTTGCTCTTCCTGTGTTTGGCCTGGCCATGTTAATCCGCGCATCACGTTTTTCCAATCTATTGCACTTAAAATATATTCTAAGCAATTAAAATTAAGGGGATATTAAATTTTAAGCGCTGACAATTTGCACTCGCTCGCAGTCGTTACTACCCTTGTTTTCGTGTGCTTAATATATAAACATAGGGGACACAAAAACAAGGCGGGATCTTGCAACGGCTTCTCGCTACTTTAAATTAGCGCTTAATTCATTTAAGGAAGCTTTATTGATGAATAATTTTCTTTGCCAGTATATGGCCATGCATTTTTTCTTCTACTATTTTTCCTGACATTGACTCATTGTTAGAAAAACGCGTATCCAGCACAAATAATTCAACTGAAACAGGATGATACCGATTTTCCCAACAACGTGAATGATAAGCTTGTATTCCCCAGCTATTCACACCTTGATTGGTTTGTAGCATGTGATGATCGATACTGAAAGATAAGTTTTTTGTATCTACCGGCAAATTGTAAACAACCCAATAATAATGCGACGGATCTTTAATGATCACCGCCAATGAGGTTGCTTCCGGCGACACACCACTCCAACGTAATTGTGGCGATTCACTTTTTTGCGCACAAACAGTTTGTTTTTCCGTGCCAAAAAATTGCGCGTGAAGACGCAAATGATCAGGATGTCCAGCATTATTTCCCAACAAATACGCTACTAAAGTTAATGTATCCAGCATATGAACTCGTCCTGAGTCAAAATTCCATTTATAATGGTCGCCCTAGAATTGAGACAATTTGATTATACGAGAGCTGAAAGGAGAATGGAATTTGAAAACACCCCCTCGCGATATGCTTGATGCCGCAAAAGCGGTACTGCCAAATGCTTATGCACCTTATTCCCATTTTTCAGTTGCCGCCTGTGTACGCGCAAGTAATGGAAAATTATTTGTGGGATGTAATATTGAAAATGCTGCTTTTCCAGTGGGCATGTGCGCAGAAGTTGGTGCGATCAGCGCTTTATTTGCAAACGGCCACCAAACCATTTCAGAAACATTAATTTTAGTGCCTGATCATAAAATTTGCTCGCCCTGTGGCGCCTGTCGGCAACGCTTTTTAGAATGCGCATCATCAGACATGATTTTTCATTTGTGCACATTGGATGGAAAATACCAATCAGCTACACTCACAGAATTATTACCATTTGCATTTGGGCCAAAAAATTTAAGGGAAAAATAAATGACACACTCATCCATTCTCGCGGCAAAAATTATTTCAGAAAAAGCACCTGGATTTAAACCTAAACTGGCGATGACATTGGGATCCGGTTTGGGTGATCTTGCTTTGATGCTCACCGATGCAATTAAAATTCCATATTCTGATTTACCTGATTTCCCGCCATGCACAGTCATAGGACATGCCGGTAATTTGTGGTTAGGAAAATTAAATGGTGTGCCAATGGCTTGTTTGCAAGGTCGTGCGCATTTTTATGAAGGCGTTTCAAATTCCGTTGCAAAAACTTATATTCGTGCGATGAAATTAATCGGTTGTGAATCTGTTTTATTAACCAATGCAGCTGGTTCCATGCGCGAACACATTGCAACAGGTGATCTGGTTTTAATTCGTGATCATATTAATTTTCAATTTACGAATGTGTTAGCAGGACCAAACGACGACGAATTTGGTGAGCGTTTTACTGGAATGGATAATGCTTATGATAATGCATTACGTGAAAAATTATTATCTTCTGCAAACAAACTCAATATTAAACTACATGATGGTGTTTATTTCGGTGTGCTGGGACCCAGCTTTGAAACACCTGCTGAAATTCGTTGTTTTAAAATAATGGGCGGTGATGTCGTTGCAATGTCACTCGTCAATGAAGTCATCACGGCGCGTCATTGTGGTATGCGTGTTGCTGCCATTTCTGTGATCAGCAACATGGCCTCTGGCATGAGTGATGTGAACATCAGTCATGAATTAACATTAGCGGGCGTAAAAGTGGCTGCTGAAAATTTGAAAAAATTGGTGTTGGAATTTATTGGTCGATATTAAATTTGCTTCGGTATGCGCGGGTGAATTATTACAGATGGTATGGACCCCGCCCCTTACTAAAGACTTCTAAGTGAGCCAGAATGAAGGTGTTAACAATCATTCAAATTTCAGCGGA